>DASVKO010000161.1:0-12407 GCA_036385355.1 Dermatophilaceae bacterium
GCAACGCCTAGGCTATGGGGGTGAGGGAACAGGTGGACGAGAGCACCCAGGGGAATGGCACGGTCGGTGACCGGATATGGACCGTGCCCAATGCGCTGTCCATGGTGCGACTGGTCTTCGTTCCCATCTTCCTCTGGCTGATTCTGACCGGCCAGGACAACTGGGCTGTGGTGGTCCTGACGCTGTCCGGCGTGACGGACTATCTGGACGGCAAGATCGCCCGGCGCTACAACCTGGTCACCCGTTTCGGCCAGCTGCTCGACCCTGTCTCGGACCGGCTGTACATCCTGTCCACCCTCCTCGGCCTGGCCTGGCGCGAGATCATTCCCTGGTGGCTGGTCGCGATCCTGGTCGCCCGCGAGGTCTTCGGGACGGCGCTGCTGATGGTCGTGCGTCACTACGGCTATCGGGCGCTGCCGGTGCACTTCATCGGCAAGGCGGCCACCTTCGACCTTCTCTTCGCGTTCCCGCTGATCCTGCTCGGCCAGGGCGACAGCATGCTCGCGGTTGTCGCGTTGCCGACCGGCTGGGCATTCGCCTGGTGGGGAACCGTCCTCTACTGGGTGGCCGGCCTCATGTACGCCGTCCAGACCAGAGATGTCGTCCGAGTCGCCAGAGCGGCCAGAGGATGAGCACCGGCCGGGCGGATCGGCCCGACGCGTCGATGACGCTGATCACCGAGATGATGGAGCGCCCGCTTGACCCTGGCTATGCAGCGGCAGCAGCGCGCCGTCGCGACGCCGGCCTTCCGGCTGCCACAGGGCATCGCAGCCCGATGCTGATCATCGTCGCAGTTCTGGTCGGGGCTCTGCTGACGACGTCGGCACTGGCCCTGCGGGCGCCGACAACGGCTGCCACCAAGATCAAGCTCAGCCTCGTGACCCGGATTGAGGCGGCACGGGCACACGCTGACGCGCAGACGCGGATCATCGCTCAGGCCCGCAACCAGATCAACGCCTCACAGGCGGCGGCTCTGAGCCAGCAGAGTCAGACGGGGCTCACGGCTGAGCTCTCGAAGCTCGAGCTCGTGGCGGGGACGGTGCCCGTCACCGGCCCTGGCCTGGTACTCACCGTGAATGACGCCGAGACCAAAGCCGATCCCAACGCCGCTGACGCCAATCCGCGGACCGCCACCGGCCCCGACCAGGGGAAGGTGATCGCCAGCGACCTGCAGATCATCGTCAACGGTCTGTGGCAGGCGGGCGCGGAGGCGATCTCGATCAACGGTCACCGGCTGACCTCCCGGGCCGCCATCCGGTCCGCCGGCGAGGCCATCCTGGTGGACTACCGGCCGCTGACCCGGCCTTATGTCATCACCGCGATCGGTGACCGGGGAAACCTGGCCGTGGAGTTCGCCGACAACAGCGGGGGCAGCTATCTTCAGTCACTCACGAACAACTACAAGGTGCGCAGCGACCTGAAGACCCGTACGTCGGTCGTGGTCCCCGGGGAGCCCACGCTCTCCCTTCAGAAGGCCCAACCCGTGCAGTCGGCAGTGACCACCCCGAAGGCGACACCCCGGCAAAAGACGGAGACCTCACAGTGATTCCCGCCCTTGGACTGCTCGTCGGACTGGCCGTCGGACTCTTCCTGCACCCTGCGGTGCCACTGGCCCTGCAGCCCTACCTGCCCATCGCCGTGATCGCCGCCCTCGATGCGGTGTTCGGGGGAGTGCGCGCCGTCCTGGACGGCATCTTCAACGACAAGGTGTTCGTCGTCTCGTTCCTGTCGAACGTCGTGGTGGCCGCCTTCATCGTCTTCCTCGGTGACCAGCTCGGGGTGGGCTCGCAGCTGTCGACCGGCGTCGTCGTCGTCCTCGGCATCCGGATCTTCTCGAACGTGGCCTCCATCCGCCGACACCTGTTTCGCGCATGAGCCAGGCCAGCCCACCGGATACCTCGCCGGACCCGTCGCCGGGGGAGCCCTCTCCCGGGAGGCGGCTGCTGAGGATGGCGCGTCCGCGAGCCACCAAGGCAAACGCTCTGGCCGCGCTGCTGGCTGTCCTGCTGGGTTTCGCGGTAGCGACCCAGGTCCATCAGAACCAGTCGGCCGGCCTGGAGTCGCTTCGCCAGAGCGAGCTGATCAACATCCTGGACCAGGCGACCCTGGTATCTACCCAGCTGGACCAGAACGCCCGCGAGCTCCAGGCCACCCGCGACCAGCTGGTCAGCGGCAGCACCAGCGGGGCCGCGGCGCTCAAGGCCGCACAGGAGCGCCTCGACGCGCTGAGGATCCTGGCCGGGACCGCTCGGGCAACCGGCCCCGGAGTACGGATGACGATCAGCGACCCGGGCGACAAGGTGACCGCCCCTGTGCTGCTGGACGCGATACAGGAGCTTCGCGACGCGGGAGCAGAGGCCATCCAGGTCAACAACATCCGGATTGTTGCCAGCTCGCACTTCACCCAGGGAGCATCCGGGATAGAGATCGACGGCAAGAGTGTTGCCCAGCCCTACCTGATCTCGGCGATCGGCGACCCGGCGACGATGTCCTCGGCGATGGAGATCCCCGGCGGTCTGTCCGAGAACGTCAGGCAGCTCGGTGCACGCATCACCACCGACCAGGTGAAGGACCTGACGGTGGGCGCGTTGCACCCCCTGAGCACGCCTCGATACGCTCGCCCCGTGCCACAGCCGACTCCCACCCCGGCGCCGTAGATGACGCCATGGCGGTAGTGCTCAGGATGTTTTGTCTCGCGTTTCACCCGCACCACGCAATTTCACCCTTCTAGCCAAGGAGCAGCATGAGCGAGCTGGAGTACCCGCAGGACCTGCGTTACACCGCCGAGCACGAGTGGGTGCGCGTCGGGTCTGATGGTGTCGCCCGCGTGGGCATCACCGCCTTCGCACAGGACGCCCTCGGCGATGTCGTCTACGTGAGCCTGCCCGCCGTGGGCGACTTGGTGGGCGCCGGCGACTCCTGCGGCGAGGTCGAGTCGACCAAATCGGTCAGTGACATCTTCGCCCCCCTCTCAGGCGAGATCATGGCCGTGAACGAGGCCCTGGACTCAGCCCCCGAGCTGGTCAACACCGATCCCTACGGTGAGGGATGGATGTATGACGTGAAGCTCACCGACGCCGGTGCAGCGGAGTCCCTGCTGGACCTCGAGGCGTACCGCGCACTGCTGAGCTGAGCGGCAGAACCTGGCGGCACCACAGCCCGGCTGGTCAGGCTGGTCAGGCTGATCAGCCTGACCAGCCGGGCTTTGGTGCACGACGCCTGGCGAATGGTGAGCAAGATTATCGACTGCTGATCTAGGGTGATCTCTGCGGGGGTCGTACCCTCGAAACGGCAGACATAACCGCATTCGCAGCCACAACGGAAGCAGGCGTAAAGGCCATGACGGACAACGAGTCCGAGAAGGATCCCGGGCGCGTGAGCGACCCCACCACCATGCGGCTGCCCGGCATCGGAGTTCCGGCCGGGCCGCTGACCGACAATGACACCGACGTCGATGCAGATGCCGATACCACCCTGTCCGCCCAGGATCAGGCGACAGTGGAGGCACTACGTCACGGCACGGCCCTGCTGGTCGTCCTGCGCGGACCGAACGCCGGTGCGCGGTTCCTGCTCGACGCGGACGAGGTCAGCACGGGGCGCCACCCCAACAGCGACATCTTCCTGGACGACGTGACGGTCTCCCGCAAACATGCAGCCTTCCGTCGTGAAGGTGACGCCTTCCTGGTGCGGGACGTCGGCTCCCTGAACGGCACCTACGTCAACCGCGAGCGGATCGACGAGGCCGCCCTGAAGACTCGCGACGAGGTCCAGATCGGCAAGTTCAGGCTGGTGTTCTATGCCGGTGCCGCCCAGTAGGGTTCCGCGTGTGGACGCTGGGGCGACCCCTCATCCGCTGACGATCGGGGCGGTGCTGGCCGCACTGGCACCGGACTTCCCGGATATCAGCATCTCCAAGATCCGGTTCCTGGAGGCTGAGGGGCTCCTGACACCGAAACGCACCACGTCGGGCTACCGCACGTTCACGCCCGGCGATGTCGAGCGACTTCGATACATCCTGACGGCTCAGCGTGATCGCTTCTGGCCGCTCAAGGTGATCCGGGACGCCCTGGACAAGCTTGAACGTGGGCTGGAGCCCGCCTCCGGCGACGCGCCGTCCGCACGACCTCAGGTCCCGGTGGGAGTCAGTGACCCCAGTCTGCCCACAGCCGCCGACCTGGGCCGCCGCGCTGACCTCCGGCTGACCGAGGTCGAGCTTCGTGAGGCCGCAGGCCTGGACCAGCCCACCTTCGAGGCCCTCTCCACCTTCGGCCTGCTGCGCCCGGACTCCAGTGGGCATTTCGGAGACGCGTCGCTCGAGGTCGCGCGCGCCGCCGGCGCCCTGGCGGCATACGGCATCGAGCCCCGCCACCTGCGCCCCTTTCGCACCGCTGCCGACCGCGAGATCGGCTTGGTTCAGCAGGTCGTCTCACCCATGCGAGGCCGAAGCGGGGGAACCGGCGGCACGGCTCCCCGCGATCCGACCCCACAGATCCTGGCCGAGTGCATCGCTTTGCACACGGCTCTGGTCAAGGCCGGGCTAGCCGCCGACTAAGCGAGTACCGTTGACAGGGTGAGAGAACTGGACGTCCTAGGCGTTCGCGTCGAGATGCCGACAAACCAACCAATCGTCCTGCTGCGCGAGCGGGGCGGTGAGCGCTATCTGCCCATCTGGATCGGTGCGGCAGAGGCCACCGCGATCGCCTATGCCCAGCAGGGGGTCGTGCCGCCTCGACCGATGACCCATGACCTGCTCAAGAACGTTATCGAGGAGCTCGGGCACCAGCTGGTCGAGGTCCGGATCGTCGCCCTCAAGGACAGCATCTTCCACGCCACCCTGGTGTTTGACGGAGCCGTCGAGGTGAGTGCCCGGTCCTCGGACGCCATTGCCCTGGCGCTGCGCACCGGCACGTCGATCCTGGTCGAGGACAGTCTCCTGGACGAGGCCGGCGTGGCGATCGCGGCCGAGGAGGACGACGAGGTCGAGCGTTTCCGGGAGTTCCTCGATCATGTCTCGGCAGAGGACTTCGACAATCCCGGTGAGGGCGGCAAGACGGAGACCTGGCCGCCTGGCCAAGAATGACCCTTTAGTACACCGTTAGGGTTGGGTGTAGGAGGTGCGACACGCCGAAAGACCAAGCGTGGTGATTGACGCTCATATGCCGTCAGCCGTACCGTCAGATGCAACAACCGGAACAGATCACAACGCTGTAGTTTGCGAGGAGGCAAGCGTGAACTCCACCGGAGAAGCGCGGCACGTCCCTGGTTCTGCGCCGGTCGCGGCGCAGGGGCTGTTGTTCACCGACGACCTTCCCGAACTCCGTGAGGACACCGGCTACCGCGGCCCCACCGCCTGCAACGCCGCGGGAATCACCTACCGGCAGCTGGACTACTGGGCGCGCACCGGTCTGGTCGAACCCTCCGTCCGCAGCGCCACCGGATCCGGCACCCAACGTCTCTACGGATTTCGCGACATCCTGGTCCTGAAGGTGGTCAAGCGACTGCTGGACAGCGGGGTCTCACTGCAACAGATCCGCGTCGCGGTCAGCCATCTGCGTGAACGTGGCGTCGAGGACCTCGCCCAGATCACGCTCATGAGCGACGGTGCCAGCGTGTACCAATGCACCTCGGCTGAGGAGGTCATCGATCTTGTTCAGGGCGGTCAGGGCGTATTCGGCATAGCCGTGGGTCGGGTCTGGCGCGAGATCGAGGGAACGCTGGCGTCACTGCCGAGCGAGCGCGCCGAGGATGAGGCGCCGGCCGCACCTCCGGGCGACGAGCTCACCACTCGCAGACAGGCACGCAAGATCGGCTGACACTCACCGCATTTCACACTCAGCAACGTGGCCCGGCTTCCCTCGTGGAACTGGGCCACAGTCATGCACCGGGGGCATCAAGGATGACGTCGGGACGGGTCGCCGGTGCTATATTGACGTCGCTGATACCCCGTGCGGGAGAGTCCCCGTGCTGTGCATTCTCCCTGTGGGAGCGCATGGTGATGGGGCGCCGAAGGGGCAAACCTCCCCGGAACCTCTCAGGCGCCAGGACCGCAACGGGCAGGCAACTTGAAGCCACCTTCGGGCGACAGGTGGGGAGGCAATGACCGCTCGGCACTCGCGTGCCGCCCGCGTGAGGAGCCTCAGGTGACCGTCGATTCCACCCCTGCGTCTGAACCAACCCAACCCCACGAGCCGGACTTCATCTCCCGGCACATCGGCCCTGACCACGACGATGTCGCAGCAATGCTCAAGGTTGTCGGCCAGCCCAGTCTCGAGGCGATGCTGGACACGGCGATGCCGGGAGTCATCCGCAGCGAGCGCGCCCTGCGCCTGGACGCGGCACCCAGCGAGGAAGCGGTCATCCAGGAGCTTCGGGCCCTGGCCTCCCGCAACACGGTGCTGACCCAGATGATCGGCCTGGGTTACTACGGCACCATCACCCCGGCCGTGATCAAGCGCAACGTGCTGGAGAGCCCTGCCTGGTACACCGCCTACACCCCGTACCAGCCAGAGATATCCCAGGGCCGACTCGAGGCACTGCTCAACTTCCAGACCGTGATCGTCGACCTCACCGGCCTGCAGACCGCCAGTGCCTCGCTGCTGGACGAGAGCACCGCGGCTGCCGAGGCCACAGCCGTGATGCGTCGCGCAAGCAAGTCAGCCCCCGATGCGGTCCTGGTCGTTGACCACCACGCGCTTCCCCAGTCCATCGCGGTCATCCAGACCCGCGCCAAGCCGCAGGGCCTGAGCATCGTCGTCGCCGACCTGAGCGGCGTGACCACAGCCGAGGCACTGACCGCGACAGCCGGCGGCAGGGCGGTCTTCGGTGTCATCGTTCAGTACCCCGGTGCCGATGGTGAGGTCCGGGACTGGGCGGCCCTGACGGCTGCCGCCCACGAGCTCGGTGCCCTGGTCACCGCCGCAGCCGACCTGCTTGCCCTGACCCTGGCCACGCCTCCGGGGGAGTGGGGGGCGGACGTCGCCGTCGGGAGCAGCCAGCGCTTCGGCGTGCCGATGGGCTTTGGTGGCCCCCACGCAGGCTTCATGTCGGTTCGGGCAGGTCTCGAGCGCACCATGCCGGGGCGCCTGGTCGGAGTGAGCATCGACGCGGACGGGAATTCGGCATACCGCCTGGCCCTGCAAACCCGCGAGCAGCACATCCGCCGCGAGAAGGCCACCTCGAACATCTGCACCGCCCAGGTGCTGCTGGCCGTCATGGCGGCGATGTATGCCGTGTACCACGGCCCTGCCGGACTCGCCCGGATCGCCCGCCGAGTCCACGCTCACGCGACCACGCTGGCCCACGGCCTGCGCGCCGGTGGGGTCGAGGTCGAGACCGAGCACTTCTTCGACACCATCACCGTGCGAGTTCCGGGCCGGGCCAGCGAGGTTGTCGCCGAGGCCGCGGCCCGTGGGGTGAACATCTGGAGGGTCGACGCCGATCGAGTCTCGGTCAGCACCGACGAGACCACGGACCTGTCGGACCTGTCCGCGGTTCTGACCTCATTCGGTGTGCCAGAGCTGTCAGACCTCGTGCCTGTCGAGATCCTCACCTGGCCCGAATCCCTGATTCGCGAGTCGGACTACCTGAGCGCCGAGGTGTTCCAGAGCCATCACAGCGAGACCGCGATGATGCGCTACCTGCGCAAGCTCGCCGACAGGGACTACGCGCTCGACCGGGGCATGATCCCGCTCGGGTCGTGCACCATGAAGCTGAACGCCGCCACCGAGATGGAAGCCATCTCCTGGCCGGAGTTCGCAGGGCTGCATCCCTTTGCCCCGACAGCCCAGACCGAGGGGATCCGGTCCGTGATCACGGACCTCGAGGCCTGGCTGTGCGAGATCACCGGCTATGACGCTGTCACCCTTCAGCCGAACGCCGGGTCGCAGGGCGAGTTCACCGGTCTGCTGGCCATCCGCGCGTATCACGAGGCTCGAGGCGAGTCGTCCCGCAATATCTGCCTGATCCCCGCGTCGGCGCACGGCACGAACGCCGCCAGCGCGGCAATGGCCGGTCTGAAGGTCGTGGTGGTCAAGACCGCAGGGACCGGCGAGATCGACATGGACGACGTGCGGGCCAAGGTCGCGGCGCACGGGGAGAACATCGCGGCGATGATGGTCACCTACCCCTCGACCCACGGGGTCTTCGAGGACACGATCACCGAGCTGTGCCAGCTGGTGCATGAGGCCGGCGGGCAGATCTACGTCGACGGCGCCAACCTCAACGCCTTGATCGGCCTCGCGCAACCGGGCAAGTTCGGTGGCGACGTCTCGCACCTGAACCTGCACAAGACGTTCGCCATCCCCCACGGTGGTGGTGGTCCCGGGGTCGGTCCGGTCTGCGTGCGCAGTCACCTGGCGCCCTACCTTCCGAACCACCCGCTTGCCCCTGAAGCCGGCCCCGTCACCGGTGTGGGTCCTGTCTCGGGTGCTCCCTACGGTTCAGCGGGGGTCCTGCCGATCTCGTGGGCCTACGTTCGCCTCATGGGCGGCGCTGGGCTGACCCGCGCCACCCAGGTCGCGATCCTGTCGGCCAACTACATCGCCGCCCGGCTGCGTGAGCACTACCCGGTTCTCTACTCCGGGGAAGAGGGGCTTGTGGCTCACGAGTGCATCCTCGACCTGCGCGGCCTCACCCACGACACGGGAGTATCGGTCAACGATGTCGCCAAGCGCCTCATCGACTATGGATTCCACGCGCCGACGATGTCCTTCCCGGTCTCCGGGACCCTGATGGTGGAGCCGACCGAGAGCGAGAGTCTCCTCGAGCTCGACCGCTTCTGCGATGCCATGGTCGCCATCCGGGGCGAGATCGAGCAGGTTGCCCTCGGTGAGGTCGCTGCGGCCGACGGCGTGCTGCATCATGCCCCGCACACGGCTGCCTGCCTGGTCGAGCAGTGGGACCATCCCTATGACCGCAAGCTGGCGGTGTACCCCGCCGGGGTGGACAAGCTGTCGAAGTACTGGCCGCCGGTGCGGCGCCTCGACGAGTCGTACGGCGACCGCCACCTCGTCTGCTCCTGCCCGCCCCCGGAAGCGTATGAGGAGGACTGAGCCGGCGGCTCACAGAACCGAGACGCCGGGCAACGCCAGCGGTCGTCGCGAGCGTGATGCCAGAGGTCGTCGCGAGCGTGGTGCCAGCGGCTCAGGCCGAGGTTCACGCAGCCGGGCTGTCGCGGTTCTCCGTTCGGATGCGTGAACCTGCCTGCTGCTTGAGCACCTGCAGCTGGTGCGGGATCCGCGTTCGCAGCTCGGTGACGTGACTGACGACTCCGACTGCCCTGCCTCCCTCACGCAAGGTGTCAAGGACGGTCATGACCTGTTCGAGGCTCTCCTCGTCCAGCGATCCGAAACCCTCGTCCACGAACAGCGTCTGCAGGTCGAAGCCACCGGCCTCAGCCCGCACGGCGTCTCCCATGCCCAACGCCAACGCGAGCGAGGCCATGAACGCCTCGCCTCCGGACAGCGAGGACGTCTCACGGGACTGGCCGGTCCAGGCATCCCTGACCAGCAGGCCAAGGCCGCTGCGGGCGCCCTTCGCGGCACGCGCGTCGGAGTACTCCAGGGTGTAGCGGCCGTCGCTCATCGTCGTGAGACGTTCGTTGGCCAGGGTGGCGATCTCGGCCAGACGAGCGGCCAGGACGTAGGAGGACAGTCGCATCCGAAGGGCATTGTCGGCACTGCTCCCGGCAACGCACTCGGCCAGCTCCTGGACCAGCCGGGCTTCCGCCTGCGCCGGGCCCAGATCAGTCAGAGCCTGGCGGACGGTGCGGGAGAGAGCCCGAAGCTCTCGCCGGGCCTCCTCCGAGAGGGTGTGCTGCCGGCCGGCTTCGGTCAGCGATGCCCCCGCCCGGGTGTGTGCCTGAGCCAGCGCGGCCACGTCCGGAGTCGGCAGCAGAAGTGCAGCCGTGACATCCGGCTGGGCCAGCAACGCGGTTGCCTGAGCACGCTGCTGCTCGGCGGACCGCAACAGCGCCGTGAGCTCGGCAACTCTTGCGGCAGGCAACGCCACAGCCTGAGCCTGCTCCATGCTCTCGAGGCCGTGTGCCCTCAGCGCTGCTGACAGCCGCAGGACGGCATCGCGGACGTTCGCCCGGTGGGTGGCGAGCTCGTGGAGCCCGGTGTCCAGCGAACGAAGGTGTCCCAGGGCCTGCCGGTGCCTGGAGCTCACCTCAGCGGCCTCCAGGCCCTCGATGACCCCTGCGGACTGGCCTGGGTGGCAGGGACAGGCCTGGCCATGGATGGCGAGCAGCTTCACGACCTCCTCGGCGGCGGTCTGGGACTGCTCACGGGTCGAGGCGGCCAGCGCCAGTGACGACGCCCTGTCTGCGACGGCTACCTCGACCCGACCCCGCAGCCGCTCCACCTCCAGGGCAAGGGCCGCCACCTGAACCTGTGCCTCTGGCAGGGCCGAGGCGGCCGCCCGAGCCTCAGCGATGGCGATGGCACCGGCCGTCAGCGCATCGTGGGCAGCGCCCATCGCCAGCGTCGGTTCCTCCATACGCCCAGCAGAAGGCGCCCCAGCACCTCCACCGTGGGCGGCGAGGCCTTCGGCATGTGCCGCAAGCTCCACTGCCCGGGCATCCCGGCGCGCCAGCTCAGCCGAGACCGCAGACCTGATCAGGCTGAGGGCCTCGGTAGACCCGATCTGGGCGGCCTCCGCCGATCGGATGTCGTCCGGGCTGACGACGTCGGTCGTCAGTGCCGGGCTGGGGTGGGCACACGACCCGCAGACCGGGCAGGGTTCGCCGCTACCGAGTCCGTCGGCCAGCTCGGCTGCCAGCCCCGCGAGCCTTCGCTCACGCAGGTCCAGCAGCCGCTCGCGCGTGTCCAGCAGCTTCCTGTCTGCCAGGTCCACCTGTCGTTGAAGGGCTTCGAGATCACCGGCCGTGCGTTCCTGGTCATCGAGAAGCTGACAGATCCTGGAAATGGCCCGGTGACGCAGCTCGAGCGCAGGAATCTCGGCCAGGGCAGCTCGCCCCACATCGCGCGACTTCTCGGCAGCAGCCCGGGACGCCTCAGCCACCGTGCGCTGGTGAGCAAGCGCCACGGATGCCTCGTCGGAGACGAGGGCAGCCTGACTGTGCCGAGCCGACTCCTCGGCCAGCTTGAGCGCCTGGCGGTCCTGGACCACGACCTCCTGCAAGGACTCGCCCTGTCCGGCAACCCGATCGACCAGAGAACGCACCAACATGGCAGCGGCATCGCCTTCAGCGGCCTCCTGTCCATCGGCGTCGTGGTCCTCGACGGGGCGGCGGTCAGCGGCGGCATCTTCTTCGAGGATGCGGGAGACGGCCGCGCGTAGCCCCGCGACCTGGGCCACGGAGGCTTCATGCGTGAGCTTGGCACTCACGACGGCTGCCACGAATCCGCCGACCGCGCCGGCGCGCTCGGCGAGGTCAACGCAGCGCGCGGCGTCCTGATAGACCCCTTGCTGCTCGTCCTGCGCGCGCAGGCGGGCTCGAGCCTGCGCCGCCGTCTCCTGATGCCGCAGGACTATGGTTCCCTGGTGAACGGCGGACTCCGTCTGGACAACCCTGGACCGGGCGACCTCGACTCCGGCCAGGGCGGTGCTGGCACGTACGTCCACTGCCGTCGCCAGGGCCGTCAGCACCGTGTCGACGTCTCGCTCGGTGTCCACGCCGGGATGAAGAGCCCCGGACCAGTCCGGAGCAATGATGTCGTCGCCCGCATCCAGTCGGGCAATCACGTCGTCCACTCGCAGCAGGCCCGTCGAAAGCGTGTCGCGGGCGGTCCCCACCGCTGTGGAGGTCAGGCGACGGTGCTCGGCCAGCCAGGCCTCGATATCGGTGAACCGCTGGGTGTCGAACAGCTTCTCCAGGACTGAACGGCGTTCCTCGGGGCTGGCTCGCAGGAACGTTGCGAAGTCGCCCTGAGGCAGCAGCACGACCTTGATGAACTGCTCCAGGCCCATGCCCAGGATGTCCTTGAGCACCATCGCGACCTCGTCGTTGCGGGTCCCGCGGTTCACCCAGTCGGCCCCGACAAGCTCCTCCAGGACCACCCTGGCAGGCACTGTCGTCTGACCGGCGCCACGCTTCTTCGGCCGGGAGAACTCCGGGGACCGGCAGACGCGCAGACGGCGCCCTGCGGCGGTGAAGTCCAGGGTGACCTCCGGGATGACGCCCTCTGCGGCATGGTCGCTGCGCAACCTCGCCCGGGTGCCCGCCCGGGCACCGGGGACGGCGGCATACAGGGCGAAGCAGATGGCGTCCAGGATGCTCGACTTGCCAGCGCCAGTGGGGCCGTGGATGAGGAACAGGCCGGAGGACGCGAGCGCGTCGAGATCGACCTCTTCAGAGCCGGCGAAAGGACCGAAAGCCGTCAGTGCCAGACGATGCAGCCTCACGCGGCACTCGTCCTGTCACTGTCGTTGCTGTCACTGTCGTT
>DASVKO010000162.1:0-1770 GCA_036385355.1 Dermatophilaceae bacterium
CCTCGACAAGTACGGCATGCGCTGCGTCGGTGAGATCGACATCACGAGGCCGCGTTGGAGCGAACGCCCCACCACGCTCGTGCCCGTGATCCTCGGCAACATCAAGAACCTCGAGCCGGGCGCCGGCGAGCGGCGCTTCGAGCAAGGGCGGCAGGAGGCGTGGAAGAAGGAACAGGAAGTGCTGGAACGATTGCAGTCCCTGCCGGACGGGGAGCGGAAGGCCGAAGAGGCTAGGCGGATGATCGACCGGGTCCGGACCTTCATCGGGTACCGGGAGTATCCGAAGTACGGCATGGTCAGCCGCTACTTCGTTTACAAGCAGGCCTTGCTGGAAGAGGCCGAGCGCCTCGTGCAGGCCCACGTGCTTCGTGAGAAGGAGGACATCTTCTACCTCACGTTCCAGGAGCTCCACGACGTCGTGCGCGCGAACCACGTGGATGACCAGCTCATCGGCCAGCGCAAGGACGCGTTCAGGTCGTATCAAGCGCTCACAGCGCCCCGGGTGCTCACGTCGGATGGCGAGGTCATCGCCGGGGCGTACCGACGCGATGACGTGCCGGCCGGTGCGCTGGTCGGCTTACCGGTTTCCAGCGGGATCATCGAGGGGCGGGCCCGCGTCATTCATGACATGGCGGAGGCCGATCTCGAAGCGGGCGACATCCTGGTCACCGCCTACACGGACCCCAGCTGGACGCCCCTGTTCGTCGCGATCAAGGGCCTTGTGACGGAGGTGGGGGGGCTAATGACCCATGGCGCAGTCATCGCACGGGAGTACGGGGGATGAGGGAAGTGGGTCGGCCCTTGTGAGGCCAGGCTCGCTTACAGCACATGAGTGGGAGCCGTCACCGGGTGCCTCCGGTCGGCGCTCTCCGCCGCGTGGGACCGTGACCGTCGATCATCGCGCCGCTCCTGCGGCCGGTCGGAAGTCAGTGTCCGGTCGACGGCACGGAGGAGCACACATGATCAGCACAGCGGAGCGACGCCTGGTCGGGGTGGACCTGGGCATCGCCAGCGACCACACCGTACGGGTGCTGCGCGGGGACGGCAGCGAGGTGTGCCGGCGGCGCGCTTGCCCGACCGTGGAAAGCCTTACGCGGCTGGAGACGGCGGCGTTGGCCGGGGCGCCGGCGGGCACCCGGCTGGAGGTCGTGGTGGAGCCGACCGGGCCGGCGTGGCGGCCGGTCGCGGTGTTCTTCACCACCCGCGGCCACCGGGTGTTCCGGGTGGCCTCGGCCAAGGCGGCGGACCTGCGCCGATTTGGCGTCCCGGCACGCCAAGAGCAACGGCATCGACGCTGACACCCTCGCCCGGCTGCCGCTGCTGGCACCGGGCAGCCTGCAGCCGTTGGAGCTACCGCGACGCCGCGATGCTCACCGCTCGGAGTCGGGCCAGAGCAGCCAGGCGGGAGAACGGGCCGGCGGTCGGCGGTCGGCGGTAACGGCCACGGTGGTCTCCCTTCAATGCACCTCTTCATCACGGAGAAGGTGCGCTGGAGGGGTGTGGTGTGACCGCGCACTGCTCTCATTGAGGCGCCAGCGACCCAACTGTCGGCAACCCCGGGCATGTCGGCGGGGCGGCCGGCCAGGCAAATGGTTGGGGCCTAATGGGGTGCTGTTGGACCCCGACCGGCCGTCTTGACGATCTCCGTAAAATCGGCCGCAGGCGCGGTTCTCCCGAGGTTCCGACTGCGGCCGATTTCGCGTCCGGTCGCCGCCGCCTTGCCCGAGCCAAAGCTGAAGCCACGCGGACTTCACACCTCAGGGCCGGCCG
>DASVKO010000163.1:0-11180 GCA_036385355.1 Dermatophilaceae bacterium
CGGATCGGCGCGGCTGGCGATCACCAGATGCAGCTGCGGGGGCAGATGGTCGAGCAGGAACTCCATCCCGTCCTGCACGTCGCGCGCGTCGATGACGTGGTAGTCGTCAAGCACCAGCACCAGGTCGCTCGCGATGGCACCCAGGTCGTTGAGCAGCGTGGTCAGCACCGTGGGGATCGGGAGCGGTTGCGGCTCCTGGAGAAGGGTGAGCGCGCTCGCGCCAACCCCCGGTGCCACCGTCTGCAGTGCGGCGATCACATAGGTCCAGAAGGACGCGGGATCGTTGTCGCCCTTGTCGAGCGACAGCCAGGCGGCGGACCGCCCACTGGTCGGCGCGGCCGGTCCCGCGGCCAGCCACTCGGCGAGCAGCGTCGTCTTGCCGAAGCCGGCCGGTGCGGAGACGAGCATCAGCTTCGATGCGCCCCCGCGGTCCAGACGCCCGCTCAGTCGCGGCCGCGCCACCAGTCCACGTCGCGGCCTGGGGACAAACAGCTTCGTCTCGAGTAGGGGGGTTGGCACCACCACCTCCTGTTGAGAGCGCATCGTTGACGAGGATTCCTGGTTCCCTCGTCCCACTCGTTCCCTGCGCCAACCCTGCCACAGATGAGACCCTTCACGCCGGGCTCGAGGCGCCATACTTCTTGTGGTGATCCGGTCGAATGCGGGGCAGGATGATCCGGCCAACCTGTGCAGGCAAGGACACGACTGGATCCCACGACGAGCGGACAGTTTTCGAGTTCGTCGAGCGCATCAGATGCCACGACGTCATACCGGGGCGAAGCGGAGCAGCGCTCGGCCCGCGCGCAATGCCCTGACCACGAGTGGTGGCGTGCACTAGCGCTAGTTGCGCAATGTGCAGCAGGAACTCACACTGGCTCAGATTGGTGCGCCAGAAACGCGGCACAACCGGAAACCGAGGGGCCGTAGGTGAACACCGTCGCTCGGCGGAGCTCCCGACCAGATGGCCTCTTCGTTGCGGACGGAGGATCACAGTGCCCTGAAGGTCCCTAATGTGCCGCGGGGTCTGCTGCGTCGTGCTGGAGGCCGGTGTTCTTCTGCCCGTCGAAGTCGGCCCCGGCTTTCCCTGGGGTTCCCAAAGCGTTCCTTTTGCTGCTGTACTGGCAGCAAGAGAGGCCCTCACCTAATCCGGTGGGGGCCTCTGGCCTGCGGGAATACTGGTCGGGGTGACAGGATTTGAACCCTGCGGCCTCTTCGTCCCGAACGGGGACCAGGTCGCTGCCGTGCTTGCTGAGCACGCGCGGCGGCGTTCCCTCAGCGTTCCTTTTGGGGACCCCGCACAGCAACAGAGGCCCTCACCATTTCTGGTGCGGGCCTCTGGCCTGCGGGAATACTGGTCGGGGTGACAGGATTTGAACCTGCGGCCTCTTCGTCCCGAACTTCACGCAGCCCCAACCATGTTGGTGGCTGAGCACGGAAGACTGTCACACAGCCCCGCTGGATGGCAGGTCGCGGTGGTGGTGTTGCGGTACTTCGTTGCGGTACTGATGGTGGGCAAGTGGGTACGAGCCATTGGGAGTGCATCTCCGCCATCGTCGTGTTGGTGGGGCCAGTCGGGCTCGACAGACAGGTCGTGCTCTGGAGATTGATTGCGGCGACGATCACTTCGAGCACCAAGCTCTGGGACCCCGTCTTGAAAAGTAACACCGGCGAAACATTCGGGTGTTGGCGTGGAAGTCCGCCGCCGCTAGTGTCTGTCCCGATGCATGAAATGGGCCCGGTTGGGACGCGTCGGGCTTAACAGGGGGAGGTCGGATGTTCAGTAAGCCTGAAGAGGTCCTGGAGTTCATCAAGAACGAGGGCGTCAAGTTCGTCGATGTTCGCTTCTGCGACTTGCCCGGCGTGATGCAGCACTTCAACGTGCCGGCATCCACGCTGACCCTGGACTTCTTCACCGAGGGTCAGATGTTTGACGGCTCTTCGATCCGCGGTTTCCAGGCCATCCACGAATCCGACATGAAGCTCATCCCGGACCCGAAGACCGCCTATCTGGACCCGTTCCGCGAGCAGAAGACCCTGATCATGAACTTCTCGATCGTGGACCCGTTCACCGACGAGCCCTACAGCCGCGACCCACGCAACATCGCGGCCAAGGCCGAGGCCTACCTGAAGTCGACGGGCATCGCCGACATCGCGTACTTCGGTCCCGAGCCGGAGTTCTACATCTTCGACGACGTGCGCTATGAGACCAGGCAGAACGCCTCCTACTACTACATCGACTCGATCGAGGCGGCCTGGAACACCGGCCGCGAAGAGGAGGGAGGCAACCAGGGTTACAAGACCCGCTACAAGGGCGGTTACTTCCCGGTCCCGCCGCTTGACCATTTCGCCGACATGCGCAACGAGATGTGCCTGAGACTGGCCGAGGTCGGCCTGGATGTCGAGCGCGGCCACCACGAGGTCGGCACGGCTGGGCAGCAGGAGATCACCTACCGCTTCGGCTCCCTGCTGCAGGCCGGGGATGACCTGATGAAGTTCAAGTACGTCATCAAGAACGTCGCCTGGCACGGTGGGAAGACCGCCACGTTCATGCCCAAGCCGATCTTCGGCGAGAACGGCTCGGGGATGCACAACCACCAGAGCCTCTGGAAGGACGGCGAGCCGCTCTTCTATGACGAGCGCGGCTACGGCGGCCTCTCGGACCTCGCCCGCTGGTACATCGGGGGGTTGCTCAAGCACGCCCCGTCGGTGTTGGCCTTCACCAACCCGACGGTCAACTCCTATCACCGTCTGGTCCCGGGCTACGAGGCCCCGGTCAACCTGGTCTACTCAGCGCGCAACCGCTCCGCCTGCGTCCGGGTCCCGATTACCGGCAATTCTCCCAAGGCCAAGCGCATCGAGTTCCGCATCCCGGACCCGTCGGCCAACCCCTACCTCGCGTTCGCCGCTGAGTTGATGGCCGGCCTCGACGGGATCAGGAACCGCATCGAGCCCCCGGCACCGGTCGACAAGGACCTCTATGAACTGCCGCCGGAGGAGCACGACCAGATCGAACAGGTTCCCGGGTCGCTGCCCGAGGTGCTGGCGGCGCTGGCAGCCGACCACGACTACCTCCTCGAGGGCGACGTGTTCACCCAGGACCTCATCGACACCTGGATCGAGTGGAAGACCCTCAACGAGGTCGACCCGATTCGTTTCCGCCCGCACCCCCACGAGTTTGAGATGTACTACGACCTGTGAGTCATGGCTCGGACAGTGGCCGGCCCACGTCCCGCGCGAGGTCGAGCGCGAGTACCTGATCCAGGAAGACAAAGGTCTCGAACTTGGCGCCCGGTGGAACCGCCGGGTTCTGGATGAGCTGAGGTAGCAGACCGAGCACGGCGGGGACGTCGAGGTTGTCGTCCAGCGCGGCTCGCGCCGACTCGACGGTCGCGGGATGCATTGGCGCCGACGGGTGCTCAGCCCAGGCTGCGACGCTGCTTCGCCATTCGCGCAGCGTTTGTTCGGCCTGGTCGAGAATGGCCGCCGTGAGTGACACGGGTTCGCCGCGGGGATGGCGAAGCAATGCAAGTCGTGTCGCAAGGGGTTCTCGTTCCTGGGCGGGGACGGGTTCGGTCACTTCGCCGACTCGCAGCGTGAGCGGCCCGTTGGACTCGCCAATGCGGGGGGTGCTCACCCGAGCGTCGGCGGAGAGTTCCACGATCACGTCACACCCTTGGCCGAGCAACTCGGCAGCCGGGTCAAGACAGTCGCCCACCCCCAGGGACGGACGGATACCGAACATCTCGGGTGCAAACGGCAACGCCAGCCGAAGTCGGTCGTCAGTTTCCGTGGCCGTTGAGGGTCGCACGACTGCCAGCTGAACGTGCCCGGCATGTAGATCCTTCACTACCCGGTGGAGGATGTCGGCAACGAGCAGGACCCGCAGGTTGGTGTGACCAGAGTGGGGGCTGCTGGCGAGTCCGCGCACGCCGACCCTGAGCCACCCCCCGGTAAGACGTTGCGGGGTGAATCTTCGTTCGCTGCCTGAGTCGGCCAGTGTCAGGGTCACGTCTGGTTCACCTCCTTCCGCGAGTCTGGGCCCGCGCCGAGTCGCTTGCGGTCGCACTGTATTGGTCGCGGAGGATGCCGCAACAAAAGGCTCAACAGCCAGGCACCGAACGCCGGTCTTCACCGGTCGCGGCTGGAGCTGGCCAGGACGCCAGCCTCAGCCGCGACAAGTCGCGGAAGCCCCAGAGCAAGATCCGTGTCTTCGGGTCCCGCTCCTTCTCCTCAGCCCAGACCGTATGGCAGGTCCGCGTGGTGGGCGCTGATCTCCATGAGCCGGTTGTACTTGGCGACTCGTTCACCGCGGGCGGGTGCTCCGGTCTTGAGCTGGCCACACCCGGTACCGACGGCTAGGTCGGCGATGAACGAGTCGGGGGTCTCACCAGAGCGGTGGGAGATCATCTGGGTGTACCCCGCCCGGTGGCAGATCGCCATCGCCTCGAGGGTCTCGCTGACGGTGCCGATCTGGTTCAGCTTGATCAGGGCGGAGTTGCCGATGCCGTCGGCGATAGCTGCGGTGATGATGGCCGGGTTGGTGCAGAAGTTGTCGTCGCCGACAAGCTGTATCTGGGCGCCGAGCCGGGTGGTCAGCTCTTGCCAGCCGTCGTGGTCTGACTCGCCGAGGCCGTCCTCGATGCTCCAGATCGGGTACCGCTCGATCATCGCGGCGTAGCGCTCGACCATGTCGTGGCTGCTCAGCTGCTTGCCGTTGACGTGGTAGCTGCCGTCCTTGTGGAACTCGGAGGCGGCGGGATCCAGGGCGATGGCGATACCCGTGCGCCCGGGGGTGTAGCCGGCGTCGGTGATGGCAGCGACGATCACCTCGAGCACCTCTTCTGGTTCGGCGAGCTCGGGGGCGAAGCCGCCCTCGTCGCCGAGCCCGGTCGCGTGGCCCGCAGCCGACAGGCGTTTGCGCAGTGCGGCATACACCTCGGCTCCCGCGCGCACCGCCTCCGTAACGTTCGGCGCGCCGAGCGGGCTGATCATGAACTCCTGGAAGTCCAGGGCGTTGGGCGCGTGTGCCCCGCCGTTCAGGACGTTGAAGCACGGCACCGGCAGCCGCGGCGGCTGACCGAAACCAGGCAGCCACGCGTGCAGGGACTGACCGTCGGAGGCGGCCAACGCCCGGGCCAGGGCCATCGAGACCCCCACGGTGGCGTTGGCGCCCAGACGCGCCTTGTTGGGAGTGCCATCGGCGGCGACCATAGCCTCATCGACAGCGGACAGGGACTCCCAGGCCCGGCCTCTGAGCAGGTCGGCGAGCTCACCGTTGACGTTGCCGACCGCGGTCAGCACTCCGCCCCCGCCGAAGCGGGTGGTATCGCCGTCTCGCAGCTCGACCGCCTCACGGGTGCCGGTCGATGCCCCGGACGGGACCCCGGCGACAGCAGTCGTCCCGTCGGAGAGCGTGACCGTCGTCTGCAGCGTCGGGCGTCCGCGGGAGTCCAGGATCTCCAGGGCGGCGACACCGGTGATTTCGAAGCTCATGTGAGTCAACCTTTCTTGGGTGTGTCATTGACGCTATGCCTTGTCGGGCGCGTCAGGCTTGTTGGTTCCCAGTGGTGTTGGTTCCGGCGTCGAGTCTTGGGTCATGGGGTGGGGTCTCCTGGTCGATGACTGCCTGGACGCAGCCATCCGGAGGCGGCGACCGACAGGATCATCCAGGTCGCGGCGTACAGGAAGGCGACGGTCGCGGAGAACACCGACCAGAGGATCCCGGTCACCATGGTGGCCCCGAGATCCCCGAAGGACTGGACGAGGCCGAGGACTCCGAAGCCGTTGCTGCGCAGGTGCTCTGGGAGCAGGTGGGCCACGACGGTGGACTCTGCGGTCTCGGCGAAGCCGATGCCCAGACCGCAGAGCACGAAACCGATGAGCAGGATGGGCCACCGGTGCTGCTCCCAGGCGAACAGCACGTAGCCCAGGACGTAGACGGCGGCCCCGGCGGTAAAGACACCTCGTGGGCTGAAGCGGTCGGCCAGGTGCCCGCCGCCCAGCGATGCGAAGGTCGCGGCGCCGTTGTGCGCGGCGTACAGCAGGATGGCGATGCTGGTGGCGGCGGTAAGGCTTCGCCCGTCCGCGGTCAGCAGGTTGGTCGCGCGCAGGATCAGCAGGGTCGTGGCCAGGTTGCCCAGCTCGAACAGGGCCGCGGGTGTCAGGGCGCGGGCCAGCCCGGCCTGTCGCAGATCGCTGAGGTTCAGGCTCAGGGTGCGCCGGCCTTCGACTGCGGTCAGGGTGCGGCGGGCCTGGCGGGCGGCGATGGTGATGGCGATGGCGGCCAGGGCGCCGGGGACGATCGCTAGCAGGATCGTCTCCCGGATCCCGATGACGGACACCAGGACGGCGGCCATCAGCGGGCCGATGATGGCGCCGGCGTTGTCTCCGGCCCGTTCGAGGCCGAATGCGCGGCCGTAGGCGGACTTCGGGGCCAGGGAGGTGAGCAGCATGTCCCGGGCGGGGGAGCGGATCCCGCGCGATATCCAGGCGATGGCGCGCAGGATGGCGACCTGCCAGACGCCCGTGGTCAGGCCGATTGCCGAGGTGGCGATGGCGGTGCCGAGGTATCCGCCGGAGGCGAGACGTCCGCGCCGCGCAGGGTCGTTGGCCAGGGGCCCGCCGGCCAGCTTGCTCAGCCCGGTGAGGGCGTCGGAGACACCTTCGATCACGCCCAGGGCAGCCGGGCCGGCGTGCAGGGTGGAGGTCAGGAAGGTGGGTAGGACGCTGGTGGCCATCTCGTGCCCTGCGTCGCTGAACAGGGAGGCTGCGCCCACGCTGGCGACTCCCGGGTTGAGCCACTCCTGCTCGCCCGTTCCCTTGCTCGGGCCGGGGCGCGGATTCGATGGGATGTCAGTCATGACCAGAGCGCCTTGCTGATGGCCACACCGAGGAAGGCTGCGCACAGTCCGGCGACGATGCTGGCCGCGACGTTGGCGGCGGCGAAGAACCGGGCGTCGTCCTCCATCAGGCGCAGGGTCTCGTAGGAGAACGTGGAGTATGTGGTCAGCGCACCGCAGAACCCGGTGCCCACGGCCAGCTGGACCTGAGGAGAGGCGCCGCCGGCGGCAACGGCTCCGGTGATCAGGCCCAGGATCAGCGATCCGATCACGTTGACGGTGAAGGTGCCCCACGGGAATACCGTGTCGTGGCGGGACTGGACAGCCCGGTCGGTGAGGTACCGCAGCGGTGCCCCAACGGCGGCGCCGGTGATGACCAGGAACAGGCTCACCGGCCGTGCCCGGGGGTGTCCAGGGGAGCGTGACCGCCGCTGAGCCCGTCGGGGTGGGTGCCGACGTAGCGGATCACCTCGCAGTCGTCCATGATGACCAGCCCTTCGGTGACGAGTTCCTCGAGCTGGGGCAGGAAGTCGCGGATGCGGTCGTGGCTGTCGACGATGATGATGACCACGGGCAGGTCCTCGGACAGGGACAAGATCCGCGCGGTGTGGATCCGGCTCGTGGCACCGAATCCTTCTACGCCGTGCAGGACCGTTGCTCCGGCCAGGCCGGCGTCGTGGGCACGGTGGACGATCTCGGTGAACAGCGGCTTGTGGTGCCAGTGGCCGGAGTCGCTGACGATGATCGTGAGCCGTTGTGCGGTGCCGGTGAGTCTCATTCGATCCTCCAGTTGACCAGACGTCGGGTGGTGGTTGCCGTCGCCCATACGGCCAGGAGCGCGCCGATGGGAGTGAGTGCGAGGTAGAGCAGCGCCGTGCCTGCATGGGCACCGGCCACCAGCCGTTGGATGTCGACCGTATAGGTGGAGAAGGTGGTGAAACCGCCCAGAACACCGGTGCCCAGGAACGGGCGAAGGAGACGTTGCCTGCTCCACACCTCGGTGATCAGGACCATCAG
The DNA here is from genome assembly GCA_036385355.1 of Dermatophilaceae bacterium. Lineage (GTDB taxonomy): Bacteria > Actinomycetota > Actinomycetes > Actinomycetales > Dermatophilaceae > UBA4719. The sequence goes on from DASVKO010000163.1 coordinate 7,857, forward strand.
GACACCGATCAATGCGCAGCCGAGGACGTTGATCGCCAGGGTGCTGATCGGGAAGGCCCCCGCCGGGGTCGGCCACGTTTGTCCGATCAGGTACCGGACCGAGGCACCGACCGCGCCACCTGCAGCGATGGCGGCCAGCACAGTGGCATCGCCGCGTCCGCGACGACCCAGTCCGCCGGGGTGCAGATCGACATCGGAGTCGATCGGCTCAAGGGCTGCGGAGGCTATGTCTTCGGTGGGGTACTGGTCCGGCACCGGCACGACCTTCCTACCTGGATGGGCTCGCAGGGCACAGCCCTGCAAGGGCTTCAGGTAGGGACTGTTGGTCACTCCGTGAGAGTGACGGTTTGGGTACGGCGAGCCCCACCGCCGGTGCTACCCGCCGAAGTTAACACATGGGTGCCGTCGCACACAGGGATGTCGTGGCAAACGACCCGGAATGGATCTGGGCAAGGAACGGTGGCACGCAACTGGGCGGTGGCTGCATCAAGGCCGTCGGTACCAGCGTCTTGTCTTCGCCTCGGGCGCTTGGTGAGGCATGACAACTTGGGTCGCTCCGCCGTACGCTGAGATCCGGCGGAGGGGCCCGCCGAGCAACGCGGAGATTCCGCCAACGGTCCCTCCAGCATGCCCAAGACGAGCCTCGATCTTCTGGATGAAGTGCTTGACGTCCTGGATGACCTCGCCACCCCAGACGACCGGGAGCGTCTGGCCGAACTCAGGCAGCGGGTTGACGCCCGCAGCCTGCGGGTGTTGGTAGCCGGCGAGGCCAAACGCGGTAAGAGCACGTTGGTCAATCAGATGATCGGCCGCGATGTGCTGCCTACCGGTGTCACGCCGGTCACCGCCGTCGTCACGACCGTCCGCAGAGCCGTGGCCGATGAACACATCGTGGTCACCTTCCAGGACGGCCGTGTCGCCCGTCATGACCTGGCCGAGCTGGCAAACTTCGTCAGTGAGCGCGGCAACCCCCTCAACGAGCGCGGCGTGCGGACGGTTGAGGTGCTTGTCCGCTCGGATCTGCTCGACCGTTTCGACGTCGAGCTCGTAGACACCCCGGGCACCGGCTCGGTGTTCGAGCACAACACCGTGGCAGCTGAGGAGGCGCTGGCGTCCCTGGATGCGGCGATCTTCGTCGTCACCGCCGACCCGCCGATCGCGGCGGCCGAGCGTGACCTGCTGGACAGGACCAGCGCGCTGTCCGTGCGCACGTTCGTCGTGCTGAACAAGGCAGATCAGCTCGACGAAGCGGGCCTGGGGGAGGCAGAGGCGTTCACCGCCCAAGTCGTGGCCGAGGCCATCGGTGTCGGTGCCGGTCTGTTCCCGTGCTCGGCCCGGCAGGGGCGATCTGACGGCGGTTATGCCCGGTTCGCTGATGCGATGGAGCGCTATCTCGGCGAGCGGGCCGACGCCGACCTTGCGATCGCGCTGCGCGAGCATGCCGCCCGCCTGGCCGGCGCGATGCTTGACGCGGCAGTGCTCACCGAGCGGAGCCTGCACCTGGCTGCGAGCTCGTCAGCGGAGCGCGTCACGCTGTTCCGCGACCGCCTCCAGGCGATCACCGCGCGTCAGCGTGACATCGACGATCGTTGCTGGGTCGCCGAACGCCGAATGCGCCGGGAGCTCGACACATCGGCCGCGCGCACGACGGTCACTGTCAGGGACAGTTGTCGGCGTGAGGTGCTCGCGGCCCTCGACGGCCAGTTGCACGACTTGGAACCCGTCGCTGTTGAAACGCAGGGCCGCGCCCTCGTCATACAGGTGATAAGCGAGCAGGTCGACCGTTGGCGGGATGACCGCGCACACGACCTCGAAGCCGGACTGGCTTCGTTGCTCGACGTCGCGGCAGCGGATTTGGCGGCTCAGTTGACCGACCTGCGCATCGCCGCGCGTGATCTGCTCGACGTCGAGCTGGCGGTCAATCCCGGCGTCGCGCTGTTGCTTCCCGGCCGTGAGTTCTGGTACGACTTCGATCCTCGTGTCGGGTTCGGGCCGCCTCTGCCGGACGTTGCCCGTAAAGCCTTGCCAGGCAAGGCAAAGCGGGCTCGAACGTGGCTGCTCGATGAGATCCCGCAGCTGGCCGACCGGCAGGTCGGAAGGGCACGTGCCGACCTGCAGCAGCGCCTACAAGAGAGCGTGCGAACGGCGGTCGCGCAGCTGCGTCGCCAGCACAACGACACCCTCGGGCGGGTCGGTGCCGCGCTCGACGATGCCGACGCGATCAGCGAGACCGCCGCCGAGGAGCAGGAACTGCGCAGAGCCGACCTCGCAGCCCGCACCACCGCTTTGAACGGAGTCTCTGCTCGGCTGATGGACGCCGCACGCTGACCTGCGTGTTGTCCTGCAGACTTCCACGTCGTGTTGGTGGCTTGCGGGATGACCTGCGGGAACTCAGGTCGGGGTGACGGGGTTTAGCCTGCGGCCTCTTCGTCCCAGCGAAGCGCAGCGCTGGGCTGGGGGAGCCCGTTCGATGAGCAGGTCAAAGTTCGGATTTGTTGCGGTACTGGCGGTATTTCGTTGCGGTACAGGCAGCAAGAGAGGCCCTCACCATTTCTGGTGCGGGCCTCTGACCTGCGGAAACACGGTCGGGGTGACAGGATTTGAACCTGCGGCCTCTTCGTCCCGAACGGGGGACCACAGTGCACTGCCGTGCAATTGAGCACGTGCGGTGGCGTCCTGAGCACGATAGCGGTGCGTCTGGTTCGTCTAGTGCGGTCCGGTGGGCCAGGGTTTGTTCCTTTTCTGTTCCCTGGCTTCATGTCCGCTCCGGAGGCGACTGACTGGTCCGCATGCCGGACGGGAGCGGGAATCCTCTCCGGGCGGGGCCTACGGACACTACCTCTGGCGGTAACGCCTTGACCTGCGACGTTTTCGTATGACGTTCCCTTCCGTACGCAGCATCCGCTTGGCGTGGTGGTCAACCGGCCGCGGTGTGGCCTGACCGATGACTTTTTCCGCGCCGTGCTGGTCTGTACGCCGAAATGCCGACTCATGGGAGGCTGACGTCATGCGGAAACTGACCTTTGGCATGAACCTGAGCCTGGACGGCTACATCGCCGCGCCCGGTGACGACCTCGGCTGGAGCGTGCCGTGCGGCGAGCTGTTCCAGTGGTGGTCCGACCGGGTGGGGGCGACGGGCCGGGCGCTGTACGGGCGCAAACTGTGGGAGACGATGAGCTCCTACTGGCCGACCGCCGACCAGCAGCCCGGCGCCACACCGGCGGAGATCGAGTTCGCCCGCCGCTGGCAGGACATGCCGAAGGTGGTGTTCTCCTCGACGATCAGCACGGTCGACTGGAACACCCGCCTGGTCACCGGCGACGC
>DASVKO010000164.1:0-5590 GCA_036385355.1 Dermatophilaceae bacterium
GAGAGGTCGTTGCCCGCCCGCTGCTGGTGGGCGAGGAAGTCGGCGGTCACGACGGCGCATACCGTGTGGCTGCCCAGATCCTGAGGCCCGGTGTCGCAGCAGCCGTCCCGATAGAACCCGGTTACCGGGTCCTTGCCGCACTCCTCCAGCGGGCCGCCCAGGACATTGCGCGCCGGCTGCTCTGGAATACTCATGACCCCATCATGTCGGGTGCCCGCTCACCTGGCGTCGGGTCCGGTTGCCTCGAGCCCGGCTCGAGCACCCGGCAACCGCACCCCTTTCTCACCGTTCGCGCCTGCCGGAGCTCAGCTGGCGCGGCGGGAGGGGGCGTTGCGGCGTTTCAGGGCGCGGCGTTCGTCCTCGGTCAGCCCGCCCCAGACCCCGGAGTTCTGGCCGGACTCCAGCGCCCACTTCAGGCAGGTCTCAACGACCTCGCATCGACGGCATACCGCCTTGGCTTCTTGTATCTGGGGGAGCGCCGAGCCGGTGTTCCCGTCAGGGAAGAACAGCTCGGGGTTCTCGCCGAGGCAGGCAGCGCGGTCGCGCCAGGTGAACATGGTCGGGCTCCTTGAGTCGGGGGTCTGGGGGGACGTGCATCAGGTGAGTCAGCTCCGGGGGAGGGCATACCGTGACAAAGATTCCAACGTGTTTGGCGTCGCCGGTAATCCTTCTCGTGTTCCTCGTGTTTCCCCTGTGTCTCTTCTGTGAACATGCTGAGTGCCCGTTCGCCTGCGGTCAGCCTGACGGGCACCAGCCAGGTCCGTGGACGTGGGTTGCCCCGTTCCCCCGACAGCAGGTATGACGAGACCGGCCCGGAGCCGCCGGGCTCCGGGCCGATCCTGTGAGGCGGGTTCAGACTGAGGTGGCGCTGGTGTAGCGCAGGTAGGGCTTCACCACGTCAAGGTCCGGGAAGAGCTCTTTCGCCTCGACGGTGGGGACGTCGAGGCTGACGATTGCCCGGTCGCCGGGGCGCCAGTCGGCCGGCGTGGCGAAGGGGCCGGATTCGTTGAGCTGCAGGGCGTCCAGGACACGCAGGATCTCGTCGAAGTTCCGGCCGACGCTCTTGGGGTAGGTGAGTATCAGCTTGATCAGGTTGTCGGGGCCGATGATGAACACCGAGCGCACCGAGCTGGTGTCACCCTCGCCGGGGTGGATCATGTCGTAGAGCTCGGCGACCTTCTTGTCCGGGTCGGCGATGATCGGGTACCCGATGGTGGTTCTCGAGACCTCTTCGACGTCCGGCTTCCACGAGTTGTGGTCTTGCACCGAGTCCACCGACAGCGCGATCACCTTGGTGTTGCGCCTGTCCCACTCGTCGCTGAGCTGGCCGACCCGGCCGAGCTCGGTGGTGCACACGGGGGTGTAGTCGGCGGGGTGGCTGAAGAAGACCGCCCAGCTGTCGCCCTTCCAGCTCAGGAACGAGACCTCGCCCTCGGTGGTGGGGGCGGTGAAATCGGGTGCTGTGTCACCCAGGTGTAGTGAAGCCATGGAATCGCTCCGGTCTCCTCGTGTTCGTATCGTGCATGTTCACCGACAGTATCCCCAAGGGGTTTCAGGGCTACGGGCGTAGGGGCAACAGCTGTTCACCGGGGCGCTGGGTGGTGTGGTGTCCGAGGGTCTCGTACATGCGGATCGCGACGACCAGACCTGAGGCGGCGGTGATCGCGGCGACGACCCAGATCGCCGTGGTGAGGTTGGCGGCGTCGGCGACCACGCCGACGAGCAGGGCGCCGACGGCGAAGCCGCTGTCGCGCCACAGGCGGTAGACCCCGACGGAGCGGGCTCTCCAGGCGGGATGGGCGACGTCGCCGACGGCGGCCAGGAGGGTGGGATAGACCATGGCGGTGCCGGCGCCGATGACTGCGGCTGCCACGGCCCAGGCGGTGAAGGTGGTGCCGAGGGCGACCGCGGCGATGCCGGCGGCCTGGACCCACATGCCGGTGGCGATGAGCCACTTGCGACCGATGCGGTCCGACAGCGCGCCGGTGGCCAGCTGGCCGACTCCCCACACGGCAGGATAGATCCCGGCGAGGATCCCGATCTGGGTGATCGACAGGCCGTGGCTGACGAACAGGATGGGGAACAGTCCCCAGGCGAGGCCGTCGTTGAGGTTGTTGACCATGCCGGCCTGGCTGGCTGCGGACAGGGAGCGTTCCCTGACGCTGGTGAGCCAGAAGACCTGGCCGGTGCTGAGCCCGGCGCCCAGGTGGTCGTGGCGGCTGACGTGGTTGGCGGCCTCGAACCTGGCATGGTCGCGGGTCTCCCTGACCGCAAATACCGACAGTCCCAGGCCTACCGCGATGAACGCGATGCCCAGATAGAAAGGAGCGGGCCGCAGGCCGTACTCCTGTGCCAGGAAGCCGGTGGCCATGGCGGTGAGCGCGAGCGCGCCGTAGCCGGCGGCCTCGTTGAAGCCCATGGCCAGACCGCGTCGGGCCGGCCCGACCAGATCGATCTTCATGATGACCGTGGTGGACCAGGTCAGGCCCTGGTTGATGCCCAGCAGGACGTTGGCGAACACCACCCAGCCCCAGGTCGGGGCCCAGATAAGGATCAGGGGGACGGGGATCGCGAACAGCCATCCGGCCAGGAGCACGGGCTTGCGGCCGTACCGGTCGGACAGGGTCCCGGCGAAGAAGTTGGTGACCGCCTTGACCAGGCCGAAGGCGGCGATGAACGAGAGCCCGCCGACCAGGGCGGTGAGCCCGAACACCTGCTGGGCGAGCAGCGGGACGACGGTGCGTTCCTGCCCCAGGGTCGCGCCGACCAGCGCGTTGACGGCGACGAGCAGCATGAACTGGCCGAGGTTGGTGCGCATCCCGAGCCGAAGGGCCGGGACTGTCCCGGTGGTTGTGCCGTCATGGCTGCTCGCGGGCGGGCCTGCACCCGGGGGGATAGCGGGGACGTCGTTCATCGGGGTTCTGCACCGTCTTCCGTGGATGGCTTCGCGAGATCCGCCAATGGTACAGTATTCCAATGAACACTGGAATATCGCGTGGCTGACCGCGCAGTCAAGACGGAGCTGTTCGAGCAGTACGCGCGGGTCGGCAAGGCGCTGTCGGCACCGAAGCGGCTCGAGCTGCTCGACCTGCTGGCCCAGGGCGAGCGGACCGTCGACGCGCTCTCCCGGGCGGCCGGGGCCGGGGTGTCCACGACGTCGATGCATCTGCAGACGCTGCGACAGGCGGGGTTGGTGCAGTCCCGCAGGGAGGGCACCAGCGTGCACTACCGGCTCGCCGGCGACGACGTGGCGGGCCTGTACGCCGGGCTGCGCGATGTGGCCGTCGCTCACCTGGCCGACGCCGACCGGGCCCGGGTGGCCTACCTCGGCGGCGACGACGCCGGCGAGGCCGAGGATGTGCCACGCGAGGAGCTGCTTCGCCGTGCCCGCAGCGGCGAGGTCGTCGTGCTCGACGTCCGTCCGCGTCACGAGTACGCCTCCGGGCACATCCCCGGCGCGGTGTCGGTGCCGGTCGAGGAGCTCGAGCAGCGCCTGGCAGAGCTGCCCGCCGACGTCCGGGTGGTCGCCTACTGCCGTGGCGCCTACTGCGTACTTGCCCATGACGCGGTCCGGTTGCTGACCCGGCACGGCCGCTCGGCGCGAAGGCTTCCCGAGGGCATGCTCGAATGGCGGCTGTCCGGCATGCCCATCCAGTCAGGGGTCGGGTGAGCCCCTCGTACGCGGGGGCGATCTCCAGCGCCAGATCTCGATGTCCTTCTCGATGGCAGTGGCCATCTGGCGGATAGCGGCACCGGGCTCGCTTTCGCGAGCCGCGTGGTGCAGAGTCCCTCGTAGGCGTCAGCCCAGCCAGGAGGAACCGTGACCGCAGCCGAAGGCGCAATCCGACTGACCGTGGGCCAGGCCCTGGTCCGCTTCCTGGCCAGCCAGTACAGCGAACGGGACGGGGTGGAGCAGCGGCTCATCGCCGGCGCGTTCGGCATCTTCGGCCACGGCAACGTGGCCGGTCTGGGCCAGGCCCTCCTCCAGAACGAGGTCGATCCCGCCGGGGGGGAGGACCGGCTGAAGTACTACCTCGCCCGCAACGAGCAGGCCATGGTGCACGCCGCGGTCTCCTACGCCCGCACCAGGAACCGCCTGCAGGCCTTCGCGTGCACGTCCTCCATCGGTCCCGGGTCGACCAACATGGTCACCGGCGCCGCGCTGGCCACGGTCGACCGGATGCCCGTGCTGATCCTGCCCTCGGACATCTTCGCGACCCGGTTCCCCGACCCGGTGCTCCAGCAGCTCGAGGACCCGCGGAACCTGGACATCTCCGTCAACGACGCCTTCAGACCGGTCTCCCGCTTCTGGGACCGCATCAACCGCCCCGAGCAGCTGATCCCCAGCGCGCTGGCCGCGATGCGGGTGCTGACCGACCCGGCCGAGACCGGCGCCGTCACCATCTGCCTGCCGCAGGACGTACAGGCCGAGGCCTACGACTGGCCGCCGGAGCTCTTCCGCAGGCGCGTCTGGCATGTCGCCCGTCCGGTGCCCGAGCCCGCAGCGCTGGCCCGCGCCGCCGCGATCATCCGGGCTGCGAAGAGACCCCTGCTGGTCGCAGGTGGCGGCGTGGTCTACTCCGAGGGGTCCGCCGCCCTGGCAGCCTTCGCGGACGCGACCGGCATCCCCGTGGCCGATACCCAGGCCGGCAAGGGGGCGATCAGCTTCGAGCACCCCGCATCAGTGGGCGGCATCGGTTCCACGGGGAACGACGCTGCCAACGCGCTCGCCGCCGTCGCGGACGTGGTGATCGGGGTCGGCACCCGTTACTCCGACTTCACCACGGCGAGCCACACGGCCTTCCGCAACCCCGGTGTCCGCTTCGTCAACCTCAACGTGCTCGCCTTCGACGCCGCGAAGAACTCCGCCGAGATGGTCGTGGCCGACGCCCACGAGGGCCTGGTGGCGCTGACCGATGCGCTCCAGGGGTACCGGGTGACTGACTCCTACAGCCAGCTGGCCGCCGGTCTCGTGGCGGACTGGGCACGGGTCGCCGACGAGTGTCTCCATCGGGACAACCAGCCACTGCCCGCGCAGACCGAGGTCTTCGGGGCGCTCAACGAGCTCATGGGCGACGACGACATCGTCATCAACGCCGCCGGGTCGATGCCTGGCGACCTGCAGGCGCTGTGGCGCGCCCGCACCCCGAAGCAGTACCACCTCGAGTACGGCTACTCGTGCATGGGATACGAGATCCCGGCCGCGATGGGCGCGAAGATGGCCGCACCCGACAGCGAGGTGGTCGCCATCGTGGGGGACGGCTCCTACCAGATGCTGCCGCAGGAGATCGCGACCATCGTCTCGGAGAACCTCAAGGTCATCATCGTGCTGCTCCAGAACCACGGCTTCGCCTCCATCGGGAGCCTGTCGGAGTCCCGCGGCTCACAGCGCTTCGGCACGAGCTACCGCATGCGCGATGACGACTCGGACCGCCTCGATGGCGGCTACGTCCCCCTTGACCTGGCTGCCAACGCCCGCAGCTTCGGCGCCGACGTCCTGCAGGCCGCCACGATCGAGGAGTTCCGCGACGCCTACCGCGCGGCTGCGGCGTCCACCCGTACGACGGTCATCTACATCGAGACCGATCTC
>DASVKO010000165.1:0-4988 GCA_036385355.1 Dermatophilaceae bacterium
CAGTAGCGTCGCCTGGCTGTAGATCCGGGCACGAACGCCGCACTCGTCGACTGCACCAAGGTGCTGGCCCTCAAGGACCTCGACCGTCGCAATCGGGATGCCCTCGTCCTCTGGCGGCTCGGCCACCTCTCCCTGCGTCAACTGGCAGAGAACCACGTGTGGGTCTGGGGCTGGCTCACCCGGGTCGTGGGCCATCGCCTCGCAGAAGCGTTCGCCCAGGTCGGACTCGGCTTTCCCCGGGATGCTCTGGGTCAGGCGGAAGGCGTAGCTCTCGACGACGGTCCCTGCCTCGGAGTCCTCCTGGCCATCACTCGCGGAGGCTGTGGGCATGAAGTCGGTCAGGTACTCGCGATAGCACAACCACAGCGTGAAGTTGCCGACCGCCTTGGAGTCGAAGCCTGGTTCGAGATACGGCGGCTTGGGCTCGAATGGATCGACGGCGACCGTTGCCGGTATGACGATCTCCCGCCCCAGACCGTCAAAGGCGACCCCCGCGGTGATCGTGAGCCTGTCGTCGCTGACTCCCACCGAAAGCCCTTCGACGACCCCTGATCCGAGTGTGAGGCGGTTGATCAGCCAACGTTTCTGCCTACCGTAATCCTGCTCCATCTCCAGATCGCCGACATTCAGGATCTTGCCGTAGAAGTAGTGGTTTCGCCTGGCTGGGGTGAGCACCATGCCTCCTCCAATAGATAGATTCGGTTCGCGGCCGACGTCCGACGGACCGTTCCATGTCTCCCGTCGGCAGCCGCCTCCTGCGCCTTCGGGCTGGACATCACGCCCACCCCTGCTGCCCGCAACGATGGCCTCTCATGCCACCAAGCCGCAAGAGGACATGCGACGACTTCACACTGGATCCAGGTGTCGCTGACCGCGAGTGGCCACAGCAAGTACGCCGTCCCGCGAGCTGGGCTGGGTTCCACGTTCGACCCGGCACATGTGGCCTCACCCTCCTCCGTGGCGAGTGTTGGTCAGGACGGATCTGGAGCTCGCCTCTCGGGTGGGCGACGTCGTCGAGACCGCCACGGTCGACGTGCTGACCTGAGTCGCGGGCGGACCCCGGCAGGGGACGCCCCATCGTGGTGGGTGAAGGAGAACCAGGTGAGGATGCCGTAGAGCCAGACGGCACCGAGCACCAGCGTCAGCAGCAGGATCTGCAGCCAGGGCGGCGGGGCAAGCCAGCCGAGGAGGAGAGCGAGCGCGGCGGCCAGCCCCAGCGCCACCGACACCGGGCGGTAGACCGGGGCGAGGTCCTGCCAGCTGGCGAGCGAGGTCGCGACCAGGATGAGGGCCAGGACGCCGACGGCCACCGAGAGCGACAGCACCATGGCTGCGGGGGCTGGGGCGTGGCCCTCCGACGCATGCTCGATCATGCTGACCATGACCCCGCCGGTCGCGGCGATCGTCATGGTCACCGGGAGGTGGCCGACGAGCCACCGCGACAGGGCTCCGCGCCGGGAGCGCACCCGGCGGGCTGCCACGAGATCGAAGTAGCTCCACCAGTAGGCGAACCCGATCCCGAGCCCCAGGATGCCGGTGACGATGGCGATCGGCGTGCGGCCGGCGTCCGCAATGCCGTTGACGACACCGACAACCACCTCCCCCAGCACGATGATGGTGAACAGGTCGAACCGCTCGATCATCGACTCGCTCGCGTTGGCGCTGGTGTCCCGGGTGGCCCCGCTGCGCCAGTCCAGGACGGCGATGCCGGCTAGCCAGCAGACGACCACCAGCGCCCACGCCGTCAGCCGCGGCCCGTCCGGCAGCAGCGCGCTGGCCCCGACGACCGTGGCTGAGATGAGGACGCCGGCGATGTACGGCGTCGTCTCGGGTCGGAACGCCGGGTCGTCCTGGCGGCGCACCGAGTACCAGAGCCAGCCGAGCAGGAAGAGGTACGCGCTGTAGACGACGGCGAAGGTCGGGCCGTCGCCCGATGTCGCCTCGCCGGTGAACACCGCGAGGAGCGCGAGGACGCCCATCTGAAGGAAGACGTAGGAGCGGGTCCGGCCCTCGGCCCGGCCGTGCAGGTCGTGGTACACGGCCCCGTTGATCCAGGCTAGCCAGATCAGCCCGAAGACGACGGCGAAACGGCCCACACCCGCCCACGTCACATCCCCGGCGAGATGACCGGCAGCCTGGGAGACGACGACGACGTACACGAGGTCATAGAACAGCTCGAGGAAGCTGACCTCGCGCCCCTCGATGACATCGCCGTGGGCCCTGGGCGGCTGCCAGAAATAGCGGCGAAACGCCGCAGCGGACGCCCAGGAGAGGGGGGCGCTCCCCTCTGGTGACGACATACCCGCTCCTCGCCTCGGCTGACCTTCGTACGGAGATCATTACCCAGATGAGGGGCCCATGGCGGTCAGACAGGGCCGGTCGACATCCGCGGACACCTGCCCAGCCGGGCCCCCGGTAGCGCATCCGACCGTGACGAAGCCCCCCGTTGGTTTGCTAGCCCGGTGGCACCTGCGGCGCTGCAGCCGGGAGACCAGCGGGACCTATGACGCGGACGCGAGGCGGTAGACCGAAACGTGCGTCCGGGACTCGACGGTGAACTCGGCGCCTTCCCAGTCCGCGTGCCTGGTCTCCAGCTCGAACCCGGCGAGCTGTGCCATCAGGTCGAGCTCAGATGGCCAGATGTAGCGGTGCGGGCTGCGAAAGACCTGCGCCTGCGTGCCCTCGCCGAACCCGAAGTGGTGCGAGACGACGCGCTGCCGTAGGACGTCGTAGGTGTCCAAGCCGATGTATCCGGGCTCGGAGCTCCAGACCATGGCCTCCTGGCCCGGCGGGAGCTTGCGCAGCTCCGGCACCCACAGCTCGATCACGAACCGGCCGCCGGCTGTGAGGTGATGAGCCGCGTTACGGAAGCATGCAACCTGCTCGGCCTGGGTCAGCAGGTTGGAGATCGTGTTGAAGACGAGGTAGACGAGCGTGAACTCTCCTGAGGCGCGGGCGGAAGCCATGTCTCCGACGACGACGGGGATCGTGCCTTCATCAGCCTTGGTGCGCAGCTGGTCGACCATGGGGACGGACAGCTCGATCCCGGTGACCGGCACGCCCCGCCCCGACAGGGGGATAGCCACGCGGCCAGTGCCTATGGCGAACTCGAGTGCTCGGCCTTGACCTGCCAGCTCGGCGAGTCGCTCGACGGCCGGCTCCAGAACCTCAGGAGCAAACATTCCCTCCCCCGGAGTGTCGTACCTGCAGGCAGCGTCCACGTCCCAGATCTCTTCCTGTCGCATGGCATCCACCCTGGCAGCGGGTGCCCTGCCAGTCCAACGATTAACGGCTCGGATCACAGTCACCGGCACCATGTCGCCGTCCTCGCGGTGGGTCTGGTCCTGTTGGGGACAGGCGCCCTGGGCAGGGTGGTTTCTTACCTATCTACTTGTCACTCCAGCAGTTCGGGGAGCCGGACTTGCCCGTGCCCTGCTCGACCAGGACGGGTCTTTCGCGATGCACGCCGGACTCGGTCTGGTCCTGGATGTGGTCGACGACGCCGCAGACGCGATCGCGGTGTATGAGCACCTGGGATGGCGACTCGTTGACTGCCGGCCCGCCGTCTGGACAACCGACGACGGGCTCCACCCACTGTTGCGCGCGAACGCCCTGACCTGACTGACACGTGCATGTCACCTCAGGTCTCACACCCCGATCGATCAGCGGACGTCAACTGCAGCCGGATGAGGCCGTGAGAATATCGAACCCATCAGATGAAGCGACGTGGCGTGCAACAGGAAGATGGCTCAAGTGGACGACAAGACCAGTCAGCAACCGTCGTTGTTGCTGAGGCCCCTGGGCGTCTCGGACGAGGAGCAGGCCCTGCAAGCCCATGAGGAGCTCGCGCAGGAGGGCTTCGAGTTCCTTTTCGAACTGGAGCAGGGGGCCGCATGGCCGGTCTACTGCAGGCGGCTGGAGAGCCAGCGCCATGGCGTTGACCTGTCTGAGGGCAGGGTGCCGGCGACGTTCCTTGTTGCTGAGGCCGAAGGGCAGATGGTCGGCCGGGTTTCGATCCGGCACGAGCTCAACGCCTACCTCGCAGAGGTGGGGGGCCACATCGGATACGCGGTGCGTCCTGGCTTTCGTCGCCGCGGTTACGCGACGGCCATCATGCGCCAGTCCCTGGAGGTCGCGTCGTCGATTGGCCTTGAACGTGTGCCGGTGACCTGCGATGGCGACAACGTGGGCTCCGTCAAGGTCATCGAGAACCGTGGTGGCGTTCTTGAGAGCCTTGCGGCGGACCGTGACGGGTCGGGGCCCAAGCGCCGGTACTGGGTCGAGATCGGCGCCCGCTGACCCATCCCGTTTCGGCGTATGCCGCCGCGCCGGGCTGTCCCGCCCGACAGCCCTGTCCCGTCCGACAGTCCTGTCCCGTCCGACAGCCTGTCGCGACCGGGCGAGCTGAACGCCGGGCTGGCGGTGGTAGTCCCTCAGCCGATGTAGCTGAAGCCCTGCCATCCGCTACCGGCCTGGCGCCGGGCATGGAGGCCACTGGAGTTGGTGCCGGGGTAGAGCCACAGCTTTCCGGTTGCGTCTCGTGCGAGGATGTCGTTTCCGTTGGCGCGGTCCCAGTTGCCCGGCGTGGCCAGGGCATCCAAGATCTGCCACCCAGAGTCGACATTGGTTCGGGTGGTGAGGTGTCCGGTGCCATCTCCCGGGTAGAGCCACAGCGCCCCGGCTGGGTCACGGGCCAGTATGTCGGCCCGTCCATCGCCGGAGAGGTCACCGGGCCCCCGAAAGGTGTAGTCGTTCCATCCAGTGGCGATCCGGGTTCGGGACCCGAAGACCGCGTTGCCGCTCAGCGGGTACAGCCACAGGTTCCCTGAAGTGTCACGGGCGAGCAGATCGGGCCGGCCTGCCAGAACAGCCACAAGACGCTTCACGAGCCTTCGCTCTCAGCCGGAGAATCGCGGCCCCCGGGCCGCTGGTGTCCGTGATCATAGGCCATCCTCAGATGCCTGTTGTCCTCGGAGCATTCAGGGCGT
>DASVKO010000166.1:0-12223 GCA_036385355.1 Dermatophilaceae bacterium
CAGCACCTTCAAGTGGTAACTCAACAGGTTCCCCGCGATCGGAATCTGCTCCTGCAGCTTGCATACGCACCGCGGCGCCTCGACCAACATCGACAGCACCGCCCAGCGCACCGGATCAGCCACGGCCTGCAACACCACCACAGGCTCCACAACGACAGGAGCCGTCATCTCAACGCAGATTGAATCAGCCATATTTGAACTGTATAGGGCGCCGACACGCCGGGAAGGGACTTAGGTCCTCGATTGTGGCCTCAGATGGGCGAAGCCACCACGCGAACTTCTGCGATCGAACGAGCCCCACAATAAATACCCATAGGGGTATATTGTGACCACGACCACGACCACGCTCTCGTTCAACGTCCCGGACGCCTGCCGTGACATGGCGGACCAGAGATGGGCCGACCACGTTGAACACCGCAAAACAGGAGGAACATGCGCCCGGCCCGAACGACGTCAACCGAGCCTCGCCGGACCTTGCAGGCGAGCGCCTTCGCCCTTCGCAGTTGGACGGTGCGGCAGCGCCTTGCGGCGGCTGGCTTCAGCGTCGCCTTCGCCTTGCTGATCGGAGTTCCGACGGTGCTGATCCCCAATCCGGTCTTCGGTCGCCAGGTCCCGGTCCAACTGTGGAGCTACCCCGTGTGGATCGCTTCGTCGATCCTCGCGGGGATGCTGGCCGCGACCTACGTCCGGCCGGTCTGCGGCATCGCCGAGACGAGGGTGATGCACGACACCGGCGATGCACACAGCCGGTGGGGGATGGCCGGCGGCGTCCTGGCCTGGTTCGCCGTCGGCTGCCCGGTGTGCAACAAGATCGCCCTGCTCGCCCTCGGGTACTCCGGCGCCCTCACCTGGTTCGCCCCCGTGCAGCCCTACCTGGCGGCCACTGCCCTGGTGACCACTGCGGGCGCCCTGCTGATGCGACTGCGTGGGCAGGTCCTGTGCGCGACGAAAACCCCGGTGCTGGCCAGTGTCTGAGCCACCCGCCGCGATTCCGCGCCTGGGCGCGCTGGAGCAGGAGGTCATGGACATCCTGTGGGACTGTCCCGAGCAGATGTGCGCCCGCGACGTCCTGCAACAGCTGACGTCACACAAGCTGGCCTACACGACGGTGGCGACGGTGCTGACCAACCTGATGAAGAAGGGGATGGTCGAGCGAGTCAGCACAGGTCGGACCTGGGCCCACCGTCCGGTGCAGACGCGAAGCCAGTACGCAGCAGGGCTCATGGCCCAGGCACTGACCACCAGCGGAGACCCTGCGGCCTCGTTCCTGCACTTCGTGGAGGCGATGTCACAGGAAGACGCGGCACTCCTGCGTGAGCTCCTCACCGACCCCGCTCACGAGTCCGGACAGGAGCCTCCCGGCCCCGGGGCCCGGCGGGCCAGGTGACCCCGCTGGCGCTGACCGTGGCGCTCCTGGCTCTCCTGGTCGCAGGGGCAAAAGTCGGGCCCCGCGTGCTCGGCGGCCCCACCCCGACCTTCAGCGCGCGCCCACGGCTCGGACTCGCGATCTGGACGGCCTCAGCCGCCGTGTGGACCCTTGCCTTCCTCGCACTGGGGCCGCTCCTGACCTGGGTCTTCACCGGTCCGGGGCTGCCCGGGCGGGTCGGCGCGGTCTGCCAGCGGTGTCTGACAGCGGCGAACCCCTTCTCGGCCCGCGCGCCGCTGTGGACCACCGGCGTGCCCGTGTACACGATGCTTCTCGTCCCGCTGGCCCTGACCGTGTGGCTGATCACCAGCGCGACCCTGCGTCACCTTCGCTCACGCGAACAGCTCCGGACGCATCTCCGCGGGCTGACCGCGGTGGCCCACCAGCGGCGTCTGCTGGGATCCCAGGTCTGGGTGGTGCCGACCCCTGACAGGGCGGTCTACAGTCTTCCCGCCCGCCGCGCGCGCATCGTGATCTCCCAGGGTGCGCTCGATGCCCTCAGTGGTGACCAGCTCACCGCGGTGCTCGCCCACGAACGGGCACACATCGAGCAGCGACATCACGCCCTTCTGTGGGCCCTGCACAGCCTGCGGGGAGTCCTCGGCTGGGTTCCCTTGATCGCTGCCGCGGCCCCGGCTGTTGCGACCTACGCCGAGATGGCCGCCGACGACAATGCCCGCCGGGCGAGCAGCACCCGCGCCCTGGCCGGGGCTTTGCTCGCGCTGCACGGACCAGGGCCCTCGCCCGTCCTTGGCGCGCCGGGACTCGCCCTGCACGGCGGCGCCCTGCACGCCGACGCGACGGGCACCCGCTGGCGCGCGCGCCGCCTCGCCGCAACGCCGGCTCCGGCGTCGAGGTCGGGCGTGGCACTGACCGGCGGCTACCTGGCGGCGATGACCGCGGCGATCGCCCTGATCGCAACGCCCTATGCTTCCTTCGCCCTGACAGGAACGTGTTGACCGTGACCGGAGTAGTGCTGCACCTCACCGAAGCCTCCGTGGACAAGCACCGGGCCGTGCTGCGCAATGCACTGAACCTGGTGCCCGAGGTCGAGCCTGGCACCCCGATCGAGCTGGTGGTGCATGGCGAGGCGATCTGCCTGGCGTTGCCGGGCCAGCCGACGGCGGACGCTCTCGCCGAGGCCCTGGACGCCGGGATCATCCTGGTAGTGTGCCGCAACTCCATGCGGTCGCAGAACCTGACGGAGGCGGACCTCGTCAACGGCGCCGTTGCCGCCCCGTCCGGGGTCGGACACCTCGTCGCCAGGCAGGGACAGGGCTGGGCGTACCTGCGCCCGTAGGGACCGGAACGCATCGGATCACGCCCGCCCTCAATGAGATGACCTGCCGGCTGGTCCCCCGCCGGCAGGTCGTCCGCCTCGCCGGCGCTCAGCGGTCGGCGGGCTCTGTCTCGGCACGAAGAGCGCGCAGCCTGAGCACCAGGACGGTCAGGGCCACCATTCCTATCAGGGCTAGCACGATCAGGTCGCTGCTCGCTCCGAGCCGGGAGACGGCATCCTGCAGACGGGCCTCGGTGTCGACGCTGAGGAAACCCCCCCGGTGAGGGACCCTCCGCGGTCGACGAGGAACAGGATGCCGACCGCCGCGACCAGGACTCCGCCGACCAGCGAGGTCGAATGCAGCGTGAGCCTGCCGAGCTGTACGGGGCGCCCGCGCAGCAACCGTCGCTCGCCCAGCTTCAGCCGTTGCCAGAACAGGGCCAGGACGAACAGCGGCGCGGTCATCCCCGCGGCGTAGGTCGCCAGTAGCGAAGCGCCGCGCAGCGGGCTGCCGCTGGTGGCCGCGACAGTCAGTACGGCGCCGAGGATCGGCCCGGTGCAGAAGCCCGTCAGGCCAGTGGCGGCCCCGAGCACGACGACCGAGATGTTGGAGGTACCGCCGGCGCGGCTGCGCAGGCGGTCGGCACCCGGTATCCGCACCCCCAGCCCGAGAGCCTGGGCGATCCCGAGCGCGACCAGGAAGCCGCCGGCCGTGGCAAAAAGCGCCTGGCGATGGCCATAGACCAGCTGGCTTGCAGCACCGCTGCCCAGACCCAGGGGAACCAGCATCAGCGCGAGGCCGATATAGAAGGCGAGGGTGCGTGAGAGCAGGCGACCCGCCGGGGGGAAGGCGTAGGCGAAGAACGAGGGCAGCAGAAAAGCACTGCACGGGCTGGCCAACGTGAGGATCCCGCCCAGAAAGGCGACGACGTAGCCGACGGTCACGACCCTGCCCTGGCTGCTGCCGCGGCCTTCTCGATCATCGAGACGAACACCTGCGTCGGCTGGGCGCCGAGGACCGGCTCGCCGTTGATCAGGAAGGCAGGTGTGCCGGTGACCCCCAGGGCCTCGGCCTCGGACTGGTCGGCCTGTATCTCGGCCATACCGTTCCTGGCCTTCATCTCCGCGTCATACCGGGTCATGTCCAGCTTCGCCTTCACCGCGAGATCGCGCAGATGAGCGGCGTCCAGGTCGCCCTTGTTCACCCGATGCTCCGTGACATACAGCACGTCGTGGAACGCCCAGAACTTGCCCTGCGCAGCGGCTGCGCGGCCTGCGAGCGCCGCGGTCTGCGAGTCTGCCCCGAGATAGGGGAAGTCGCGCCACTCGATGCGCAGGACTCCGGCGTCCACGAACTGCTTGAGCAGGGCGGGCTCGGTCTCGCGGGCGAACCGGCCGCAGAAGGGGCACTGGAACTCAGACCACATCACCATGACGACGGGAGCGTCGACGCGTCCCTTCGCGTAGGGGTCTGCGGGTTTGCGCCGTGCCTCGTCGGAGGCCGGTGCCTGGCTGGTGGAGCCGACCGGCGGCGCCGACTGGGCCGGGCCGCCCGAAGCGCCTGAACGCGAGACCAGCACCAGCGCCGCGAGCACGGACACCAGCGCAAGCACGGCGACAGGGATCCCGATCGCGGTCCATCTGGAACGAGTTGGGCGGGTGGTGGGCACGGGGGTTCCCGTTCGGATCTGGCTCGTCATACTATGCAGCGTAGTAGACGATTCTCGGGCGGGGCAAACCCGCGGGCCCGCGGGTTTGCCGCCCGGCGGTGCGCTATGCCGGGCAGGTACTCGGGTTGTTCAGCCGCTGCACCAGCCCGAAAACGGAGATGCCCAGTGCCATGACCGCGGTGGACACATCGTGCGGGGCCGAGCTCAGCACGAAGAAGGCGCCCAGCACGCTCACGGCCGCGACCGCGGCGCACGGCGTGCAGCCGACGTCGACCTTGAGCCCCGTGCCGGGGTGGGGGAGGTAGGTCGCCAGCGTCGTGGCGCAGGAGAGGGCGATCAGGACGACCACGGCCGTCCAGCCCGGCGAGGTCGCCAGTGCCCAGCCTCCGGAGGCCATGACCATCAGCGCGAGCAGCACCGGGGCAAGCACGACAAGGGCCATCCGCCTTCGCAACGGCCAGGCCGCCAGCACGTGGGCGTACCGTCGGCGTTCGGGCAGCGCTGTCGAACCGGTCGGTTCGGTGGGATCGGTCGAATACACCGCCGGCCGGTTCGCCGGGTCAGTCCTGGGCGTCGAGCTCATCGAACCCTCCATCGTCGTCGATCATCTGCTCCAGGGCATCCAGTCCCCCGGTGAGGTAGCCAGCCCAGTCCGGGCCCCTGCGCCCCATCGTGCGGGACTGCTCCCGCCACCGGGCGCGAACGTCCAGAAGCACGGCACGGGCTGACCTCGTGCTGTCCGGTCCGTCCGCCACTGCCTCGAAGGCCCGGCGAACCTCGGCGAGCGCGGCCGCCGCGCCCTCGCAGTACTTCGCGGCCGGCACCGTGGCGCCCTGACGGGAGGCGGAACACAGCGACTGACCGCCCGCAACGGCAACCAGGTCCGCGAGAGCCGCGCGCTCGCGAGCGCGAACGGACTCCACCAGGGCCTGCGGGGCTGTCAACCCGTCACCAGGCCCGCCTCGAGTCAGAGCCAGCCGCCGGTGGCGTCGTCTGGTCTGCGCAGTCGCAACGCTGTGCCGGCTGGACGTTCGCCATCACAGAGTCGACGTGCATGCCACAACCGGTCCAGGTGATCTTTCCGCAGCGTGAACAACGGGCGGGACTACACATGACACTCCTCAAGTTGGTTTGCTGGAAGGTCCATAATACCCCCTAGGGTATCCAGATGTACACGTGAACGGAAGCACACTCATGCGCACCAGGACCTCCATCGCCGCAACAGCCGCCATCAGGCGACGATGCTGGCCCGGTGTCAGAGCGACGGGAGAACCTGCTCGCGCACCTGCTCGCGCACCTGCTTGCGCAGGATCTTGCCCAGCATCGAGCGTGGGGTGTCCTCGATCTGCACGAACCGGCGCGGGACCTTGTAGGCCGCGAGGTGGTCGCGACAGTGGGCCCGCAGCGCCGCCGTATCGAGCCCGGCGCCGGGCTCGAGCTCGATCGCCGCCACGACCATCTCCCCACCCCGTTCCAGCGGTTTGCCAAAGACGGCCGCGTCGGTGACTGACGGATGCAGGCGCAGCACCGCCTCGACCTCGGAGGGCGAGACGTTGTAGCCGCCGGTGATGATGAGCTCCTTGGCCCGGTCGACGATCGTGGTGAACCCGTCCTCGTCCACGGTCACGATGTCGCCGGTTCGCAGCCAGCCGCCGGGCAGGAGCGTCTTCCCGGTCTCGTCAGGGTTGTTCCAGTAACCCTGAAAGACCTGCGGGCCCTTCAGGATCAGCTCGCCCGGCTGACCCTGTGATACCTCCACGCCGGGGTCGTCCGGGTCGACGACCTTCATCAGGGTCGAGGGGAAGGGCACGCCTATCGTGCCGGTGCGGCGGGTGGGATGGAACGGGTTGCCCAGGGCGACCGGGGACGACTCGGTCATGCCGTACCCCTCGACGAGCAGTCCGCCGGACACCGACTCCCACAGCTCCACGACCTGGTCGGACAGGCTCATCGCGCCGGAGATGCAGTACTTGCACGAGCGCAGCGAGACTCCCCTCTCCTTCGCGGCCCTGGCGGTGCGCTCGTAGATCGGCGGGACCGCGCAGTAGACCGTCGCGGGCGACTTCTTCATCGCATCCAGGATCATGGCGGGGTCGAAGCTGGGGAAGAGCACCAGCAGGGCCTGCTTGCGGATGCCGAAGGTGAGGTAGAGCGTCATACCGAAGGCATGGAACATCGGCAGGATCGCGTAGAAGATCTCCTTGCGGTACTCCGCCCCGTGCATCCAGGCCTCACCCTGCAGTGCGTTGGAGAACAGGTTGAAATGGGTGAGCATGGCACCTTTGGGATGGCCCATGGTGCCCGAGGTGTACTGGATGACGGCCAGGTCGTCCACCGACGGGCGAGGGTGAGCGGGTTCGACACGACCGTGGGTGAGCAGCTTCTCCCAGGGGATCGTTCCCGGCGCCGGACAGGTCAGCGCCTCGCGGGACGCGTGCAGCTTCTTCACCGGCAGGTGCAGGGCGACCCGCTTGACCGCAGGGAACGCTCGCAGGAGGTTGACCGACACGACGTGGTCGATCTCGACATCGGCAGGGAAGGCACGGACCGCGGCCACTGCCTTCTCCCAGGCGATCACCACCCGGGCCTGATGGTCCTCGAACTGGTGGCGCAGCTCGCGGGAGGTATACAGCGGGTTGTGTTCCACCACCACAGCGCCCAGGCGCAGGATCGCGTAGAAGGCGACGACGTGCTGAGGACAGTTCGGCAGGATGAGGGCCACCCGGTCTCCCGCCCGAACCCCCAGGAGGCGCAGGCCCTCGGCCGCCCGGTCGATCTGGTCGCCGAGCTCGGTGTAGGTCGTGCGACGCCCGAAGAACTCCATCGCCGGGTGACTGCCGGCCTCGGCCACGGACCGCTCGAGCATCGCGACCAGAGACTCCGCGGGCAGGTCGATCTCGGCCGGCACACCCGGCTGGTAGTTCTTCACCCAGGGCTGCTGGCTGGTATTCGGCATGGCCCCATTCTCCCGCGAACCTGACCTCGCGTATGACGGCCCGTCAGCAGGAGGGCGGATGTCAGATGGCGGGCGTTTCTGTGCTCAGGGGCAGTCGGATCGTGATCGTTGTCCCGCCACCCTCGGGCGACGCCGCCTCGATGGCGCCGCCATGAGCCACGACTATCTCCCGCGCGACCGCCAGCCCGATCCCCGAGCCGGCGACCTGTCTGGCGGCGCGCCCGCGCCAGAGCCGGTCGAAGATGTGCGGCAGCTCATCCTCGGCGATACCGGGTCCGGAGTCGATGACGTCCAGCACCGCCTCGCCGCCCTCTGCCCGTACCGCGACAGCGACCTCGTCGCCCGGCCTGCAGTATCGGGCCGAGTTGGCGAGCAGGTTCCCCACGGCCTGGTGCAACCGGTCGGAGTCCGCGCGCACCAGGACCGACCCGTCCAGCCGGCTGCCCACCACCAGTCCCGCGGCGCGCAGCTGGGAGTCGCGCGCCACCAGCTCGTCACGGGCGACCTGGGTCAGGTCCACCTCGGTCCGTTGCACGGGCACACCGCTGGCCTCCACGGCAGAGAGCTCGGCCAGGTCGCTCACCACGCGCCCGAGCCGCAGCGACTGGTCGTGCAGTCCGGCCAGTCCCGCGGGACTCGGCTCGACCAGGCCGTCGCGCAGCTCTTCAAGCCCGGCCTGCAGGGCTGCGAGCGGGGTACGCAGCTCATGAGCGACGTCCGCGGTGAGATTGCGGCGATCCCGCTCCGAGCGTGCAACCGTGTCCGCCATGGAGTCGAACGCCCGGCCCAGCTCACCGAGCTCACCCGGGCCATGCATCCCTGCGCGAGCCTGCCGGTCTCCCGCCGCGAACGCCCGGGTGGCGGTCGTCATGGCCTTGATCGGGCGGGTGATCAGCCTGGTGACCACCCAGCTCGCGAGAACCGCGATCAGCAGGGCCACCACAGCGGCAACCGCGATCCAGAGCCACGCGACGTCGCGCGCCGTGGTCCCGGCCGCCGACTCGAACACCAGCCGCACGGTGCCGACGCTGACCCCGCTGACCACCACCGGAGCATTCACCACTCCGTCTCCGCCGACCGGTCCCGTGCCCGTGCCCATGCCCGGGCCCTTGCCCTGGCCGGCGTGGCCGCCATTTGCGGCGGTGCCCACCGGGGCACCAGAGGCATCCAGGACAAACAGCCGGGCTCCCGCAGCCTCGGCCACCGCGCTGGTCCGGGTCAGGTCTGCCCCGTCCCAGCCGGAGGCCTTCTGGTAGGCCTCCCCCGCGGCTGTCGCAGCAGCAGCCGCAGCCCGCTGTTCATCGGCCTGGGTAGCGACCTGGAAACCCCTCCCGACGCCGATGAGAGCAGCGACGGTCAGCACGAGTACCGAGGACACGGCGACCAGGACGAAGGCAAGCAGCATCCGCCGCCCCAGCGACCCAAGTCCGACACCCGACGGCCTCACTGCGAGTCATCTCGCCTCAGTCGCAGCCGGTAGCCGACGCCGAGCACGGTCTCCAGCACCTCAGCCCCGGAGGCGCCGAGCTTGTGGCGCAGGTTCTTCACGTGCGAGTCGATGGTGCGCTCGTAGCCGGCGTACTCGTACCCGCGGATCCTGTTGACGAGCTCGTATCGCGAGAACACCCGTTCCGGGGCCGCCGCGACAGCCGTCAGCAGACCCCACTCGGTGGGGGTCAGATCGAGCGGCTGACCGTCCAGCGACGCCTCGTGGCGAGGTTCGTCGATACGCAGCCGCCCCTCGCCATAGGTGACCGGGCCGCTCTTGCCCGGTTGCCCGCCGGCGCGGTGCAGGACGGCCTGGACGCGCAGGACGACCTCGGCGGGGCTGAACGGCTTGGTGACATAGTCATCGGCGCCCAGCTCCAGGCCATGAATACGGTCCTCGACGGTGCTGCGAGCGGTCAGGACGAGGACCGGAGGGTGTCCGGCGGCGCGAATCTCACGCAGGACGTCGGTGCCGTCGACGTCCGGGAGGCCGAGATCGAGCACCACCAGGTCAGGAGGTGCGGACGTGAGCAACCGGATCGCCTCGGCGCCGGTTCCGGTGGTCAGCACCGACAGGCCGGCGCGCTCCAGATACCGGCGCAGCACCTCCCGGATGTCGCGTTCATCCTCGACGACCAGCACGGTGGGCATGCCTCATCCTCGCCCACCCAGCGCCGTCTCCGGTCCTCAACCGCGCGGAAACCACAAGACCGCGGCAAACTCCACACGATCTGCACATCCATCGCGCAGCCCCTGCAGACGCCGGGGACAGGTTGGACTCGTACCTGAGATCAGCCAACGAAGGAGCACCTCATGAACACCAGGACCCGCGTCGCTGCGGCAGTCACCGGCAGCGTCGCCATCGTCGCCGCCGTCCTCGTAGCCGCGCCCAGCGTGGCCGCTACCGATCCGGCCGGGGTCGTTCAGCCCGGTCCGGGCACCGCCCGGACCCAGCAGAACGCCCAGCAGCTCGGCGTCTGCGACGGGACGGCCGCAGGCCAGAGCAATGGCCGGGGCAATGGCCAGGGCATGAACGGCCAGGGCCGCGGCGGACAGGGCCGCGGCGCCGGGATGGGTGCCGGAATGGGCGCAGACCTGACCAACGTGGCCAGCGGCACCCTGACTGCCTCGCAGAAGACCAGCCTCGCCGCGATGGCCGAGGAGGAGAAGCTGGCGCACGACCTGTACGTCACCTTCGCCGCCAAGTACGGGACGACGTCGTTCAGCCGGATCAGCAACGCCGAGACCCGCCACCTCACGGAGGTGCGCCTGGTGCTCACGCGGTACAGCATCACCGATCCGACGGCAGGACGAGCGGTGGGCTCCTTCGCGACCGCGAGCACCCAGCAGCTGTACAACAAGCTGGTGGCCCAGGGCACGGCCAGCGTGGACGCCGCGTATGCGGCCGCCCGTACGGTCGAGACCACCGACATCGCCGACCTGAACAAGGCAAAGACCGGCGTGAACGCACCTGACGTGCTGTCGGTCTACACGCACCTGCTGGCAGGGTCGCAGCGCCACCTCGTGGCGTTCGGCGGCTGACCAGGGCGGCTGGTCAGATCGCCGACCACTGCACTGGCCACCGCGCTGACCACTCTCGTGACGTCCGGATCCGGCATACCGGGTCCGGGCGTTTCAGTTTGATTCGTATACCCCCTAGGGTATGCTGTCTCTTATGGAACCCACCGTGACCAACTCATCCACCCCCGCCTCCTCCCCGTCGCCACAGCCCGCGGGACCCCCCTCGCTGCTGCACCGGCTAAGAGGGATGTTCGGCGCGAAGGCGGCCGATGACAGCCTGGGGTCGAAGATCAAGGGCGAGCGTGCCCTCGAGGTGGTCCGGGGCGGCGCAAGCCTGCTGGACGTGCGGGAGAGCAGCGAGTGGAAGTCCGGGCATGCGCCCGGGGCCATCCACGTCCCCCTCGGTGACATCGACAAGGCCCCGCGGCGACTGCCCAAGGGCCGCCCGGTCGTGGTGATGTGCGCCAGCGGGATGCGTTCACGCACCGCGGCCAAGCACCTGCGCAGCCTCGGGTACGACGCGGCAAGCCTGGCCGGCGGGATCGCCGGCTGGCAGCGCGCCGGCGGCGAGATCCGCTGATGACCGAGCCCTCCCGCACCCAGGAACCCACCAGGATCGTCATCGTCGGAGGCGTCGCCGGCGGGATGAGTGCCGCGGCCCGGGCCCGGCGCCTGGACGAGCATGCCGAGATCGTCGTCCTGGAGCAGGGCGACTACGTCTCCTTCGCCAACTGCGGTCTGCCCTACCACCTCTCCGGTGAGATCGCCGCCCGCGACGACCTCATCCTGCACACCCCCGCGACGCTCGCGGCGTCCCTGAACCTCGACGTGCGCACCGGCCACCGGGTCACCGGCATCGACAGGGACTCCCGCAAGGTCACCATCGCAGCCGGTGACCACACCTACGCCCTGCCGTATGACGCACTGCTGCTTTCTCCCGGCGCCGTTGCGGTCCGTCCGCCCATCACCGGCCTGGACCACCCCGCCGTGCACACCCTGCGCACCGTGCCCGACGTCGACGCACTGCGGGAGCGCCTCGACGAGCTGCTCGACTCCCGCGCGCACGCCGGGCCGGCCCCCAGTGCCGTCGTCATCGGAGCCGGGTTCATCGGCCTCGAAGCCGTCGAGGCCCTGACCGCCCGTGGCCTGGCCGTCCACCTCGTCGAGCTTGCCGACCACGTCCTGCCACCCCTGGACGCCGAGCTTGCACCACTGCTGGCCGCCGAGCTCGCCGACCACGGGGTCGACCTGCGCCTGGGCGTCTCCGCCCAGGCCATCTCCGACGCGAGCCCCCAGTCGGACACCGCCGACACCGCTACCGCCAGCCAGGCCATCACGGCGCCCGGCACGGTAGGCGCGGTGACCGTCACCCTGTCCGACGGCGCGACCCTGGCCGCCGACCTGGTCATCGTCAACGTCGGCGTACGACCCGCCAGCGCCCTGGCCGCCGAGGCAGGCCTGGACCTCGGCCCGACCGGCGCCATCCAGGTCGACGGCGACCAGCACACCTCTGACCCCCACATCTGGGCCGTCGGCGACGCCGTCGAGGTCACCCAGGCCGTCACCGGAGCACGCAGCCCGGTGCCGCTGGCCGGCCCCGCCAACAAGCAGGGGCGCAGGGCAGCCGACTCGATCTGCGGTCGCCGGACAACCCCCCAGGCAGCGGTCCTGGGCACCGCCATCGTGCGGGTCTTCGGCCTCACCGCCGCAACCACCGGGGCCAACCAGGCCACGCTGCGCCGCGCCGGCATCGCCCATGAGGTGATGCACATCCACCCCAGCCACCACGCCGGCTACTACCCCGGCTCCGAGGAGATGCACCTCGTCGCGAGCTTCGCCCCCGACGGCACCCTCCTGGGAGCCCAGGGAGTCGGTCGCTCCGG
>DASVKO010000167.1:0-14738 GCA_036385355.1 Dermatophilaceae bacterium
CGGTCAGCTCCCGCACGATCCTGCGGAGGTCCTCGAGGTTGCGTGCCAGCCGGTCCATGGAGTGCACGATGACGGTGTCGCCGCCCCGGACGAAGCCGAGCATCGCCTCGAGCTGTGGCCGGTCGGTGTCCTTGCCAGAGACGGTGTCGGTGAACGTCCGCTCGACGGTGATGCCGTCGAGCTGCCGGTCGACCCTCTGGTCGAGGCTGCTCACCCGCTGGTAGGCGACTCTTTGTCCAGTGATCGCGTCCCCCAACCCTGAAGTGTCAGGTTGAAATCTAAGACCCTCCGAATCATCTGTCAATAAATTGTCCAGACGACTCTAACCTGACGGTCTCCGGATGGTCGCCTGACGTCTGGTTGGGGTATACCCCAACCAGACGTCACCTCGCCCACATCATCCACCGCGAGGCCGATCACCCGCAGAGGTTTGGTCTAGCAGTTGTCGGATGGGTTCACTACGGTAAACCCGAGTAGACCCAAGTAGACCTGAGATGACTGGAAGGTGCCAACCATGGCAAAAGATGGAATCTCCTTCGCGGGAAACCCCGACCTGATCGAATGGCTCGAAGGTCGCCGCGACCGCAGCAGGACCCAAGAGAGCGCCGGGATGCGGGCCAAGACCGAACTCGGCCTGTGGCGGGCCGTCCTGAAGGTCGAACTCCAGCGGCAACACTGGACCCTCGCTGAGATGGGGCTGCTCGCCGACGTACACAACGGCGCCATGATCTCCGGCGGCGTCGGGCTCCATGCCGGGATGATCGCCATGGGTGTCATCGACTCCCTCCATGAGTACCCGGGTAGTTACGGGGAGAAGCACAAAGTGGATGAGGACACGATCAAGAAGAAGGTGCTTGACCTAGGCCCGGCCGCCGATAACGCCCTGGCCGACGCGATCGCACGGTGGTGGGCCACCAACGCAGACCACACACCCGAGGGCTGGGCGAGCGTCGGGATCTACGTCCGCGACGAAACCCTCGGCGTGGGTGGCCCCGTCGCGTCCGCGAGGTTCCCTCAGCAGTGAGCCGCCACCGTCGCGCAGATTGCGGCGGAGTTCGGTGTCAGCCGGCCCACGATCTACCGTCACCTCGAGCGGAGCGCTGCTTCGGTCTCCCGAGTCGCGCAGATAGATGTTCGCACTCCACTGCGCTCTGCCCGCAAACCCGCAGGTGCCTTGTACTGACCCGGCTTGCCCAGGCCGAGGCTGCTTTCACTCCCGGCCAGTTGCAGCGCATCCTGCCCGGGCGGTCCACGGAGGGTATCCGCAAGACCCTTCGGCGTCTCACTGCCCGGGGGGTCGTCGATGCTGAGTTCGTCGGCAAGGGCGCCCAGTACCGGCTTAACCGTGATCACCTCGTCGCTGAGCACATCATCGCTATCGCCGGCGACCTGAGTCGGAGTGTCACCCGGTGGACGGGCAACGACACCGCGCACTACACATGCCTGAGGCGGAGGTCCGATCTGGGGCCGGGACCGATCCGGTCCTCACCTCGATCGTTGACGAGGGCCTGACCGTTTGCGGCCACCCGCTCTGGCTGCGCCAGCTTGTCCGGCCTACCAGGAGGAACCGTGCCACGCACGAACCTCTGTGACTCGGTAGTACGCAGCGGCCGGATGGCCAAGGCGGAACAGTTGGCGGACGCGGCCGCGGTTGTCCACGAGTTCGCCAGCGAGGCGGGCCGACATCGCTGACGCCTACCTGACCTTGTGCGTGCACGCCGGTATCGCAGGCGGTGACGTTATCTGCTGCGCGCGCCTGGGTGAGTACTCCCGGGGCGAGAACCACAGCGAAGGCCGTCAAGCTTCTGGCCACCGTCGACCGGAATGGGTCCAGGCGGCTGCAGGTCCTGCTCGACATGAAGACTCGTGCTGGATGCAGCCATACCCCGGTCAGCCGCGAGCAGGTCACCCGCGCAGGTCGGGCAATGGTACGGACTCCTGCGCGCCGCCCGCGAAGCCCAATAGCTGCACGCCCCGAGCCGGTCCTGCAGGGTCGTCGGCAGCGTCATGGTTTGGTTTGCAGTTGGCGCTGGCCGGTCACGATGATCTCGCTTCCCGGCGCCTGAGTCGCCGGATGCCAGCGAGTTCAGCAGTGGCATCATGTTGCGCATGGCAGAACAGATCACCATTGACCAGGCGCTCGAGTCGTTCCTGGACGAGCAGCGTGAGCGCCTGTCGGCCGGCACGATGCGCAGCTACGAACAGGTGGTGGAGCTCCTTCGCGACTCGCTCAACGGGTATGCCTACGAGTCGCTCGACAAGACCGATGCAAAGCGCTTCGACAAGGCCTATCAGGCAGGGGACGAGGAAGCGTTCTGCCACCTGTTCGGCCCGGAGCACATCCTGGGGAATGTCTCGGAGTTCCTCGGCTACTTCATGATCCACAAGGTCATGGCTGGCCAGCAACTGCTGCGTTCGGCGGGCACGGTGACCAAAAAGCTCGCCACCTGGCTCTACGAGCAGCATTACGTCAGCGATCAGGAGCGAGGGATCGCGGTCGAGCGGGGGCACCGACGCGGCGCGGGATCTTCCCCGGGCCGAACGACTCGCGGCTTTGCTCTACGACCAGAGCCGCGACACGCCGTCGTTCGATCCGCAGGATCACGGCGCTGCAGATTTCGTCGAGGACTACCTCATGATCGACCGCGTCGAGCCCGGCGCCCTGTACTTCGCGGGCGGCATTGGGCCGGTGGCGGTCCCCGAGAAGGCCTGCACGCTCGCCGAGGTCGGCTGGGGGGTCAACATCTCCTTGGTGCGACTGGATGGGACCTGGCGGGTCGTCGAGGTCGGCAACGTCTACCCCATGTAGAGGTAGGTTCCCGTAGCCCGCGCGCAGCCGGTGCCCACCCGGCCAGAGTCGACACGACGCACGCCCGCGGTCAATCCGAATCCGCTCATGCCTGCCTTGCAGTGCATAGAATTTTGGTACTGCGCTACAAATCTTGTGGTAAACAGAGGGACTGAGCCATTCGTCCCCTCCAGGGCAGACTCGACCCAACGACCGCAGTATGCTGCTCAATACGGCGGTATTCTGCTCACGTCTTGGAGGCGACATGGACCTGAGAAGCCCCATGTCCTCGGTGGTGCCTTCGGCGCACGGTCCGGTTTTGAGCGTGCTGGCCCGGACCGACGCACCGCTGACCGGTCGTCGCGTGGCGGAGCTGACGAACCCGCCCACGTCTCAACGGCAGGTGTCCACGGTCCTGACTGCGCTCACCGAGGCCGGCATCGTGCGACGGGAGACGCAGGGATCGGCTCATCTGTACACGTTGAATCGCGACCACGTCGCGGCGAACGCTATTGCTTCCCTGTCCTCGTTGCGTGAGGAGCTCTGGGCCCGGATGCGGGCCGAGCTCCAGAGTTGGATGCCTAGGCCAGTCGCTGTTGCGGTGTTCGGGTCTGCGGCGCGAGGTGACGGCACCACCGCCAGCGACATCGATGTGGTGGTCGTTCGGGACGAGAGCGTTGAGGTGGACGACCCGCAGTGGCAGGGGAACCTTGCGTCGTTCGCGGACCACGTGAGTCGCTGGTCGGGGAACTCGTGCGAGATCCTCGAGCGGTCACCGTCCGCTTTGGAGGTCCTCGCCGCAGGCGGGGAGCGGCTCATTGGCGAGCTGCGACGCGACGCGATCTTCCTGTACGGAGACCACAGGGTCCTGCCGCCGCGCACCGGCACGGTCCTCTGACGTGGGCGTGCTGGAGGACGCACGCGCCCACCTGGCCAAGGCGCAGGAATTCCTGGCCGCGGCCGAGTTCACTCTCGACCTGGACTTGTTCAACGCGGCGACATCGTCGGCTGTCTCCTCAGGCATCAACTCCAAGGACGCTATCTGCCTGCGCCTGACAGGTGTGAGCAGAAAGTCGGACAACCACGCCCAGGCAGTCGCCGAGCTTGCCCAGGCCGGTGGTGTTGGCGCTGCGCTGGCCCAGACGTTCTCCCGCCTCCTGCGGATGAAGCCCGCGGCCCAATACCAGGCCTCGTCAGTTACGCCCGCAGATGCTGGGAAGGCCGTGCAATGGGCGACGCGGATGCTCCAGGTGGCCACCGACGTAGTTCGATCCTGATGTCGATGTGCAGACGAACTCGGACATCGACAACGCCTTCGCTTCCTGGGTGTAGCGCAAACCTTCGTTCCCGGACATCGCAATGGGCGCTCGATCCTGGATGACGCCTTTGGCGAAGAACGACCCAGGGGCCTGCCGTTGATCCCTGGCACGCCCGGTTTGGATGACCCGTTCCTCTTCCGCTCACGGTGCCGGAACGTGCATGCTGGAAGTTGGACTCTTGGGGAGGGTAGCCATGCACGCGATGGTGGGTGACCGGCTTCACGTACACAGCCGGGTTGTCGGCGCGTCCGACCAGACCTCGGAGATCGTCGAGATTCGGGGACCAGATGGAGCACCTCCCTACTTGGTGCGCCGCGACGACGGGCATGAGGCCCTCGTGTTCCCTGGAGGGGATGCATCCGTGGAGCACCCGCAGAACGGTGAGTCCACCTGAGGGTGCTCGGCTCGCCCCGTTCGGTTCACCGGCTGGGGTGTGGACCCCAAGCCGAGCATCGGTGGGACACCTGATCACCGACGGAGTGTCACGGCAGCCCGGCTGCCACTGAACCGAAGGAGTCGCATATGTCGCCCAGGAAAATAGGCCAGCCCACCGACGCCGCCACCCGTGCACGCTCTGCCGCCCACAGCACCCCTGCGACACCGGGTGGAGATCACGCGCCGGTCCAGGACGGCGATGCCAGCGAACGCGCCCTGGCGACAAACCCACACAGGCCCCGACCGGCCAGCCCGCCACGAGTACGCCGATCACGGCACACTGACCCTGCGCCGTTCGACGACCCCTGCAACTATCTTGGCTAGCGGCGGCCGAGGCCACGGCGCGACTGCGGCGAGCACGCTGCTGGCGCCGGGACACCCCACGAACAGCGACTACAGACAGTTGTGGGCCGGGGTGACCGCGACCCTGTTCGCCGAGCTGGAGGAAAGGGCCTCGATCGACCTCGTCGCCGACATCGTCCGAGGGGTCTTGGACGAGAGCAGGCAGAGCGTCCGGGATCGGGCCGCCGAGCCCGCGATGATCGCGGCTCGGCAGCGTCTGGAGCGCCTCATCCGCGCTAGGGCCTGCCGCCCCGCCTACCTGGGGACGGCCTGAGCTCCATCGCTTCGCGGCTCCACCCGCCCACACGTGGACGGCGCAGCTGCTTTGGCTCCTGGGGCGGCCCCCTCCCGAGCAGTATTGGTCTTCGGGCGTTGACTGGTCTGAATCTTCAGCGCTGCACTGCGCATTCGGCGAGCTAGACGTCGCTCAGGTAGCGGTGCAGGGACGTCTTGGGTATCCCGGTCTTCTCGGCGATTTTGCCGAGGCTTGCACCTTCTGCCTTGAGGAGTCGGGCGTACTCGATCTCTTCTGCGGGGTGGGCGACCGGTCGTCCGACGTGGCGGCCAGCGGCCTCGGCGACAGCGCGGGCATGAGCAGCCCGTTCGGTGGTGAAGGTGCGCTCCATCTCGGCGAACAGGGCCAGCAGGAGGAACGCGACCCGGCCCACCCCTTCGTCGCTGGTGTTGATCGGCAGCGGGTCGGCCAGCGACCGGACGCCGATGCCTTTCTCGCTGAGGTCGTGCACGAGGTTGAGGACCTCGCGCAGGTTCCGGCCGAGACGATCGAGGGTGTAGACCACGATCGTGTCGCCGCGACGGGCGTAGGCCAGCAGCGCGGTGAGGCCGTCACGATCGATGGTGGCGCCGGTCTTCTTGTCGGTGAAGATCCGCTCATCGGGGATACCGGCAGTGGTGATGGCGTCGAGCTGCCGTTCCAGGCTCTGCTTGGTCGTGGAGACCCTGCAGTACGCCAGGTCGAGCCCGCGGGTCGCGTGTTCATCGTGAGACATTCCCAAACCGTACCGGAAGTCATCGCCGTACGGTCTTTCCGGAACGGTGGTTGCGGAACGACTTGTGGAACGGCTCTTGATGGCCCGAGGGCGCCAAGCATGGTCGTTTGAGGGTCGTTCCACTTCCAAGGAAATGGAACGCGTCCTTCGCTACTGCTGGCGCGCAGTCCTTGCGTTACCACGCACTGTCTTGGTCAGAGGGTGATCGTCGCCCAGTGCCCGGCGGCAGTCGGTAAGGGCCTGCTCGTACAAGGGGATTGCCCGACCTAGATCCCCCGCCGACCGGTAGGCGTAGGCGAGGTTGCTCACCGAGGTCAGAGTGTGGGGGTGATCGTCGCCCAGGACCCGGCGTCGATCGGTGAGGGCCTGCTCGAACAGCGGGATCGCTCGACCTAGATCCCCCGCCAACTGGTAGGCGTAGGCGAGGTTGCTCACCGAGGCCAGGGTGTGGGGGTGATCGTCGCCCAGGACCCGCCGGCGATCGGTGAGGGCCTGCTCGGACAGCGGGATGGCCCGACCCAGATCTCCCGCCGACCGGTAGGCGCCGGCGAGGTTGCTCACCGATCCCAGAGTGTGGGGGTGATCGTCGCCCAGGATCCGGCGGCAATCGGTGAGGGCCCGCTCGTACAGCGGGATTGCCCGACCCAGATCCCGGGCCGACTCATAGGCGCCGGCGAGGTTGTTCACCGATCCCAGAGTGTGGGGGTGATCGTCGCCCAGGACCCGGCGGCAGTCGGTGAGGGCCTGCTCGTACAACGGGATGGCCCGACCCAGATCTCCCGCCGACTCATAGGCGTAGGCGAGGTTGTTCACCGAGGTCAGGGTGTCGGGGTGATCGTCGCCCAGGATCCGGCGGCAGTCGGTGAGGGCCTGCTCGTACAACGGGATGGCCCGACCCAGATCCCCCGCCGACCGGTAGGCGCCGGCGAGGTTGTTCACCGATGCCAGGGTGTTGGGGTGATCGTCGCCCAGGGCCCGGCGGCAGTCGGTGAGGGCCTGCTCCAGGTAGCCGGCTGCCCTGGTAGGGGCGCCTTGGTCTTCCAGGAAGACGCCGGCATCGTTGAGCAGGCGCGCGGTATCGGCGGTACCGTTGCCGGGGTGGGTGTGAGCGGCGAGAGCTTCGATGTGCGGCAGCAGGGCACGCCAGGTCGGCCACCCGGCCGGGTCCCGCACCATGCAGTCGGGAAGGGCGACGTTCAGGGCGGCCGTGGCATACGCGCGGGCGGTGTCGATGGCCTCGGCATCGCGGTGCGGGTCGTGAGGTTCGGGGGTGCGGGCGAGAGCCTGGACGAGCCGGTGCACCGCCAGAGTGCCGCTTCCGTGGTCCGCCGGCCCGGTGAGGGTGATCATGCTGTAGGCCGCCAGACGCCCGATCGCCCCGGCGATCACCGGTGGTTCGCCCAGGCCGGCCAGCAGGCTGCGAGGGATGCCCTCCGAGGCGTACCAGGCCAGAACCCGCAGGATTTCCCCGCATGCGGGGGTATCGGTGAGCCGGTCGAGCGTCGAGTGCCAGACCCGGGCCAGGGTCCGCTCCGAGGGGGTGCCTTCTGCGCCGTCGCGGTACATCACGGCCGGGTACTGCGCGAGCAGGTCCAGGTACTCCCGGGCGCTGATCCCGCTCTGGGCGAGGTAGGCGCCGGCCTGCTCGATCGCCAGCGGCAGGTACCCCAACTCGGCACACAGCGCTCGGAGCCCATCCAGGTCACCGGCAGGACCAGCAGCAGCACCGCCACCGTCGTGACCCAGAATCCGACCAATCATCTCCAGCGCCTCGCCGGGCGCCAGAACATCCTGCAGGTGCTGTGCGAAGACGAGATCGCCCGCCGGGACAGCGCCGCCCTGGCCCGCCGGCTACGCCTGGCCCGGTTCGAGGAGCAGGCAACGATGGAGTCCTTCGACTTCACCGCCAACCCCAAGGTCCCCGCAGCCGCGATACGCGACCTCGCCGCGCTGCGCTGGCTGGACGCGGGACAGTCGGTAATTCTCTACGGGCCCACCGGGGTAGGTAAGACATTCATCGCCCAAGCGTTGGGACACAACGTGATCCGCCGCGGTGGGCAGGTCCGGTTCTTCAAGACCAGCCGGGTCCTTGCCGACCTCGCCGGTGGCCACGCCGACCGCACCTGGGAACGACGGCTACGGGAGTACACCCGACCCGCCGCACTGATCCTGGACGATTTTGCGATGAGAGAACTGTCCGCGTCCCAAGCCGATGACTTGTACGAGCTGGTATCCGAACGAGCCATCGCGTCCCGGTCACTGATTCTGACCTCCAACAGGGCCCCAACCGACTGGTACGCCCTCTTCCCGAACCCGGTCGTGGCCGAGTCGCTCCTAGACCGGCTCATCAACACCAGCCACCAGATACTCATGGACGGGCCCAGCTACCGACCCCGCAAACGACCCCGACCAGCCCAACAGGAGCCGTCGTGACCAGCCCTGGCCGTCAACAATCCGTTGACAGCCCGCAGCTCTGTCACTACGCCGCCGACCCCGCCCGGCGGCCCCGGTGCACCCTGGCCGCGACCGTCCGGCTCGGCGCCATCATGCTGTGCGCGTCGTGCAACGCGGCCCGCTCAACCCTGGGCAAAAGCCAAACCCCGGTCCCGCTACCAGCCGGCCCAGCGTTCGACGTCCTGGGCTGGGTTGCCACCGCCCACCAACAAGCACGGGCCGCCGAAGCCACCCTCGCCGCCGCCGTCACCAGGGCCCGCCAAACCGGAGCATCCTGGACGGCGATCGGAGCCCAACTCGGCCTCACACGCCAAGGCGCACAACAACGCTTCACGCGCGCACCGGCCGCTGAGTCCACGAAGCCGACAACACACCCCGATCGACACGAACAGGAGGACTCGACAACCACCCAGACTCCGGAGTAGAAACAGAACACGGGCCACACCTGGGGAATTACGTGATCGTCACCCCTGGGGAATTACGTGATCGTCCACACTCACGCGCGTCTCTCCAGTCAAAGGGGCAACAAGTGCAGAGCGAAGTACGCGAAAAGAAGATCCCCGCCAAATTCATCTACTTCTTCGGAGCCTTTGGTGGCATCCTGTTCGGCTATGACATCGGCGTCATGACCGGTGCCCTTCCGTTCTTGCGGAAGGATTGGAATCTTGTCGGCAATGCCGGGGCAATCGGCTGGATCACCTCGGCGGTGATGTTCGGAGCAATATTCGGCGGCTCCCTCGCCGGACTGCTCGCCGATCGCCTTGGGCGGCGAAAGAGCATCCTGGTTGCAGCGGTGATCTTCGCGCTCGGCTCGATCCTGTCGGGCGCTGCGCCGCACAACGGCACCCTCTTCCTCGTGGTCACGCGTACCTTCTTAGGGCTGGCTGTGGGTGCGGCATCCGCCTTGGTGCCGGCCTACATGGCTGAGATGGCCCCTGCGCGTCTGCGCGGCAGGCTGTCCGGGCTCAATCAGACGATGATCGTTTCGGGCATGCTGCTGTCCTATATTGTCGACTTCCTTTTGCAGGGCCTGCCCGGAACGTGGGCTTGGCGGATGATGCTCGCCGGGGCTGCAGTGCCTGCCGTCATCCTCTACGTCGGCGTTCTGCGCCTGCCTGAGTCGCCGCGGTTCCTCGTCGAGACGGGACATCCCGAGCAGGCTCGCCATGTACTGACGATGATTCGCCCGAGCGATGCGGTTGATGCAGAGATCGACGAGATCCAGCGCATGGCCACGCAGGAACATGAGGTCGAGACGCGTACCTCGTGGGCGGCGATCTTTGATTCGAGGTACCGCTACCTCGTCATAGCCGGTGTCGGCGTGGCCGCCTTCCAGCAGTTCCAGGGTGCGAATGCCATCTTCTACTACATTCCTCTGATCGTGGAGAAGGCCAGTGGAAAGCCTGCCAGCTCCGCCCTGCTGTGGCCGATCATCCAGGGCATCATCCTGGTTTTGGGATCCCTGCTGTTCATGGCCATCGCGGAAAGGTTCAAGCGGCGCACTCTTCTCACGCTGGGTGGCCTGATGATGGGGATTTCCTTTATCCTCCCGGCGATTATCAATTTGGTTGCCCCAGGTACGAATCCGATGTTCATCGTGGTGTTCCTCAGCATCTACGTCGCGTTCTACTCCTTCACCTGGGCTCCGCTCACGTGGGTGATCGTCGGGGAGATCTTCCCGTTGGCGATCCGCGGTCGGGCCGCTGGCGTGGCCTCATCGTTCAACTGGATCGGCTCGTTCCTGGTAGGTCTGCTCTTCCCGTTCATGACGGCCGTGATGCCTCAGTCAGCGGTGTTCGCCATCTTCGGCCTCATCTGCCTCCTCGGTGTGCTGTTCATCCGGGCCCTAGTTCCCGAGACCCGTGGGCGGACGCTCGAGGAAATCGAGAGCGCTGGTTCCCGGTTTGCGGCGTGACGCGCTCTCAGCACGATCCAGACGATCCCCGAGGTGAGATTCGCCTGCCACCACCTGTTCTTCGGACATGACCAGAGAAAGGGTCAGAAAAGTGTCAATCAGCTTGGACCAGCTACCTGAGGCAACTCGCCGAGCTATCGCGGAGACCCGGAAACGCGTCGCGGCACTGCACGCCGAGCTCCCACGCAATCAACTCGTCGTGTGGACCGCAGGAAACGTCTCCGAGCGTGTGCCCGGCGCCGACCTGTTCGTCATCAAGCCGTCCGGGGTCACGTACGACGAACTCACCCCTGAGGTGATGGTCGTGTGCACCCTCGACGGGCAGAAGATCGACGACGAGACCCCCGCCGGCCTCAGGCCATCCTCCGACACCGCTGCTCACGCCTATGTGTACCGCCACATGGATGATGTCGGTGGGGTGGTGCACACGCATTCGACCTACGCCACCGCATGGGCGGCGCGCGGAGAGGAAATCCCCTGCGTGCTCACCATGATGGGCGACGAGTTCGGCGGCCCGGTCCCCATCGGCCCCTTCGCGATCATCGGCGACGACTCGATCGGACGCGGAATCGTCGAGACCCTGCGTACGTCCAGGTCCCGCGCCGTGCTCATGAAGAATCACGGCCCGTTCACCATCGGCAAGGACGGCAAGGACGCGGTCAAGGCGGCTGTCATGTGCGAAGAGGTCGCCCGCACCGTGCACATCTCCCGCCAGCTCGGCGAGCCCCTGACCATCCCCCAGGAGACGATCGACGCCCTCTTCGACCGTTACCAGAACACCTACGGACAACACGGGCAGCAGCAGTAGCTGCCAGCCACGACCACACATCCCTGTCTGCCAAAGGAGACATCGACAATGAAAGATCCGTTCGAGAATCGCGAAATCTGGTTCCTCACCGGGAGCCAGGGGCTGTACGGCCCCGAAACCCTTGACCAGGTAGCCGAGCAGTCGCAGCAAGTCGCCGCCCTGCTCGACGAAGCACCCCAGATCCCGGTGAAGGTCGTCTGGAAGCCCGTCCTCACCGACCGCGACGCAATCCGCCGCATCGCGCTCGAGGCGAACTCCCAGGACTCCTGCGCCGGCGTGATCGTGTGGATGCACACCTTCTCCCCCGCGAAGATGTGGATCCTCGGGCTCGACGCCCTGCGCAAGCCCCTGCTCCACCTGCACACCCAGGCCAATGTCGAGCTGCCCTGGAGCACCATCGACATGGACTTCATGAACCTGAACCAGGCTGCCCACGGGGATCGTGAATTCGGCTACATCGCCACCCGCCTGGGGGTCGCCCGCACCACCGTCGTCGGCCACGCCTCGAGCGAGACCGTACGCGAGCGGGTGGGGCGCTGGGCCCGCGCTGCCGTCGGGTGGGCCGAGTTGCACGTGCTCCGCCTGGCGCGCTTCGGCGACAACATGCGCAACGTCGCCTGCACCGAGGGCGACAAGACCGAGGCCGAGCTGCGCCTAGGCGTGGCGGTGAACACCTGGGGCGTCAACGATCTGGTCGCGGTCGTGGACGCCGTCAGCGACGATGCGGTCGATGCCCTGGTCGCACAGTACGACGAGTCGTACGACGTCGCACCCGAACTGCAGGAGGGCGGCGCACGCCGGGACTCCCTGCGCTACGGCGCCCGACAGGAACTGGGCATGCGATCGTTCCTCGAGGCCGGCGGCTTCGGCGCCTTCACCACCAACTTCGAGGACCTCGGCGGTCTCAAGCAACTGCCCGGACTCGCAGTCCAGCGCCTCATGGCCGACGGCTACGGTTTCGGCGCCGAGGGCGACTGGAAGACCGCGATCCTCGTTCGCCTGGCCAAGGTCATGGGCTACGGCTTGCCCGGCGGTGCCTCCCTCATGGAGGATTACACCTACGAGCTGAC
Source organism: Dermatophilaceae bacterium (assembly GCA_036385355.1). Classification (GTDB taxonomy): domain Bacteria; phylum Actinomycetota; class Actinomycetes; order Actinomycetales; family Dermatophilaceae; genus UBA4719. The sequence goes on from DASVKO010000167.1 coordinate 12,142, forward strand.
CCCCGGCAAGGAGAAGATCCTCGGCGCGCACATGCTCGAGGTGTGTCCCACACTCACCGAGAAGAAGCCGACCCTGGAGATCCATCCGCTGAGCATCGGAAATCGCGAGGACCCGGTGCGCCTGCGCTTCACTGCCGACCCCGGGCCTGGCGTGGTGGTCGCGCTCATCGACATGCGGGAACGCTTCAGGCTCATCGCGAACGTCGTCGCCGTCGTCGAGCCCGACGAGAAGCTGCCCAAACTGCCCGTTGCCTGCGCAGTCTGGGAGCCGAAGCCCGACCTCGAGACCTCGGCGGCATGCTGGCTCACCGCTGGCGCGGCGCACCACACGGTGATGACCACCGCGGTCCCCCTGGAGGTGTTCGAGGACTTCGCGGAGATCGCGGGCATCGAGCTCGCCGAGATCGGCGAAGACACCACCGTCCGTGGGTTCCGCACCGACCTGCGCATCGGCCAGGTCTACTTCCGCATGGCCCAGGGCCTGGGCTGATCCGAGGCACGAACCGTCGGCCGACATGACCGCTCGGGGTGGGTGTACATCCGACACCCACCCCCGGACGGCGACACCAGGAGGGAACGATATGACAACGAATGACGCCTTGGGCCCGATCAGTGAGGCAGAGGGCTACCGCACGATCACCGAGGGGAGGGCCTACCTCGGCATGGAGTTTGGCTCCACGCGAATCAAGGCCGCACTGGTCGACGAGACCGGACACCTCCTTGCCGGCGGTGCCCACGCATGGGAGAACCAGTACGTCGACGACAACTGGACGTATGCGCTGGAGGATGTCCGCAATGGCCTGCAGGCCTGCTACGCGGACCTCGCCACCCACGTGCAGCAGCGCTGGGGCACCAAGGTGACGGATCTGGCAGGCGTCGGGGTCTCCGCCATGATGCACGGATACCTCGCCTTCGACGCGAAAGGGGAGCTCCTCGTCCCCTTTCGCACGTGGCGCAACACCTACACCACCGAGGCCGCCACGCTCCTGACCGAGGCATTCGGCCAGAACATCCCCCTGCGATGGAGCGTCTCGCACCTCCTCCACGCCGTGCTCAGTGGGGAGGAACACATCCAGCGACTGGCACACCTCGCCACCCTCGCCGGGTATGTGCACCAGTTGCTGAGCGGCCGAACGGTGCTGGGCGTCGGCGATGCCAGCGGCATGTTCCCCATCGACCCCGAAACCAACGACTACGACGCTCGCATGATCGATGCCTTCGGGCGGCTCGACGCCGTCCAGTCGATGCCGTGGAAGATCCGGAACCTCCTTCCGGAGGTGCTCGTGGCCGGAGCTGACGCCGGCCAACTGACCACTGAAGGCGCTCATCTGCTGGACCCGACCGGCACACTACGCGCCGGCGCCCTGATGGGACCGCCCGAGGGGGACGCCGGCACAGGTATGGTCGCCACCAACAGCGTGCGGCGCCGCACAGGCAACGTCAGCGCCGGGACCAGCGCTTTCGCCACGGTCGTGCTCGAGAGGCCGCTGTCAGTCGTACGCGAGGAGATCGACCTCGTGACGACCCCTGCCGGCGACCCCGTCGCGATGATCCACACCAACAACTGCGCCGGTGACCTGGACGACTGGATGGAGGTATTCCAGGAGTTCGCGACACTGCTCGGCAGACCAATCGACACGACCGAGCTCTACCGCACACTCTTCAACGAGGCACTCAAGGGCAGCACCGACGGCGGTGGGTTGCTGGTGTACAACTACCTGTCCGGGGAGCACCAGACGGGCGTGGCATCAGGGCGACCACTGTTCGTGCGCACCCAGGACGCCCGCTTCACCCTCGCCAATTTCATGCGTGCCCAGCTCTACGGGGCATTCGGGGCCCTCGCCACCGGCATGAAGGTCCTCCTGCACGACGAGAAGGTCCAGCTGGACACGCTGTTCGCACACGGGGGCATCTTCCGTACGGAGCGGATCGCCCAGCAGATCCTCGCGGATGCCTTGGAGACCCCAGTCTCGGTCGGCGATGCCGCCGGTGAGGGCGGGGCCTGGGGCATGGCGCTCCTGGCTGCCTTCGCGGGCAACCGGCGCGACGGCGGGGACCCGGCCTGTTCCCTGTCCGAGTTCCTCTCCTCGACGGTCTTCGCCGACGCCGAGCTCATGACCGTCAGCCCCGAGCCCGCCGGCATGCGGGGGCACGCCCGATGGCTCCACCACTACCGCGACGGCCTCCCGGTGGAGAGACTGGCCGGCGAGGTCCTGAACTGACCCAAGGGACCGACTGCCGGAGGAGCTCTGGCCTCCTGCAGTCGGTTCGCCCCCTGGGCGGAAGCCCTTCCTAAGGCCGGGTGACCCGATCCCCATCACACGACGTGAGAGCCCGGGACCGCACGAGCTCGTGCCGGATTTCTTGGGCGATACACAACCGGGTCCGCTCCCGCTGTCCGAACGACGGGCTGTAGCCGCCGCTCAAGGGGCTCTGGTCCGACCTCACCCGAAAGCGCCGGTGACCACAGCTATTGATGAGTTCGGGCGCTGCTCAAACGCGGCAACCCAGTCGGTGTCGTACCTACTCTCGGGCCGTAGGAGGTGACAGAGAGAGGCCGAAACCCATGGGTCAGCGTGTCGTTCCTGCCATTGGTG
>DASVKO010000168.1:0-3496 GCA_036385355.1 Dermatophilaceae bacterium
GCGGCGGCCATCAGCCCAGTCGCCTCCGTCGGGCAAAGAGCTTCTCCAGGTTGTGCGAGGCAATTCGCATAGCGCAGACCTCCCCTTGCGACGCCCTGCCAGCTCGACTCCCCGCGACCCATCATGGCAGTGCTACCGCCGGCATCTTCGCTAGAGCCAGCAGAAGTGGGTGCTCTGGCACCGCCGCTCGTCTCAACGCACGGGCCGCTCAGCGCGGGCCAGGACACTCCAGGGGCTCATCTCCGCGAGACGGTGCGACGATCTAGTCACCGCCAGTTGCTGTCCAAAGAAGTACAGATCTCGGAGGTTTGTCACATGTCCCTAGGGTCCAACGATCGCCACGACGAGACAACCAGGAACACCTGGCACCCGACCAGACGATCAGTTCTTGGCGGCGGCGCCGCCGTTGCCACCATCGCTGTCACGTCTGCCCTGTCCACATCCGGTCCCGCCCGAGCCGCAACCTCAACCCCGTCCGGCGGCACCCGCGTGACATCCGGGACCGACTTCGCCGTAGCCGTATCCCCAGATGGCTCTCATCTCGCCATGGACATGCTCGGGGTGCTGTGGGTGTGCTCGTCCTCTGGGGGGACCGCCCGACGGCTGACCAGCGACCTCTACGACATCGCTCAACCGGACTGGTCACCCGACAACTCAACCCTCATCTTCCAGTCGTACCGCGACGGCGCCTTCAATCTCTGGACAATCCGACCAGACGGATCCCGGGTCCAACAGCTCACACAAGGCCCCTTCGACCACCGGGAACCCCGCTACTCGCCTGACGGGACCAAGGTCGCGTTCTCCAGCGACGTGGGAGGCAGCTACGGCATACACATCCTCGATTTGAAGACCGGCTTGAGCCAGGCGCTCGTTGACAGCCCGCTCGAGGAGTACGAACCCGCCTGGTCTCCCGACGGCCGGCGCATCGCCTTCGTGACCGCAGACACCCGCATTGATATCGTCGACGTCGGATCAGGGACGCGCATCACCTATGTGAGCGTGCCGAGCGGACAGGTCATTCACCAACCGTCATGGATGCCGAACGGTAGCGACATCGCCTACCACCTGTTCCATGACGGCAAGAACGACCTGATGGCCGGCACGAAGCCCCTGGTCCAGGACGAAGAGGTCTTCCCGTTCCGGGCCTCATTCACCAAGGACTGGCGCTATTTCTACACCTCCGGCGGAGTGATCCGAACCCGACGAGCAGGATCGAACGCGGTCGGCACCGTCGGCTTCACCGCAGCACTCAGAGCGGTCACCCCGAAGTACCAGAAAGGCCAACGGGACTTTGACGGCAAAGGCTCGTTCCCTGTCGTCGGTATCGGGAGCCCGGTGCTCTCACCAGATGGCACCAGCATCGCGTTCCGGGCGCTCAACGACATCTACACCATGGACATCGGCGGCAAGCCCACACCGCTCTTCAACGACCGGTGGTGGAAGTGCGACCCGGACTGGTCACCGGACGGGCGCAGACTCGCGTTCGTCACGGACCGGACCGGCACTCTCAACATCTGGATTCGCGACTTGGCCACAGGGCGTGACGCCCAACTCACACATCTGAGTGACTCCGCGGCGTTGTCAGCGCGATGGTCCCCGGACGCCTCCGAGATCGCTTTCCTGGACCAGGACGGGGCATTGTGGGTTGTGGACGCCGCCACCGGTGACCTGCAGAAAATCTTCGACGCGACGTTCGAGCCGGGTCGGCCCTCGTGGTCTCCCGATGGGAACCACATCGCCCTCGCCGCGGTCGTCCCCTACTCGCGCCGATATCGCGAAGGCCTCAGTAAGATCCTCGTCGTCAATCGCCATACCGGCGAGGGCACGTATGTGGACCCGGCCCCGCATCGATCGCTCCAGACGCGAGGTGACGACGGACCCGTCTGGTCCCCGGACGGTACAAAGCTTGCCTTCGCCATGGAAAGTGTCCTTTGGGTTCTGCCCGTCGACCCGTCAGGCCGACCCACCGGCACTGCGCGGCGGGTGACGACGGAACTGAGCGACACTCCGTCCTGGGGCGGCGACTCCACGACCCTGCTGTACCTAAATGGGGGCAAGCTCAAGACGGTGCAAACCGACGGACGTGGCGGGCGGACTATCCCCCACCACCTGACCTGGCGAAACGCGACTGGGCCTGACCAGCTCGTCGTCCACGCAGGGCGGATGTGGGACGGGACCACCAGCCCCGTCAGAACGAACGTCGACATCCTCATCAGTGGGCACCGCATCCTCGGCGTCGAGCCCCACCGCGATGGTCGAGCAGGGACTCTCGTCGACGCGAGTAATCGGTTCGTCATGCCGGGCCTCATCGATATCCACCACCACCGAGAGATGCAGGGCTACGCATACGGCAGCCGGCAAGGGCCGCTGTGGCTCGCTCTCGGCATCACCACTACCCGGTCTCCTGGATCGCCGGCCTACCACATGGTGGAGGAGCGCGAGTCGGTCCAAGCCGGGCTCCGGGTCGCACCACGGTACTTCGGCACTGGTGAGGCGATCGACGGGCCACGGATCTACTACAACTTCATGCGCCCCACGTACAGCCACGATCAGCTAGGCCTCGAGCTCGAACGGGCGAGCAAACTCGACTACGACCTGATGAAGTGCTACGTCCGTCTGCCGGTCGTGTGGCACAAAGAGGTCATCGACTGGGCGCACCGCACCGGCCGACCTGTGACCTCCCACTATCACTATCCGGCTATCGCACTGGGTGGGGACGGAACCGAGCACATCGGCGCCACCAACCGTTTCGGGTACTCCCGGACCATCACCAATGTCGGCTCCGCCTACTCTGACGTCATCGCGATGTTCAACGACTCGAAGATGGCCAGGACGCCCACCCTCTTCGTGTCCAGCACGCTCTACAAGGAGGACACGTCGCTGGTCACCGACGCCCGAGTCCAGCGCATGTACCCAAACTGGCGGATGGCGAAGCTGCAGGACTCGGTCACCAGTGCGCAAACGACCGACCAGAGCGTTAACCGGGCGAACCTGGCGCACCAGGTCGCCCAGATCGTGGAGATGGTGCGCGGCGGCGGAGTCGTCACGGCCGGCACAGACTCACCCATCGACCACCTCGCGGTGAGCCTGCACATGAATCTGCGCGCCATGGTCAAGTACGGCCTCACACCCCGCGAAGCCCTCGTCTCCGCGACCAGCCGCACGGGGAAATACCTCGGAGAACCCCTCGGACAGATCGCACCGGGGATGTACGCCGATCTCGCAATCGTCGACGGCGACCCGCTCACCAGTATTGAGGACGCGGCCAACGTCACGGCCGTTCTCACCGGAGGTCGGCCAATGACCGTCGACGAGCTCCTCGCTCCCTACGAGTCAGCGACCACAACCTCAGTATCGCCACCATCGGCCACTGCGCGGCCCGAGGGCAAAGTCAAGCCTCGTGTTCAGGTCCACCCCAGCTCTGCCAAGTTCTGGTGGAACTCTCCTGAGGAACTCGAAAGAGCACGAACATCCTGCAACCACGACCACTAACTAG
>DASVKO010000169.1:0-12647 GCA_036385355.1 Dermatophilaceae bacterium
TGTTGCCAGGGACGGCACCCACAAGATCGTCCAGGAGTGCTCCCTGCCGCTGACCGGCAAGCAGGTCGTCCAGCGGATCATCACCGACCTGTGCGTCATGGACGTCACCGACCACGGACTCGTCCTGCGCGAGCTGGCTGAGGGCGTCACCGTGGACGACATCCGCGCTGCCACCGGCCCTGCCTTCGAGGTCGACCTGAGCTGACTCAGGCCACCGGCGCGATCACCCAGGACGCCTGGTCACCCCGGCCCGCCTCGTTCAGCGCGACGGCCTGCTTCTCCCAGGCCTGCAGCTGCGACCTCGAGAACGGGGAGTCGTTCGGCGCCACCATGGCTGACTGCGCGTCCATGAGCGGTATGCCGCGCAGGTACTGTTCGCTGCCCCAGAACTGGAACCCCGTGGAGTCGTCCTCGACCGAGACGACGGCCGTGCCGACCCGCTCGCAGAGACTGTCCAGGCCCTGCCGGGAGAACAGCACGAGGTGACGGGGGGCGTCGAGCTGCACCCAGGCCGCGCCATAGGTCTCGAATGCCTCGCTGGACGGGGTGGGCATCCGGATCAGGATCCGCCCTCCCGGTCTCAGATGTCGCACTGCCTTCCGCAGGCTCGCCTCCGGATCGGGGACGTGCTCGAAGCTGTGGTGGAACATGATGAGGTCGTAGCTGTCCTCGAGCTCGCTGAGGTCCTGCCGCCGCAACCTCCCGCCGGTACTCAGGTCCCGTTCCGCCGACATGAACGGGTCCACCCCCGTCACGTCCTTCATCCCGGCCAGCCCCAGGGCGAACACCAGCATGCCCGAGCCGCATCCGACGTCCAGGACGCGCGTCTTCTTCCCGTTGGTCAGGCCGGCCGCCCGGATGGAGCGCAGCACCGAGACCAGGGTCCGCAGCTGTCGACGCGGGATGACCGTCGTGGCAGTGCCCGAGACCACGCCACGGCCCCACAGCACAGAGCCGATGACCAGCCGGGCGAGTTGCCGAACGCCCGGGGCGCCCAGGGCGCGTTCAGGGTCGAGATCCACCGAGTAGTAGTCCGTCGGGTAGTAGGGCGACATGTCGGCGGGAATCGACATCAGGGCGAGGCTGCCACAGCCTGCGCACACCGAGTAGTCGAACTCCTCCGTGATACCGAACATGTTCTCGCGGACCCCGAGCACGTCCGTCCGCAGCGGGCTCGAACATGCGGGACAGCGCTGGGCCTCGTTGATCTCAGACACGTTGGACACCCTCCGGCCAGCCCGCCTGGAGCTGGCGCTGCAGATCGGCTGCCGTGGCGGAGATCCCGGCCGGCAGGGGGGTGAGCGCGCGGCGGTCGAGCTCAGTCCAGACCCTGGACCGCAGACTCAGATCCTTGGCCTGCATGGCCGCCACCCCCGAGGCCCCCAGCACGATGCGCGGTGACCTCTTGAAGATCCGGCGCATCTCCCCCAGAACCGCACCGATGGTGATGGCTCGCTGGGAGGCCATGATCTTGGTGACCGCCAGCGGCCGGGTCGACGAGTCCTCCTGCCGCAGGCGCGCCAACCCCGCCACGATCAGCCTCGCGCAGTCAGGAGCGAAGAGGTAGTCGCGCAGGGTGTCCAGGGAGACGTAGATCGACAGTGGCTGGCCGGTGAGGTGGGTCCGGCAGATCTGCGAGATCAGACCCTGGCCCTTGCCGAGGTTCTGGCCCGGTCCGTAGAGGTTGGCGATGCGGCCGATCAGCGACGGCGTACCCGTCCGCCGACTCCAGGCGGTGACGAGTGCCTCGCCATCCAGCTTCGCCTGGCCGTAGGCCGCGAGCGCGCGCACCGGGGACGACTCGTCATAGGGCGGCGCTCCCACCCCTGCGTAGACTCCGCCCGCCGAGGACGCGAAGAAGAACGCCCCGTCGCCTCCTCGGGCAGCGGCGGCGAGCGCGTCGAGCGTCTCTCGCAGGGCAGCCAGCTCCAGCTCCAGCGCGTCTGCGGAGGACCCCGTCACCCCTGCGCCGGCGCACCAGGCCACGGTCCACGGCCGGCCGCGGGCCGCGCGCAGGAACTGCCCGGCCTGGTGGCGCAGCTCGATGGCGCCCGCCCCGGGCGCCGACCACGCGATGGGCACGTCCGGATGCCACAGGGGCGTGTCGAGCGCATTCTCAAGACTCCGCCCGAGCAGGCCCCCGGCTCCGATGACCCAGGTGAGCACAGGGCCTGCGGGCCCGGCAGGTTCTGCGGTCACGACGTGCCAGATCCGTTCTGTCCCGTCTGTCCCGTCTGTCCCGTCTGTCCCGTCTGTCCCGTCTGTCCCATCGGTCCCGGTCGGCCCAGCGGTCCCGGTCGGCCCAGCGGCCCGTCCCTGGGGTCGCCGACGATGAGATAGAGCGGCTTGCCCATCGCCATGTTGACCGCCACGCCGACGTACTCCGCGATGACCCCGAGCGAGAAGAGGATGGCGCCGGTGCTCACCAGCACCACGACCATCGTGGAGGTCCAGCCCTGGGGGGTCGCCTCGGAGGTGACCCGGACCGCGAGGAGATAGATGGCGTAGCCGATCCCCCCGACGGCGAACAGGATGCCGAGCGCGCTGACCATGCGCAGGGCGCGGGTGCCGCTGGACAGCACGAGGTGGACGAAGTGCGACAGCAGCGCTCTGGTGGAGTAGCCCGACCGCCGGGCGCCCTCATCCCGCAAACGCACCGGACACGCGGCTGCGGGACCCGCCACCCATCCCATGGCGACGTCGAGATAGACCCCCGATCCGGCATACGCCGCGACGCTTCGCCCGATCTCGCCGAGCACCATCCGGTAGCTCTGGAAGGTGCCCTCGCTCGCACCCGTCAGAAAGGTCGAGAAGATCCACTTGGCCAGTCGCGAACTGCCGTTTCGCAGCATGTTGTGGGGTGGTTTGTTGACCGGGTCGGCGTAGACGAGCTGCGATCCCTCTGTCAGCGCGACGTCCAGGAAGCCACCGATGTCGGCTGGGTCGTGCTGACCATCCTCGTCCATGGTCACGATCCAGTCCCCGCTGGAGGACGCCATCCCGGCCAGCGTCGCGGGGTGCTGGCCAAAGTTGCGGCTGAGCCACACCGGGCGGATGAAGTCGTGCTCGGCGGCCAGCTCGCGGATCACCTCGTCGGACCTGTCCTGACCATGGTCGTTCACCAGGAGCAGCTCGATCACCTGGAACTCGTGACCGCCGGCGGTCAGGGTCGGCGCGGTGAGCCGAGCGATCTCCCGGACCAGTGGCCCGAGCGTGCGCTCCCCCTGAAAGACGGGGATCACGATCGAGATGCGGTGCGGCCTTCGTCCCTGTGCGGCCATCGAGTCAGACACGGTGGGAAGCCTAGTGCAGCCCCGACCCGCGGCACGCCGAACTCAGGGCGCCGAGGTGGTTGTCTCCGCGTGCATCCGGCGCCCTACCCACAGATAGGCCAGGCGCCGGACGTAGGCCATCCCCCGCGCCCGGGCGTTCCCGCGGAGCAGGTCTGCCCTGCTCAGCAACCCGGGCGTGCCGTTGGCCAGCCGACGGTGGAATCCGACCACCTGGGTGGACTGGTCCCGGGCGAGCTGCACACTCCACTGAGAGCTGCTCAGCCGAAAGGCCGCCAGGGACTCGCCGATCCCGAGGAAGTCCCCGTGCAGCAGCACGCTGACGTACGTCGCCTCGTCGATCACAAAGGGGAACTGCCCGTCCCACCCCCCAGCGTCCTGCAGGGTCTCGCGCCGGATCAGCACGCAAGCCGGCTCGCCGAAGATGTTGGAGCCAGCCACGACGGTATGCCGTGCCGCTGTCCTGCCCGGCACCCGGCCGGTGAGACCGGCCAGACCCCGGCCGGCCATCACGATGCCGCCGCGCGCGTCGATGAGGTCGCGACGGGCAGCAACCAGGACGACAGCCGGGTTGGCGTCCATCGCCTCGACCTGCACCTGCAGGCAGTTCGGGTAGATGATGTCGTCCCCGCAGACCAGCTTCACCAGCTCACCCCGAGCCGCTGCGGTGACCCGTTCCCAGTTGCGGGGCGCTCCTCCCCCGGCCTCGGTCCGCAGCAGTCTCACCCGCGGGTCGGTGGCGTAGCGGGCAAGCAGCTGCCAGGTTCCGTCCGTGCTGGAGTGATCGGCCACGACGAGCTCGAAGTCCCGGTAGGTCTGGGCGAGGATCGAGTCCATCGTGGCCTCGATGAAGCTGGCGTTGTTGTACGACGGCACGACGACGGAGACGCGGGGAGTGACGTCGCCGGTCATGGACGCAGGTCCCGGGAGGAGCCGGAACGCCGGAACGAGTAGTGCTTGTGGCCCATCCAGCTCATCAGCGCCGTGACGAACACGATCAGGGCCTGCGCCAGGAGCACGGGCAGGTGGGCGAACTCGACGAGCAGCGGCAGGAGCAGGAAGTTGACAGCCAACGCCGACAGGTAGACGGTCTCGAACCGCCACAGGTCCGCCAGAACGTGACCGCGGACCCGGAAGACGACGAACCGGTAGAGCACGAAGGCGATGAGCACGGCGACGACGTGCGAACACACCAACGCCACCAGGTACCGCTGCTGGCCGAAGAGCGCCAGGAACCCGGCGAAGATCAGGAACCCGACGACCGTGTTGACCGTCCCGACCACCAGGAAGGCGACCCGCTGGTCCCGGACAACCCGCAGCAGCCAGCCCGGCGGCCCGGACATGCCGCCCGGCGGCGCCGCCTGCGGGCTCATCGGGCCCTTCCGGGGTCGTCAGGGCAGGATGACGGAGAACAGGTTCCAGCCGGTGCCCACGACCTTGGCCCGCAGGAAGCCGCCGGTGCCGTTGCCGGGGTACATCCACAGGGCGCCATCGCGTCCGCGGCCGAGCAGGTCCGACTTGCCGTCACCGTTGAAGTCCCCAGAGCTGATGATGGCGGAGAACGCGTTCCAACCCTGACCGATGAGCCGAGGTGACAACCATCCACCTGATCCGTTGCCGGGATAAAGGTACAACAGGCCACGAGAGGTACGGGCAATGACGTCGGCCTTCCGGTCGCCAGTGAAGTCCCCGGGGCTGAGCACCGCGGTGAACGTGTCCCAGCCACTGCCGATCACTCTCGCGGCCCCGACGAAGCCGCCCGCGCCATCGCCGCAGTAGAGCACGAGGGTGCCGTCCGGCTTCCGGGCGATCAGGTCCGGGTGACCGTCACCGCTGAAGTCACCCGCCGGGATGATCTTGTTGTACATGTCCCAGCTCGACCCGGGCACCTGGCGACCCGGGCTGAGCGCCCCGGTGGCCGAGCCCGGATACAGCCACAGGGTCCCGTCGGACTTCTGCGCCATGACATCGGAGGACGCGTCGGCGTTCCAGGCCCCCGCGGTGAAGACCTTCGGCAGACCCCCGAAGCCGGCGCCGATCACGCTCGTGGACTTCCAGCCCGAGGCGCCGTTGCCGGCATACATCCGCAGGGCGCCCGTGGCGGCGACGACCCCGAGGACATCCGGCTTCCCGTCACCGTTGAAATCGTTCACGTATCCCGCAGCCGAGCCCCCGTTGGGGACGAACCACTCGGACCGCAGGCCGAAGGCGGAACGAATCGTCGCCCCGGTGACCGCGACCGAGCCGGCCGAACCCTCGATCGCCGCAGTCAGGACGCGGCCACCCCACGCACCGTGACCGTCCCGCCTGATGATCCGAAGCTGGCGGTACGTGCCGATCGACGGCCAGCGAGCCTGGATCCGGGCAGCCGTGACGGCATTGGTCCACGCGTTGGCGCCGTTGGGGATCGCCCCGTCGTACGGGTCGGCCCTGGCCGTGAGGTAGGGCTGGCTCCCGGTTGAGGTCCAGCCTCCGTTCGACGATCCGAACTGGGTGAACGCGGCCTTTCCGCCGTAGGTCAGCGTCTGGCCGGCGGTGGCCGCAACGGCACTGTCAGAGGCCGCATACTCTGCAGGGACTCCCGAGTACATCTGGCATGACGTCGTGTCGCAGGTGTCCCAGGTCCGGCCAGCCGTCGCACGGGCACGGTCGAAGCTCGCGTAGCTGCGTGCCGCCACAGCCTGGGACCTCAGGGCGTTCGGATGCCAGGAGGCCGGCATCTCGGCCGGCACCACGGCACGAAGGTAGCTCTCCATCGGCAGGACGGAGACCGGCAGGATGCTGGTGGACGATGTCCTGTTCGCCACGAGGCTGCCCCGGTAGGCGCGGCTGGTCCCGCTCGCGAGGACCACGGTCACCTTCCCGCCAGGGCTGCTGAAGACCGCCGGAGCGCCCGCGGTCTTGTAGAGCTTCCAGCCCGCGGCCGTGTGCGCATAGACCAGCAGGCCGCCGGCCGAACGGGACCGGACGCGGTACCCGGTGACCCTGGCCCCGGCAATGGTCCCGGGCAGGGTCTGCCCGGCAAGCCGCAGGCCGGTCTGGGCGGGCAGCTCCATGACCGTGCGGCTGACCACATCCAGGCGAACCCGGATGGCCGGGTTGCCCAGGTTCGCCAGCTTGGTCCCCGGGTAGTAGAACGCCAGGATGGTCCGCCAGGAGAGCTTCTTCACCGCGGCGGCCCCATAGGCCCCCCACTGTGACATGCCGTGGCCGTGGCCGTATCCGTGACCGCTGAGCGTCACGGTGCTGGCGGCGCGGACGTAGACCTCGTCCGCACCGGCTGGGGCCGCGGCCAGCATGACGGACCCCACCAGGGCTCCCGTCAGGCCCAGGGACAGCGCCCGGAATACGCGAGCACGCTCAGCCAATCGCATGTCCGGCCCCCTCTCCGCCACGGATCGGCAGCCTGGCCCCGAGTGCGCCCAGACCGTTCCCGGGGTAGAGCCACAGGCTCCCGGAGCTGGAGCGGGTCACGAGATCGGCCGTCCCGTCGCCGTTGTAGTCGCCGACCCCGAGGATCGCGGTGAGGTCGTTCTGAGCCCTCGCCAGGACGGCCCCGCTGACCAGCCCGCTGGACGCCCTGCCCCGGAAGGAGATCAGCGCATGGTCACTGGCCCGAAGGGCGATGACGTCCGCGTAGGCGTCCCTGTCGAACGCGCCGGTTCCGACCACGCCGACCATGCCCTGGAACCCCTTGCCAACGTTCATCCGTGCCTTGAAGGTCAGGTTCCGCTGGAACGGGTAGACGAACAGGTTGCCGGCCGCGTCGCGCACCAGGAGGTCCGGCACACCGTCGCCGTCATAGTCGCCTGCAGCCTCCACCATGGTCAGGAAGTTCCAGCCGGTCCCCACCTGGCGCGGCGCGGCGAACGCCGACCCTGCCTGGCCGAGGAGGAGGACAAGCGTGTTGCTCGTCCGCACCCGTGCCACCACGTCGGTGTATCGGTCACCATTGACGTCACCGACGATGCGCACGACGTCGGCGCCCGGCACGGCCGGGAAGGCGGCCGAACGAGTCGCCAGGTCAGCAAGCCGGAACGCGGGGCCAAGCTGGGCGACGCCTCCGAAGAGGAGCATGGTGCCTGCGTGAGCCGGATCCACGGCCAGCAGGTCCGTCGTTCCGTCCCCGTTCCAGTCCGCACCGGTGGACAGCTGGGTGAAGCTGCCCCAGCCGGCACCCCAGCTGGAGACCCGGACGAACCGGCCGGTGGCGTCGGTCGAGTAGGTCCTCATCCCGTCGCCAAGGCGGGCGAAGACGTCCCCGTACCGGTCGCCGTCCAGGTCGGAGCCACCGATCACCGGGGACAACGGCCCCCAGCCGCGCGACCAGACCACTCCGGCACGCAGCGCGCCGCCGGCCACGCCGGCATACATGATCTGGGCGCCGTCGGCCCTGCGCGTCCCCAGCAGGTCGGGGTACGTGTCGCCATTGAGGTCGCCGGCGGAGGTCAGCGAGGTGATCGTGTTCCACCCGGTGCCGATGACCCGCCCCGGGTTGAGCCCTCCGGCCCCGTTGCCGGCGTAGAAGACCAGCCTGCCGGTGGCGCTGGTCGCGAGGATGTCGTTGTGTCCGTCCCTGTTGCGATCGCCGGCGGCAATGATGCGGTCCATCACGTTCCACCCCGGGCCGCGGTAGAGGACGCCCGCGAAGCTACCCCTTCCGTTCCCGAGGTAGATCCCCAGACGGTTATGCGCCGGGTCCAGGGCAACGATGTCCGCCTTGCCGTCGCCGGTGAGGTCCGGGGACAGGACGGCGCTGCGCACGTTGTTCCACCCGGTGCCGATCGCGAGTCCGGCTCCGACAGGCGCACGCACGGTGCCTGCCAGCACGGACGTCGAACCGGCGATCGTCGTCCCGCCGGCACCGGGGCTGTAGCTGAGCACATCCGCGATGCCGTTGCGGTCCACGTCTCTGGCGATGACGCTTCGGATGACCGGGGTCGTGACGACCACCGGCGGCTTGGCCCCGATGAGGGCGGCCGCCCCGAGGCGGATCTCAGGGAGCTTGGCATAGAGATACCGGCCCGGACAGGCGGTCGGGTAGGCATCCTTGTGACCCGCGACCCGGTAGAGGGACTTGCCGTTGGCAACCACCGTGCCGGTCGCTGGGATGCCGGCCAGCGAGAACTTCCAGGCGAATATCGCCTTGAACGCGTTGGTCATCGCCTGCGGGGCCGCGGCGATGTCGTACTGGCCGATGGCCGAGACACCCATGGACACGGAGTTCATGTTCATGGTCTGGGCACCGATGACCGCCCTGTCCATCCCGCCGTAACGACCCTCCCAGGTGCGGCCGAAGCGGTCGACCAGGAAGTTGTAGCCGATGTCACTCCACCCCAGGGACTGCACGTGGTAGGCGTACATCCCGCGGATCATCGCGGGCACGCTGGCTGCGGTGTACCCGTTGCCGCTGTCGGTGTGATGGACGAAACCGACCATGATCTTGCCGTATGACGGGGCCGCGCGGCGCATGCTCTCGTTGGCGCCCCACTGGGCTCGCGTGTAGATGGTGGGCCTGGCCGCAGCCGCCGAGGCCGCGCCGGGTGCCTGCTGGACGCTGTCGGCATCGGACGCTCCGGGATCGACAACCTGGATCCTGGCGGCGGCGGGGACGGACGGATCGGTGCTCAGGGAACGCACCTCGTACTTCGAGGCGCCGGTGACGACGTACGGGCTGGTGCCCTTGGCTGCGGCCGTGGAAGCCTCGGTGCGGTCCGGACCGCCGTCTTCGACGTCCAGGGACTGCCAGGTGCTCCAGGTCGCGCCCGTCAGGGTACGGATCTGATAGACGTCCCCCGCCGAGACCGCGCCCTTGGGCCAGGTCACGCCAACAACGGTCACGGGGCCGGCAACGGCCTGGACCGGGGCCACCGCGCCGGATCGGGCAGTACTGATCGGGTCCGGCGCTGCTGCCTTGCCCACCGTCGAACGGGTGGCGTTCCCGACGTCCCGCATGGAGGCCACGGAGGACGGGGCGAAGCCCAGCTGACGAACCTGGCTCTTGACCGGATGCGCCTGGGCCTGCGAGGAGAACTGCGGGAAACCGGTGATCATCGGCGCCACCGCGAGCACGCTGGCCAGGGCGACGATCCGCCCACCTCTGGCCAGTGTCCGCGGTCTGGCGAGCAGCTCTGGGCGGGAAACCTGCCCGGTTTCCGCGAAAGTGTCCTTTTTCATCCGATTCATTGCTTACGTCCCTAGGTCTTCAACTCTGCGCGCAGGCTCGTTTCTCTACCGTGACTGTGGGTTGGTGCTAGCGGCTGGTGGCTCTGATACTGCGAACTGGCTCATGAACGACGCCTTCATGGGAATCCCCCGCTCAGGGAAGCCTGTGCCGTGGGAGATATGTCCCGCGGCTGTTTGTGGGGGCTGGTTTCCCGGACCAACCCGCCTTGCCCGACCCTCGGGCCGCTGCAACAAATGCTGGCATCGGCTCAGGGCGTGGCGCAGTGGGATCGCTTCATGGTGGGCCGAACGGCCGCGTCTTCCGACCGAACGCCCGAGGTCGGGCCTGCGCCGCAGAACCGGGGTCAGAGCGCGCGCGGAGCGCTCAGCTCTTGCAGTTCCCGACGCGGTAGATGACGACGCTGGCGCTACGGCCGATCGGCGTCAGTCCCGGCGTGGTCTGCAGGTTGACCAGCCCCGAGTAGCTCGCCTGTCGTTCGTCAGCCGCCTGGTACCGGTCGCTGTCGTCGACGACCGCTCCCACCTTGAGCCGCTTGAGCGCGGCGCACACCGAAGGATCCGTCGTGAAGGACTTGAACCTCAGCGACACCAGGCGGACGTCCGCGGTGGGGTTCGAGCTGGTGTGCGGGATGGCGACCCGGTGCCCGGACCAGATGGCCGAGAACTGGGCCCCGGTGAAGGGGCTGCCCAGGACCGTCTCACCCGCAGGGATCTGGCCGGCGAGCTTCTCGTAGAGCACCTGTTCGTCAGCGCTCACCAGAAGGTGGGCGAAGTTCTCGTTCCGGTAGCGGTTCTGAAGGACCGCTGCCCCCTGGCCGATCTGGTTCGGGTAGATGACGGCGACGGCCAGCAGCATCCCCACGCAGGCGATACCCAGGGCGCGGCGTGAGGAGAGCGGACGACCGAGGACGTCCAGCGAGACCCGGCTGACGAAACGGGCCAGCACATCTGCCGCGCTGGTGATGCCGAGGGCGGCCAGCGGCACCGCCGTCATCGGGATCAGCGCCGCGACCCGTTGGGCGTCGTTGAACCAGAACCCGGTCAGCTCACGCGCCAGCCAGGTGGGCGAGCCGGCAGCGAGCATGTAGAGGAAGATCAGGAAGACGTGGCTCGCGAGCAGCCAGCGCAGCCGGGGAACGCTGAGCAGCCGGTAGAAGCCCCACAGCGTCGCGGCGCCCAGAACCCAGTGGGCCTTGGTGATCAGCGTCGAGAGGGTCAGCGCCTGCCCCATGGCCTGGTTCATCGTCATGAGCTCGGGCCAGTTGAAGTCGCGCACGGCGTTCAGGCCCGGTACCAGGCTCATCGCGGCCCACAGGCCCAGGCCCGCCGTCCAGCCCAGGAAGAGCCACAACAACGAACGGCGCAGCTGACGCAGCCCCTGCGCCCGGCTCCAGACCACCAAGCGCGCCGAGAGCATGACGGCGCCGATGAGAGCGAACATCCCCAGCGCGAACAGGGCGCCGGGGTGGGCGAAGAACATCCCCACACAGCCGAGGAACCCCGCGGACAGGACCGTCCACCAGCTCAGCCCTGGCCCCACCGCCAGACCACGCTCGATCTCGGCAGCCTCGATCTCGTCCAGGGATGCCCCGTCTGCGGCCGCACCTGAGGAGTTGATGTCGTCGCTCGCATTGGGAGATCGCGGCATCAGGTGCAGCACCATGAACATCAACGCGATCGCAGCCGGCAGGGCTGCCAGCGACAGCACGTTCGGCCACAGGACGCCGAAGCTCAACATGATGTAGGGGAACAAGGTGATCGCCCCACAGCACAGGCCCAGCGCCAGGCTGGTCAGCAGCCGGGCGTGCGGCAGGACCCGCGAGCACAGCCAGACCATCGACAGGGGCCAGACGACCCCACCGATCGCCCAGCCGACCGCGTTGGCACCGATCGCGACGTTGACCCCGGCCAGGGAGCTGACCAGCGCGGTCACGCCGTGCCACAGCGGCGGGTACCAGGCCGTGGCCGCGGCGCCGGAGGCCGCACCGACGTGCCCTCCGTCCGGGAGGCCGGAGCTGATGACCGAGAGCACGGCGTTGTAGTGGAAGCCGGCGTCAATCGTCTGCGACGGACGGCCGGGATCCCGCACCCCGAGCATGAAGTTCACGCCCACGAGTCCGGCGGCCAACGCCACGGCCGCGAGCCACCACAACGTCCGGCGGCGCGGCACCCACCAGCGAGCGGAGAACCCAGGCCTGCCGAGGGCTCTGCCCCCCGCCCGCCAGGCGATGACGACGCGCCCCAGCACAGCGACCAGGGTCAACAGGGCGAGCGAGACAAAGACCGCCGCCAGGCTCCAGCGACCGATGACAACCGGCACCATCAGCGTGCCGATCGCCAGCACCCCCAGGGAGGTCAGCGGCGCCAGCCCCAGCGCATCGAAGCCACATGCGCCCAGAGCAAGGTTGACGACGAGCCCGGGCACCACCAGCAGCACCGCCGCCAGGAGGGCTGGGACGACGGCAACGCCCCATGTCTGAATCATGTCTGAATCATGGCTGGATCATCGGCGAACCCACGGGATCGTGCTCACTCGTCGACCCCGCCGCTCTCCAGCGGCCTGCCCTGGGTGAAGTGCGGTGACAGTTTGTTGTCGACCATGCTCAGGGCGGCACCGATCGCCATGTGCATGTCGAGGTACTTGTAGGTGCCCAGGCGACCTCCGAACAACACGCCGCTCTCGGCCCGGCTCGCGTCCCGGTACCTCAGCAGCTGCTCGCGGTCCCGGGGCGTGTTGACCG
Organism: Dermatophilaceae bacterium; assembly: GCA_036385355.1. Lineage (GTDB taxonomy): Bacteria > Actinomycetota > Actinomycetes > Actinomycetales > Dermatophilaceae > UBA4719. The sequence continues at coordinate 12,218 of DASVKO010000169.1, forward strand.
GGTAGTACGGCTCGTCCTGGCCGCCGGCGAACCGCGAGAACTCGCGCATGATCACGGTCTTGTCATCCGGGTAGTCGCGCTCGGGGTGGTAGTGACGGAACTCGTGGATCCGCGTGTAGGGCACCTCCGGGTCGGCGTAGTTCATCACGGAGGTGCCCTGGAAGTCGCCGGTCGCCACGACCTCACGCTCGAAGTCCAGCGTGCGCCAGCCGAGCCTGCCGTGGGCGTAGTCGAAGTACTGGTCGACCGGCCCGGTGTAGACGACCGGGATGTTGCCGACGACGTTGGACTTGTTGACCTCCTGGGACGTGTCGAAGAAGTCGGCGTCGAGCCGGACCTCGATGCGGTCGTGGCTGGCCATCTTCTCCAGCCAGGCGGTGTAGCCGTCGACCGGCAGCCCTTCGTGGGTGTCGTTGAAGTAGTGGTTGTC
>DASVKO010000170.1:0-1797 GCA_036385355.1 Dermatophilaceae bacterium
GGGCGATGTTGCGTTGCATGCCGCCGAAAACGCCACCATGGAAGGGGCGAATGACCGCCCAGTAGAGGTGCCCGGCCAGGCCCCGGGGGTGGAAGAGGGCACGCTGGCGAAACAGGGTCTGTCCCTGGTCGTCGGTGTCGATGATGAGCTCGAGCCAGGCCAGCCCCGGCAGTCGCATCTCGGCGCGCAGGCGTAGCCGGTGGTTGTCTTCGATCTCCTCAACCCGCCACCAGTCCAGGGCGTCGCCGACGGACAGCTCGAAGGGGTCACGCCGCCCACGGCGCAGCCCGGGTCCGCCGACAATGCGGTCCATCACGCCACGGGCCCACCAGCCGAGGCGCCAGGAGTACCAGCCGTGCTCCCCGCCGATGCCCTCGATGACGGACCACAGCTGTTCCGGTGTGGCGTCGACCGGGCTCTCGCGCTCGTCGACATAGAGCGAGCCGCCGGCCCAGTCGGGGTCGCTGGGCAACGGGTCACTCGGTGCCCCGGTGGTCGCGGCGGAGGACCACGATGTGGTGACCCGATGGTCCTGGATGCGCTGAAGGGCCAGCTCGACGGCCGGCTGGAATCCCAGGAGTCCCCCGTCGGGGTCCGGGACGTAGGCCGCGATGTCATGTTCCTTGCAGATGACCTCGTTGATGAGGCTCTCCACCAGGGGCCGGGCGATGCTGTTGGGAACGGGCGTCACCAAACCGACCCAGTGGCTCGACAACGACGGGGTGAACAGCGGAAGGGCCGCGACGCGTCGCGGTTTGAGCCCGGCGATCCTGGCGTAGGCGGCCATCATCTGCCGGTACGTCAGGACGTCCGGCCCGCCGATGTCGAAGCCGCGGCTCACCTCCGGTGGGATGGAGGCCGATCCCACGAGGTAGCGCAGGACGTCACTGACAGCGATCGGCTGGATCCGGGTGTCGACCCAGCGGGGCGTGATCATGACCGGAAGACGCTCGGTGAGATAGCGGAGCATCTCGAACGACGCCGACCCCGAACCGATGATGACTGCCGCCCGAAGCACCGTGGTGGGGACCCCGCTGGCCAGCAGGATCTCGCCGACCTCCTTGCGGGACTCCAGGTGGGGGCTCAGCTTCTCGGCCTCGGGGTACAGGCCGCCGAGATAGACGATCCGGCTGACCTCGCAGGTGCGTGCCGCGATGGCGAAGTTGCGAGCGTGCCTGCGGTCGAGGGACTCGAAGTCCTCGCCGGTGCCCAGGGAGTGAATGAGGTAGTACGCCACGTCCACCCCGCTCAGCGCGCGGGCCAGGCTGTCGGCGTCGGCCGCGTCGCCCTGGACGACGTCCACCCGGTCGTACCACTCACGGTCGGAAAGGTTCTGGGGTCGGCGGGCCACGACCCGAACATGGAAGCCGGCCGCGAGAAGCTGCGGGACCAGACGGCCGCCGATGTATCCGGTGGCGCCGGTCACCAGGGCCAGCGGGCTGGCGGGCAGGCTGGGCGGGACAGGCAGGACGGTCACGGGCCTGTCCTCACAGACCGGCTGTGTCTCCCTGCGGGGTGATGTCTCACAGTCGTTCCAGCGCCGCGGCCATGCCGGCCTCGGCCTCGTTGCCGAGCCGGGTGAAGGCAGGTTTCATCAAAGGTGCGACGAACCTGGTGATGCCCTTGAAGGTGAAGTCTGCCGTGTAGGTCACCTCGGTGTCGCCGTCCACCTTCCGGAAGGTCATGGTGTCGTGGGCTATGACGGTCTTGTTCTCACCTCGAAGGGAGATGTGCCTGTTCGGGACCAGATCAACCACCACGTAGGTCAGCTGCGTCTGGCGACCGGCGAAGGTCGAG
>DASVKO010000171.1:0-1637 GCA_036385355.1 Dermatophilaceae bacterium
AGACCAGCCCCATCAGCGGGCTGCGGAGCGTCACACCAAGCGGTCAGCGGGCCCCCGTGGTTCCGCCGATCGCCCCGCGGAACTAGAGGAGTGGGTCCGGGTGAATTGGTGCGTTGTTGCACCGTCCCACCCGGGCGTTAAGTCCGGTAAGGGAACGTCACGCGGGTCAAGATGAGGAGCTGATCGAGCCCGACGGTGATCTGCGTATGGAGATCGGCAAACGGCACAGCCAGGACTTCGTCTGAGGATCGCTGCCTCCCTCGGTTGGTGGCAAGGCTCTTCTGCGGAGCCTGGCGCGTCTGGCCCGAGAGTGGACTGTGGGCCAACGAGATGGCCAAACAGGAGCCCCTCACGAAGTCAGGGACCTTGCGCCCCTCGACGTGGCAACACGCCGAAGGGTCGCCAGCGTAAATGTCCACCTTTATGGCATATGCCTGTGTTCACAATGAAACAGTGAAGCGGGTCCTGACAGTGTCACTTCCCTCTCGCCATCGCCCCCGGGTGCGGATGGCGGTTCTGTTCACAGCTATTGCCGCCACGCTCAACCTGGGGCTGGTACCTCTCAGCTCGGCTGACACCGCTGGCGACAAGAAGAAGCTCGACGCCAACATCGCCCGGATGAGCACCGCGATCGAGGGCACCTCCCAGGACCTGGCCAAAGCCGTCGTGGGGCTGCAACGCATCAAGGCCGAGCTACCTGGGGCACGGCAGGCACTGACTGCTGCCGACGCCGCACAGGGCGTGGCCGATCGCAATAATCAGGCGATAGGCACAGCCCTTGAGGTCGCACAGGCAAACGTAGCCGAGGCCGTGGACGCTCTCGGTCAGAATGCCCGCCAAGGTCAGGCCGTTCAGGACCAGCTCGGCGACCTGGTCCGCGACGAGTATCAGCAGGGTGGGATGTCCGTTCTTTCGATGGTTCTTCAGGCCACCAGCCCCGCGGACTTCACCGACCGCATCATGCTGCTGGACACGGTCATGCGGGTCCGGGGGGAGGCGTTGCGTCGACTGGGCACGATGCGGGCGCAGGGCGAGGCCGACCAGGTGCACCTGGTCGCCGTGCGCCAACAGGTGGTAGTGCTGAAGGCCCGGGCTGAGGCTGCACTGGCCCAGGCCACGGCGGCGCGCGAGACCGCGCGGGCTGCCAAGGCCAAGCTTGATCTGCTGTATGCCGACCAGTCCCGTTACAAGGCAACGGTCGCCGCCAGGAAGGCCACGGAGACGGCGAGCCTGAACAAGATGCAGGCAGAGTCGGACTCACTGGGCAGACAGCTGGCGGCTCGCGCCAAGGCAGCCCGCGAGGCTGCAGCTCGCGGAGCCCAACAACCCGCGCCGCAAAGCCCGGCGCAAAGCCCGGCGCAAAGCCCGGCGCAGGGCAGTCGCGGCGGATTCCTGAGCTATCCGCTCATTGCATCTGTCTCTCAGGAGTTCCGCCCGCGAGGTGACCCCCTGGGCTACCACCCCGGGATCGACTTCGCCGCCAACTGTGGCTCGCCGGTCTACGCTGCGGCGGCTGGCGATGTCATCCTGACGACGCCGGAGTCGCTGTCGGGTGGATACGGAAACCGGCTGATCATTGACCATGGCCTCCAGCGCGGTGTCGACCTGACGACGACCTACAACCACCTGACCAGCTT
>DASVKO010000172.1:0-7108 GCA_036385355.1 Dermatophilaceae bacterium
GACATGACTGCGGAGGTCGGGATCGCGGGGGACGCCACGGCCGTGGCTGAGGCCGTCCAGCGGTGGGCCGACGCAGGGGCCGACACCGTGGTCCTGCAGCCCACCGCCGACGACCCTGACCCGGAGGACTTCGTGCGATTCGTCGCGAACGAGGTCCGACCGCTGGTGCCCTGATGCCTTCGAGGTGGCGGGCAGTCGACCGCGTCCGATCAAGGATCCCGGCCGGGCTGCTCTGGAGCGCTGTGCTATCCCGCGCGGCTCACCATATAGGGCGGGAAGAACAAGATGAACAGGACTGGGCAACCAAGAACCACGTTGCGGGCGTCTCCACGGCGAATGAACCGGTGTCGAGGCGACTCCTTGGCCCGAGCGTCTGACGACGTCGGCGGTGGTGTCAGCGGCTCGTGTAGCCGGCGTCGACGTGGATGACGGTTCCGGTGACGTAGGAGGACTGGTCAGACGCGAGCCAGAGGCTCGCTTCGGCGACCTCGCGGGGCTGTCCGAACCGGTTGAGGAGGCTGAGCTGGGGGGCGAAGTCCTCCTCGGTGAGATTGAACTGCTCGAGGGCGCCGCGCAACATCGGGGTGTCGATCGCCCCGGGCGCGACGGCGTTGACTCGGATGTTAGTGGCGCCGTTCTCGAGGGCGGCGACCTTCGTGAGCCCGTTGACGCCGTGCTTGGCGGCGACGTAGGCGGGGTTGGCGGGCTGGGGTCGGAACCCGCTGACCGAGGAGATGTTGATGATCGATCCGCCGCCGCCTTGACGGATCATCTGTTGCAGCTCCCACTTCAGGCACAGGGCGGTGCCCTTGAGGTCGATCGAAATGAGCCGGTCCCAGTAGGTCTCGTCGAACTCGGCGAGCGGCTTGTCGTCGGGGGTGAGGGCGGCGTTGTTGACGGCCACGTCGAGGCGGCCGTACTGCTGGACGGTGGCGCCGACCATGGTCCTGACCTGGTCGGAGTTGGAGACGTCGACGAGCTGGAAGAACGCGGTACCGCCTGCGGCTTCGATGCTGGCGACCACCTCTCGGCCCTTCTCCTCGTTTATGTCGGCGACGACGACCTTCGCGCCAGCCTCGGCGAAGAGCTGGGCGGTTGCCGCGCCCATGCCCATGGCGGCGCCCGTGACGATGGCGGCCTTGTCCTGGAGTACCGGGAGGGTCATGACGGTGGTTCCTCTCACGCGTGGCCTGGGCGGCACCTGCGATGCCCGTGCGGGGAGGCTTGCGGTACCTGAGTCACGTTACGTTCGGGCGTTCCGATCCGTCCAGGGTTCGTGGTCGGATCCGGCTACGGGACGACCAATGCGAGAGTGCGCAGCGGTCACGTGCTCCGCTGGCGTTCGGCTCAGGGTGTACCTGGCGAAGAGGAACTCACGATCCGGCTAGGGTGTAGATGGCCGTTGCTGCTGTGAGGCTTAGGCCGCCCATATCGGGCAAGAGGCGCGAGCGGTCATTGCTCCAGGTCGTCCTCGGGCTCCACGCGGGCCCCGAGCCGTAGCGGCCGCCAGGATCCACGCTCCGCGGCTGGTATAGAGAAGCTGGTATAGAGAAAGAGAGCTGGATCTTCGTGTTATACCCATTGTTGGCTTCGCGCACGCTGCGCATGGTGGCGACCGACCTCGACGGGACGATCATTCCCCATGGCCAGGGGGTTTCGGCTCGCACCCGCGCCGCACTGCAGGCGTGCACGAGGGCAGGTGTGCGTGTGGTGTTCGTGACTGGACGCCCTCCGCGCTGGCTCACACCTGTTGCGCAGGCCACCGGCCATAAGGGATTCGCTATATGCGCTAACGGGTCGATCACCCTGGACCTTGAATCCGACTCGATCCTCGCACTTCACTCGATCACCAACGAGATGGCAGCGGAGGTGGCTCGCAGGTTACGAGTCGTGGTTCCAGACGTTGTCTTCGCGGTGGAGACGCTCGACGAGCTGCGCGCGGAATGGGCGTATGAAGCGGTGCGCGGGTCGGGGCGCGGCGAGGGGCTCGCCCCAGATCCACAGCAGGTCGGTGCCCGGCGCCAAGCGCTGCGCCTGGAGGAGTTGCTGGACGACGTGCCGGTGATCAAGATGATTGCGCTCAGCTCAAGATCCACACCCGACGAGCTGCTCGCCGCGGGGCGCGCACACGTGGCCGACCTCGTCACGCCCACGCACTCCAGCCCCACCATGGCCATTCTGGAGATGGGTCCGCAGGGGGTGACCAAGGGCTCGAGCTTGGCCGACCTGGCCCGCATGTGGGGTATTGCTGCCGAAGACGTCGTGACCTTTGGCGACATGCCCAACGACCTTGAGATGCTTACCTGGGCCGGGACCAGCTACGCGATGTCAGGCGGTCATCCAGACGCGATTTCCGCCGCCGACCATCTCGCACCCACAGCCGGCGACGACGGCGTCGCCCAGGTGCTCGAACACATGCTCCGATAAGACTCACAAGGGGATCCCGTTACGGAACGACGAAGCCCATGTTTGTGGTCACCGAGCTCGACCGGCCGGCGAGGTCGCTGCCTGACGTTAGAGCCATCGCCGCCGACCTCACCCAGCGACAGGTCCGTCTGAAGCTGGGCGGGTCGGTCTACGACCCCACTGACCGGGTAGGGCGGTTGCTGTCGACGTGCTGCTCGCGGTGTCGGGTCGGTAGCAGCCAAGGGCGCTGTGCAGGGGCCGGCTCAGCTGGTTGCCGTCACCCGGTCGAGCAGTGCGGCGAGTGCGGCGTGAGCGGCGACCGGCTGCTCTTGCGGGAGCATGTGGCCGGCGCGATCGACGAGAGTCAGGACAGCGCCGGGGATCGCGTCAGCGGTCTCGGTGGCGTTGTCGGGGGTGATGAGTCGGTCTCCCGTGCCGTGGATGACGGCGGTGGGGCAGGTGATCGCGACCAGCCCGGGGCGTGAGTCTGGTCGCGCCATCACGGCGTCGAGCTGGGACACGAGCGTCTCCGCGCCGACCTCGTGGGCCATCAGCCGCCACCACGCCCGCAGTTGTTCGTCTGCCGCGTTGGCCGGGTCGGGAAGGACCGGGAAGACAGCCTCAACCAGCTCGTCGAACCGGCCGTCGAGCACGGCCTGTCGTTGGCCTTGCCGGTTCTCGAGTTGTTCGGCTGAGTCGGGTCGCGCGGAGGTGCTGATCAATGCCAGCCCGCTGACCCGTTCGGGCGCCAGGCGCATGACCTCGTGGGCGACATAACCGCCCATGCTCAGCCCGACGAGCACGAACCGTTCCGGCGCGTCATCGAGTAGCCGGGCTGCCATGCCGTGGATCGTGTCGTCGCGGCGGCTGTCGGCCACCGTCACCGCGCCGTAGGCCCAGGCGGTGGGCAGCACGGGGTCGTAGAGCCGCGCTGAGCAGAGCAGTCCAGGGACGAAGACGGTGTGCAGTCTGGGGGTTGTCACGATCCCCAATGCTAGGGCGGGCCACCGACAGGCCGGGAACACCTCGAATAGCGTATTCGTCGCAGGACCTCACGTACGCCGTACTGGTAGGCGTCCGCGTGCTGGTGGCCCGCAGGGTCGGTTGTGGCGGTGGTGCCGCCGGTAGCGCTGAACGGGTCACCGGCATACGCGAACGTGGTGACCCGGCCCACTGGGTCGGTCTGGGACGGTGACCTGCCCCTGCCCGTCGTAGGCACGTCACCGACTTGTTCATCGGGTCGGTGACTGCCGTGATGTGCGTGCCGGTGAACGTCACCGTCAAGACCCGCCCACCCGCGGTTCTTGCCAGTCGGTCAGGGTCGTTCGATGTAACCGGCGGCGATGTCCTCGGGCGGGTTGGGCCATCGGGCAAGCTCAACCCCAACAACTCGTTCGCATGTCCCACCGCATGCTGGTTTGCTGGCCGCGTGAGGGACATCGAGACAACACGGCTGGTTCTGCATGCAATCGACGAGTCCGAGGCCGGGCATATCTGCGCCCGGGCACCAGGGCCGAACGACAAATGGGTGGCCGACTATCCATTCGTGGGCGATCTCGCGGCCGTGGGCAGTCTTCTCCGCGCCACCGAACTGCACGGCGAGCAGCGACCCTTCGGCTACTACCAGATCGTCCGCGTGGCCGACGGCCTGGCCGTCGGTGGGGCAGGGTTCAAAGGCCCGCCCCGCGGTGGGAGCGTCGAAGCTGGCTACGGCTTGGCACCGTCCGCCCGGGGACACGGCTACGCCGCCGAAGCCCTCACGGCGCTGCTCATCCTCGCGGCCAACTACGGCGTAGCGACTGTCCTCGCCGACAGCACCGCCGACAACGTCCCCTCCCAGCGAACACTTGGCAGCGCAGGGTTCACCCTTGTCGGCGCTGACGCCGACCTGCAGCACTACGAGATCCGGCTTGGCGAACCCCGCCGTCACCTGCCCGCGCGTCAGCCGGGGATCGTCAGCCGGGACGGTCCTGGTAATTCACAACGACGGCCGTCTGCGGATCGGAACTGTCCCGCTGGCGGTTCCCTGACTCGGACGGACGGTCTTGAAGGTGCGGTCCTTGGCGGCGGTTAGACGCGGGTGTTGGCCCCTGCCGATGTCGACGCGAGCTGGTGCGGTGATCGGTTGATCTCGATGTTCACAAGCGTTCCGCTTCGGTCACTCTGCCGAGGTCGCCCGCGGGCCGGCCGTGTCGAAGCCGCGACAGCGGGCGGCGCGTCGTGGACTATCGCTGTGCTGCCAGTCGATGAGCGATGTCGAGGGCCAGCCCGATCTGGTGACCGAGGGCCGGCGCACTTCCCCACCAGGACACCGACTCCACGACGAGCCCTTCGCCATTGACCTTGATCGACCACAGTTCGGCAGGGCGCACGACACCGTCGCCGTGCCAGGCCGACGGCCAGTTCTCGATGCGCCGGCGAAGTGCGACGTCGAGGATCCCAACGGGATCGGTGTAGACGAACCGTCCTTCGATATCGCCTCCGGGCGTGCGACGCGACGCCCGACCGGCGAGGCGCCCGAACCCCTTCATCAGTCTGCCGAGGTCGGACTGAGGACCGGGTCGACGCACGTCGACCAGCGGGATGTCCGTCCCTGTCGCGGAACGGCCGACCCGCAACGCCGGACACACCCACCGGACGAACGACGCCGGGTCGCGGTCGTCAGCGGTCGGTGTGCCGTCATCGAGGTCGCAGTACCAGACGAGATCAGACTCCCGCGGCTCCAGCCGGCAAACGTGATCATCCGAACTCGTCACCACCAGGTCACGGTCAGCCGCTACGACGTCCACAAAGTCGAAATGCGAAACCACCACGGTGGGATGCTAATCCATCCTGCAACACGTGAGGCACGTTGCTCCTCGTTGAGAATCCACACTGATCCCGTGGACCGGTGTCTGCTGGAGCTGAGGGGACTTGAACTCCTGACCGCTTGGATTTCCTCGGAGCCAAAGCGAGAGTAGGTGCGGAGCTACCCCCCGGCCAGGCCAGGAAAGACATCACCGCCCTCTCGGTCTTGACAACAGAGAGGAGCCGGAATGAGCTCACGCTCATCGACATGTCCCGTAGTTTCCGTCATCCCGAAGGCGGAACCGCTATCGGAACTACCCGGTAGCCGATGGGTGCGGGCGTCGGCTGGGCGCTCCGGAAAGGCCATGACGCAGATTCTGTCCTCGTTATTCAGGTGCCGCGTTTGCCAACGATCAGGGCGATGATGAGGATGATGGCTACAACGGTGAGGATGCTGATGATGGTTGCCCCGAACAGGGGCACGAGCACCGCAGAGAAGAACAGCAGCAACAGGATTACCCCGAGTATCTGGAACGTCGTCCGGTGCCGCTGGCTGAACTGGTACGCCATTACGGTGTCTCCTCTGGTTTGTCGTTAGATGCGATGACTGCATCGATGGGGCTGCCGGCAGTTCGACGTGATGTCGGGCGCTGATCTGGGTGTTCACGCCGCACGTCGGGCGGCGCTGTGCCAGGAGAATACGGGCACAGCACTGAGCGCGGTGACACCGGCACTGCGGTCGTCGACCTACTGAACCATCATCGTCAGGCCGAACGGGACCAGGCCAGCGGCCATGATGATGGCCGCGCCGAGGTTGACGATCTCGGCGCCGTCAGGGAATCCGATGAACAGCACCCCCACGAGCAGGAGAATGGCCACCCATGGGGAGGTTGCCCCGGAGGCGAGCGTTGCGATGGCCAGCACGGCGAATCCGATGGGGATCAGGACAATGCCCCACAACAGCCACAGCCAGCCCTTCTTCGCGAAGATCGCAGACAAGGCGGGTCTCGCAGCTGCAAACTCGTCATCACTGAGGCCATCCAGAGCGCTCATGGTCAGACATAGGGCGCCCTTGTCGGCAGCAAGGCATACGGTGCCCAGCACGGCCAGGAACGTGCCAACGAGGCCTGCCCAGCCGGCGCCGTGGGTCGTCACGACACTCCCGAGGTGCAGGGCAACGATGATCATCAACACCGTGTTGAGGGTGACGAGGCCGTGGCCAGCATGCAGCAGGCGTCTTCCCCGTGACCGATCGATCAACTGCTCGGGAGGCAGAACCCGCGGCCGCAGCAGACCAGGATGGGTCGCGAACGCGAAGACGAACACCAGTGGCATGACGACGAAGGCCAACCCCGTGCTGACCCTCGCGGCTTCGGCGGCGCTCATGTTGGCGTCCCGTTCGCCGGGACGATCAACTGCCAATCGCGCAGACGCCGAGGCCCAGTCGATGGTTGAGCCGATGTTGGTGACGATGTAAACAAGCTCGAATGCGTGCTCATACCTGAAGTCTCGTCGCGGTGTGACCCAGCCTCTAGAGTCCAAAGTCCTGTGCGCGAGCGGTCCCGGCACGACTGGCCGGCCAGGCTTCCAGGTCGGCGACGGGCGGCGTCATACCGCCTCCGATCGCCCACCGTGGGGCAGGCATCACAGCGCCCACAATGACGCGAGCTCCGAGTGTTGGTTGCCTATGGCAGCGAGGGTGCGATCTGGGGTGGCGGTCATTTCCAGGCGGTTCGTGCGATGGCGACGAGGAGTATCACTTCGATGAAGCTTGCGAGGAGGTAGTAGACCCACGTTTCGCCGATGCACAACCCGATGATGGTGATCAGGTAGACGAGGCTGACGACGATGTTGGCGATCCGGTTGACTCGTGGTCTGAGAAGGAGTGACAGGACCACCATGAGGACTGCAGGCA
>DASVKO010000173.1:0-3522 GCA_036385355.1 Dermatophilaceae bacterium
AGGTGCAAATACCCAGCCTTCCGGCATCTGCGTGACTGTGTCGACGCGCTGGGGGTGGGCTAGCCGGCGGCGGGGTCTTGCCTGCCAGGTCCCTCGGGCGCACCGTTGCGAGAATTCCCCTTGGCCTGCAAGGCCGTGATGTCCTTCTGGGCCTTGCCTGGGGTCAACTCGGACAGCAGCCCCTGCAATCGGGCATAGGGACGCCCGGGAGGCCGCGCGCACGCGCCTGCCTCGCCTGATGGCTCTTCAGGGGCGTGCGCGCCGGCCGGATCACCTCGTGAAGACAACATCCCGGAAGTAGTTGGAGTTCTCCCACGAGTCCGTGGGATACGTCCCGACCAAGCCGTACCTGCCGTTGGATCCCACAACGGTCTTCAGGTCCCCACTGGAGATCTGCGAGTTCAGGCCACCGTCCGTCGTGACGTAGTAGGCATTCGCGGTGTTGACCGTGACCATGTACTCGGTGTTCGCTCCGATCGCCAGCGGGGCCAGCGCCTGCTGCTGCCAACCCGAGGCGGACTCCCCGGAGAATACGACCGATGCCAACTGCTGACCCGAGGCACTCCAGATCCGGCCGGTGTGCGTGCCGCTCTCGTTCGCGGCCTTGTAGAACCTGATCGCCGTGATCTGCCCGGCCACCGCGGACGTGAACCTCGTCCCCAGTTCGTAGTTGACACCCGGACCGTCCGTGGTGGCGCCGTCGGGCACCTGCGTGGTGAACAGCGACTGCGGGGTGTTCTGGGAGGTGGACACGGTGACGGTGGCCGTCTTGGTGACCGTGCCGAGACTGTTCTTCGCGGTCAGGGTGTAGGTGGTGGTCTGGGTCGGCGAGACCGTGATCGATGTGCGGTTGGAGACGTCGCCCACGCCGTTGTCGATGGTCACGGTCGGAGCGGGGCTACCGGTCACACCCCACGAGAGGGTGGCTGACTGGCCCTGGATGATCGTCCCCGGCGATGCCGAGAAGGAGGAGACCGCCGGAGCCGCGGGGCCCGTTGCCTCCGCCTTGATCTGCTGGAACACTGCCTTCGCCTGCTGGTAGCGGGCTTGGGCTGCGGCGAGGTTGGTCGGGAAGAAGTGGTTCCATTCCCCGCCGGGCGAGGTCTTGGTCAGCAGGTTGTCCATCCAGTCCACGTAGAACTGTGCATCGTCGGCGCTCGCCCGGATCGGCGCGTTGTTGACCAGGACGAACGCTGCCGCGGTGTGCACCTGATGGTTGGCTCCAGACGAGTCCATCCTGCGCGCGGTGACCCAGCCACTCTTCGCGAAGTCCACGTTCGCTGTCAGGGTGACGGGCGAGCCCGCCGTGACGGTGGCCTGCTTGCTGGCCACGACTTCGCCGTTCTGGACCAACTGGAGCGTTCCGGTGTAGTTCTCCTTGGCGGTCCACGTGACCGTCACCGGCACGCTGCCCGCATTGGCCAGGTCGACCTGGTCGCCTGGACCGGCCGAGCCGTTCACGACGAGGTTGAGGAACTCGTCATGGCCGTTGCGGGAGACCACGGTTCGGCCGTTCTTGATCGCGTTGATCCAGTTCCGGTAGGTGACCTGCCCGCTCCCGATGTTCGAGTAGGTCAGCCGCGATCCGATCACGCTGTTCCCGCAGGGGTAGTCGGTGCCCGCGGCGAAGCCGGGCCGGAACCCGTCGTTGAGCAGTTTGTAGTAGGCCTCGATGGCGGTGTCCCCCGTGTTGGTCACGTCCTCGGAGATGAAGTCGGCCGACCCCAGCGCCACCTCCACCGGGTACTCGATCGGGGTGCAGCAGTCCAGGGAGTTCGGGATGCCGCTGGGCAGGTACTGCAGGTGCGCGAATCCCGAGATCCCACCCAGCTGGTGCGCCCCGTTGATGACCGGATAGGTGTACTCCTGCCAGATCTGCGACGCGCTGCTCAGCCCGAGGTTGACCAGATGGCCTCCGAGCGCCTGATGCGCGTACTGCGCGTACGTGGCGTCCCAGTGCCACTCCGTGTCCCAGTGGACGGTCCTGTTCGCGGTGGAGATTGAGGCGTCCTGACCGTTGACCAGAGGCAGGTCGGTGGTCGGGTTCTGGACCTCACCGTTCCCACAGTCGGCGAGCAGCGAGATGAAGCGCAGATCCTCGTCATCCATCTTCTTGAGGATGCTGCTCACCGCCTCGGCGCTGCCCCCACAGCTGCGGTGCACGTGCGGGTCGCCCGCATACCAGCCGGTCGGCTCCGGTCCCAAGGAGGTGGGTGCCAGCGTGGTCGTGGAGGCGGACTTCGACTGGTCCGACAGGTTGCCGGCGGCGTCGTAGGCAAGCACCGTGTACGAGTACGACGTGTTCGCCGTCAGGCCCGTGTCCGGGTAGGTCGTCGTGGTCGATGAACCGACCTGGGTTCCGCCCCGGAAGATGCGATAGCCGGCGACCCCCACGTCATCGCTCGCGGCGGTCCAGGACAGGTTGATCTGCGAGCTGGAGACCGCGGTCACGCTCAGGCCGGTGGGCACGGTCGGCGGCGAGGTGTCCGGGGCGGTCACGGTCACGGTGGCCCTGGCCGAGGTCGTGCCCTGACTGTTGGTCGCGGTCAGGGTGTAGGTGGTCGTCTGGGTGGGGCTGACCGCCTTCGACGTCAGGCCGCTTACGTCCCCGACCCCGTTGTCGAGGGTCAGCGTCGGTGCCGGGCTCCCAGTGACTGACCAGGACAGCGTGGATGAGCTCCCCGACGAGATGGACGCCGGCGAGGCGACCAGCGAGGAGATCGTCGGCGCGGAGGGGCCTTGGGCGGTCGCCGACACGACCTCGAAGTAGATGTGCGTGGTCCGCGCCCCGGAGGTGGGGGAGGTGGTGGACATCGTGACCTGCGTCCCCGCTGCGGCCGTGGTGGCGTTCTGCTTGATGAGGGCGAACGTGTCCTCCCCGGAGACGTTGTACGACGCGTGCACCGTCTCGGTCGTGGGCACCTTCGGAACGCCCTTCTGCGCCCAGTCCCCGTAGCTGAGCCAGCCCCAGGAGCCGCTGGCCGTCGACGTGTAGGAGTCGGTGATCACGCCCGTCGCCCCACGGCCTCCCCCCGAGGCGCCGATGGGGGCCGCGGTGTTCGCGCCGGTGAACACCAGCACGGACAGCATGCCGTAGTCGCCGCTGTTCCCGCCGATCGTCGCCGTGACGGTCATCGCCCGGGAGGTGGTGACCGGCGCCCAGTAGAGCTTGGCGTACACGTCGTTGGTCGTGTTGCCCTTGGTCTGGGCCTGCGTGTACGTCAGGTGAGTGCTGAGGTTGTCGCTGACCGCGATGGACTTGGTGTCGCTGTTTCCGTTCGACTGGGCGGAGATGACCAGGACGGATCCGGCCGGCGGCGTGAAGCTGGCCGTGGTCAGGGTGTTGCCCCTCGCCTTGACGACCGCGGGCGTCGAGGCGTCCAGCGCCAGTCCCGCGGCTGCTGCGGGCGGCGGAGGTGCCGCGACCAGGCCAACCAAGGCCAGAGCCGCACTCACGACCAACAACATCAGCACACGCGCCTGCGATCGCATTCGGTTCCCCCTGAGCGAGGTCGGCTGCTC
>DASVKO010000174.1:0-3714 GCA_036385355.1 Dermatophilaceae bacterium
GGCATCGGCGTCGGCGACCCGCCGGTCATCTCGGTGGAGCACTGGATCACGTATCGCCCGGGCGGGACATCTCGTGGGGTCGAGGCGATGGCCACGAACGTGCCCGCATTGTTGCTCCAGGCAACTCGCCCCGAGATGGGCAGGAGCGGCACAACTCCGGCCGGCCCGACTGCGGTGCAACGCGGGCCGGCCGCTTCGGTGGTGGCGCCGTCCTCGGTGTACAGGGTGAAGCCGTCGCTGGTCACCGAGATCGACGATTCCGGCTGGTAGGAGTGCAGGTCCGATCGCACGAAGTGGACGAACGACGAGAGGCCGAAGCCTGCGAGGGTCAGTGCTGCGAGCAGCAACACGGCCGGCAGTACGTACCAGGCGCGAGACGGACCGGTCTTGCCCGATGTGCCCATGAAGCCGACGATAGACCGTCGCGGGCGTGTTCCGGGTGGAGGAGACGCCCCGGCTCAGTCCGATTCGTACTTGAACGACAGCTGGATCTTCGTCCGGTAGACTAGGTCCCCGGTGTCACCAATGACGATGTCCTGGTTGGTCACCTCGGCCACCCGGATATCACGCACCGATTCCCCCGCCGTGGAGATGGCCTCCGCCGCCGCCTCCTCCCAGGAGGAGGAACTCGTCCCAATCACATCGATGACCCGGTAGACGCTCATGACGACCTCTCTTGTGGTTTCGCTGGACCCTCCAATGGTGGTCGTTTCCACTGGATCTGTCGATGGCTGTCCCACCCCAGTTCTGCGCCGGGGCCCCGGCGCCTTGGCGAGCCGGCGCATAGGCGGATCGGGCGTTCGCTGCGATGATGGGCTGTGCTCGTCATCATGTCCGGATTGCCGGCCACAGGTAAGAGCGCCATCGCGCGGGCCCTGGCCCAGGAGATCGGCGCCGTCCACCTGCGCATCGACGTCATCGAGCAGGCTGTGGTCCGCGCGGGCGCCGGCACCCATCCGCTGGGACCGGTTGGCTACTCGATCGCCTACCCGCTGGCCGAGGACTTCCTGCGCCAGGGTCTGAGGGTGGTTGCCGACTCGGTGAACCCGCTGGCCATCACGCGTCAGGCCTGGCGGGACGTGGCCAGTGCGGCCGCCGTCGACCACCTGGAGGTCGAGGTCCTGTGTTCGGATCCTGCCGAGCACGAGCGTCGGGCAACACAGCGGGCGGCAGACATCCCCGGTCTGGTCCTGCCAAGCTGGTTGGAGATCTCCGGCCGGGAGTATGAACCGTGGGACAGAGAGCATCTGGTCCTGGACACGGCCCGGCTGAGCATCGCCGAGTGTGTCGCCCAGCTTCGGTCCGCCATATCCAGCCGGTCCCGGTGAAGCGCTCCGGGTCTCGTATGGTCTGCGGGTGAGCATTCCCGGAGGTATGCCGTGCAGCGCCCTGCTGCTCAACGGCACCGTGGGTGCCGGCAAGACCTCGGTCGCAGAGAAGGTGGGCGACCTGCTGAGCGAGGCGGGGGTGCCCAACGCAGTCATCGACGTGGACTGGCTGTGCCAGTCCTGGCCCAGCCCGGCCGGGGATCGGTTCAACCAGGCGATGGCACTGCGGAACCTTCGGTCGGTGGCCCGCAACTACCTCGACGCCGGTGCCGTTCGGATAGTCCTCGCAGGGGTCCTCGAGACCCGGGCTGAGCGGAACCGCTACCAGCAGGCCCTCGAGATTCCGCTCTTGGTGTGCAGGCTGCGGGTGGACCTGGCGCGGGTTCGCAGCAGACTCGCCCAGCGGCACAGGGGTGACGAGGCGGCACTGGACTGGTACCTGGATCGGGCCGGGGAGCTCGAAACCATCCTGGAAGCCGCCCGCACCGAGGACTTCACGGTGGGGGTCGGCGACCTGAGCATCACCCTGGCGGCCGGAGAGGTCATCCGTGCAGCCGGCTGGGAAGCGACCACCCTCCGGCCGCAGTCGGAGTGAGGGGTCAGCCGGCTGACCCGCCGGCGATCTCGTAGGACCACAGCTCACTGGTCATGGCGACCTGTGGTGCCGCGGGCTGGTCGCCCTGCGGGGCCGCCTGGCGGTGCCCCTGCCCGAAGGACGCAGAGTTCACCCAGGCCTGGAACGACGCGTCGTCAGCCCAGCGGGTGATGACCATCCAGGTGGTGCGATCGTCGGTCGGCTGGAGCAGCTCGAAACCTTCGAAGCCTGGCTGGCCGTCGACAGCGCCGGCCCGGGCGGCGAACCGGCGCGCCAGCTCGGCGCCGCCTTCGGCGGGCACGGTAATCGCATTGATCTTGATGATGGTCATCGAGTCTCTTCCTCGGGCGAATGCTGAACGGGTATCGCGATTCTGTCACTGTCCGTCACTTCACGTGCCCCGGCGTTCAGTGGTCGATCCCAGTGGTCGATCCCAGTGGTCGATCTCCGTGGTGTCGGCACTGCGGCGGCTAGGCCATCGCAAGCAGCTCGTCGATGTGGCCATGCACCTCGAGCCCGGCGACCTCACCGCAGTCGTCGAGGATGACCCGGCCGTCGCGATCGGTGAGCCTGAGGTGGATACGGGCGTCGAGGGTCTCTTCGACGCGACGGTGCATCTGGGTGCGCACCGGCGCGTGCAGCAGGCCGCCACGTCGTCGTTCGGCCGAGAGGTCCAGTCTCACGCCCGCCTTGCTGCGCAGCGACCAGTGAACGTGGTCGTCATCGACGGTCAGCGTGGTGGTGTGCGCGCCGGTGTAGGTCGCGAACCGGTGCAGCTGGGGTCGACCGTCCGGCCCCGGCATCCGCAGGCCCACGACGAAGCCGCGAAACTGCGTGCGGTGCCAGGGGATGACGGCGATCGAGGCGACCAGGCACACGCCGGAGCGGGCGAAGTGACTGCTCTGCATCCAGATGTAGCCGGAAGGGAACGCCCGTCCCCAGTCCTTCTCGAGATAGCCGCGCCCGCCGTCGAACGACAGGGGCTCATCGACCAGGGACAGTGAGCCCGAAAGGTCGTGCCCGAACGAGACGACACCGTGGTAGCACTCCATGACCGGAGCCCACGCGTACCAGCCCATGATCCCCGGCGATCTCACCGTCACCGGCCAGGGGTCGAACGCGGTGGTGAACTCCACCCGCCCGCGCAGGCCGGATGCCGGAAGATCCAGCGTCATACCCTTCGCGTTGAAGCGGTTCGGCCCGATCGTCACATCGAAGTGACCGGTCGCCGCGTGGAAGTCCGCGGCGTCGTAGCGTTCGTACCAGGACCGTCCGGTGGAGCCGTCAAGCACCTGGACGAACGCCTCGTCGTGGCGGCCCGCTGAGTCCTCCAGGCCGACGAAGATTCCCGGGATCACCGCGATCCGGGACGCCCGGTCGCCGGAGACCAGTTTCACGTACCAGCCCTCGAAGAAACCCGCTCGCTCGCGGGCACCGTGAAAGCCGTCGGGATGCATGGTGGAGGCGAGGGTGGAGACGGCACGCCGCGCACGGGCCAGCACCGGGAGGGGAGGCATGTGATCGAGGCTACCGCCGTGGTTCCGCCGGGGTTGAGGCGATCGGCGACCGTGCGGTGGTGCCGAGCCTGTTGGGAGAGCCGCGACTGTGCGGTGGCAGACTGCGAGGGAATCTACTTCGGAGGAGCCAACAATGAGGATTGCCGTCACGGGCGGGTCGGGCAAGCTGGGACGCACGGTTGTCGCTGTGCTGCGTCAGGCTGGACACGACGTGGTCAACCTTGACCTCACCGGGCAGCGCTGGTCGGGTTTCGTGCAGGTCGACCTGACGAAC
>DASVKO010000175.1:0-10673 GCA_036385355.1 Dermatophilaceae bacterium
CGGTGGACAGGCTTATCTGCACCAGCTGATCTCCGAGGTGCCGACTGCGGCCAACGCCGGCTACTACGCAGAGATCGTGGCTGAGCGTGCGGTGCTGCGGCGGCTCGTCGATGCCGGCACGAAGATCGTCCAGATGGGCTACGGCCAGGGCGGCGGCGACGTCGTGGATATCGTCAATGCCGCGCAGGCCGAGATCTACGCCGTGGCGGACAAGCGCGGAGGCGACGACTACGCGGTGCTGGGCGATGTGCTCGAAGCCACCGTCGACGAGATCGAGGCTGCCTCGGGGAAGACCGGTGAGCTGACCGGGGTGCCCACGGGTTTCACCGATTTCGACAACCTGACCAACGGTCTGCACCCCGGTCAGATGATCGTGGTGGCGGCGAGGCCGGCAGTTGGAAAGGCGCTGGCCCTGGACACGGCGCTGCCCACCCCCTCGGGCTGGACGACGATGGGCGAGGTCGCGGTGGGCGAGCTCGTGCTCGGCGGCGACGGGCGACCGACCGTCGTGACCCGAGCCACTGACGTGATGGTCGATCGACCCTGCTTCGCGGTTGAGTTCTCGGACGGCTCGGTGATCGTCGCCGACGCGGAGCACCAGTGGCTGACCGATACCCGATCGAGCCGCAGGTCCTTTCAGGCGGCCAGGGACAACAGCAACCGGACGAGGAGCCAGCACACCTTCGCCGAGGTCCGGACAACGTCGGAGATCGCAGCGACCCTGCGCTGCCCTACCGCAGAGATTCGGCTCAACCACAGTGTCCCGCTGGCTTCTCCCCTGGATCTGCCCGAGCAGTCCCACCTCATTCCGCCCTACGTTCTTGGCGCCTGGCTCGGCGGGGGCACGACTGGCGCTGCGCAGATCGCCACCAGCGACCCAGACCTGGTCATGCGGCTGGAAGCCGAGGGCTTGTTGTTGTTGACACCGCAAGCGTCGCCCGACTCCTGCTCGCTTCGCTGGGCCGCTGAGGAGTCACCGCAGTCGATTCCGTCCAGCTGCGCCGACTGCGGCGCACCTTCGTCGGGTCTGCGCCGGTGCGACGCCTGCAACCTCGGACACGGCAGCGTCCAGGCCGCGCTTCGCACCGTCGGGGTCCTGGACAACAAGCACATCCCGGATGACTACCTGCGCGGCAGTGAGCGCCAGCGACGCGAGCTACTCGCGGGGCTGCTCGATACCGATGGGACCGTCACGCCCGTTGGCTGCGCACAGTTCGCGACGACGAGCGATCGTCTGCACCGGGATGTCTACGAGCTGGTCGTCAGCCTTGGCTATCGATGCAGTGTGTCTCGCAGGCGGGTTCATGGGCACGACGAGGTGTCCTCAGCCGCTTTCACCCTGACGTTCAGCAGTGAGGTCGATGTCTTTGACCTGGAGCGTCAACGCCTGCTGCACAAGGACCGCCGGGGGCGCATGTCCCGGCGTGGGAACTGCCGCCTGATCACGGCTGTGCGTGCGGTGGAGTCAGTTCCCGTGCGGTGCATCGAGGTCGACAACGAGGCGCACCTCTACCTGGCAGGTGAGTCCATGATCCCCACGCACAACTCGACCTGGGGACTGGACATTGCACGTTCGGCGGCCATCAAGCACAAGATGGCCACCGTTCTCTTCAGTCTCGAGATGAGCCGCACCGAGATCACCATGCGGCTGCTCTCGGCCGAGGCCTCGATCCAGCTGCAGAACATGCGCAAGGGCACGATGCGCGACGAGGACTGGACCCGGCTGGCTCGCACGATGGGTGAGGTCTCCGACGCCCCACTGTTCATTGACGACTCGCCGAACATGTCGTTGATGGAGATCCGGGCCAAGTGCCGGCGCCTCAAGCAGCGAAACAACCTGCGCCTGGTGATCATCGACTACCTGCAGCTGATGAGCTCCGGCAAGCGGGTCGAGAGCCGCCAGCAGGAGGTCGCGGAGTTCTCCCGTGCCCTCAAGCTCCTGGCCAAGGAGCTCCAGGTCCCGGTCATCGCGATCTCGCAGCTGAACCGTGGCAGCGAGCAGCGCACTGACAAGAGGCCGCAGATGAGCGACCTTCGCGAGTCGGGTTGCCTGACTGCTGACACAAGGATCCTGCGGGCTGACACCGGCGCCGAGACGTCGATGGGTGAGTTGTACGCCGAGGGCGCCACTGATGTTCCTGTTTGGGCGCTGGATGATTCCTTGCGTTATGTGCAGAGGCATCTGACCCACGTCTTCCCGACCGGGGTCAAGCCGGTCTTCCGCTTGAAGCTGGCCTCAGGAAAGACGATTCGCGCGACAGAGAACCACCCGTTCCTCGCCTATGAGGGCTGGACCCAGTTGGGTGACCTGCGCACTGGCTCGCGCGTTGCCGTGCCGCGGCACGTGCCGGCGCCGCACGCACTCAAGGACTGGCAGGACGACAAGGTCGTGCTGCTGGCTCACATGCTGGGCGACGGTTCTTTCGTCAAGCGTCGGCCGATTCGCTACGCCAGCGTCGACGAGCAGAATCTCGGTGCGGTCACCAAGGCCGCGATGGTCTTTGGTGTCGCGGCCGTGCGTGATGAGTACCCTGCCGCGCGCTGCACGACGTTGCGCCTTCGCGCCCCATTCCATCTTGGCCACGGCAAGCGGAACCCCATCGCTGAATGGTTGGACGATCTGGGGCTTTTTGGCCTGCGCAGCCACGAGAAGTTCGTTCCTGAGCCGATCTTCCACGTTTCGAAACGCCAGATTGCCTTGTTCATCAAACATATCTGGGCGACCGACGGGTCAGTGACCGTGAACAAGAACGGAAAGGGTGGACGGATCTACTATGCCTCGACGTCTCGACGCCTCGTCGATGACCTTTCGCGACTGCTCCTCCGCTTCGGCATCTCGACCCGAACCCATGTCACCCTGAAGGCGGGGTATCGCAACGGGTTCACCATCGACGTCTCCGGAGTTGACGACCAGCGCCGCTTCCTGCAGGAGATCGGCGTCCATGGCGACCGGTCGGTGCCCGCCGCCCGGCTTCTCGAGATAGTTCGCCACAAGACGGCCAACACCAATGTTGACACTGTGCCGCTGCAGGTCTGGGACCGTGTCAAGGAGGTCATGCTCGAAAAGGGCATGACACATCGACAGTTCCAGGCAGCCATGGGTACGGCCTATTGCGGCTCGACGATGTGGAAGTGTTCTCCGTCTCGCGAGCGGCTGGGTCGAGTGGCCGTTGTGCTGGACGACGCTGACCTCGAGCTCATGGCTGTCAACGACGTGTTGTGGGACTCGGTTGTTTCGATCGAGCCTGACGGCGTTGAAGAGGTTTATGACGCAACGGTTCTGGGTACACACAACTTCATCGCCAACGGAATTGCCGTCCATAACAGCATCGAGCAGGACGCCGACATGGTGATCCTGCTCCACCGCGAGTCGATGTATGAGCGGGAGTCACCGCGTGAGGGTGAGGCGGACCTCATCGTGGCCAAGCACCGTAACGGTCCGACCGACACGATCACGGTGGCGTTCCAGGGCCATTACTCGCGCTTCACGAACATGGCGACCAACTTCTAGCTGCGTGTTCCGGCTTGACTTGACCAACCCCTGGTCAAGCCAGGTACGTACGCTGCTGAACGTGCTCCAGGGCAGCCCCGCCCGACGACTCTACGAACGCCACGGCTTCGTGCACGAGCGCGAAGACACCGTCGACGTCTTCCTCATAGCCCACGTCAACCACCAGGCTACGAGAACGCAGGGCACCGCGACCTGAACAGTGACCGCTTCGCGGCGCTGCACGAATTCGTTTGCTGAGCCGGTGGTCCGGCTGCTTGGTTGGTCACATGAACTTCGATGGCATGTGGGCTGAGCCCGACAACGATCCGCGAGAGGCGCTCGAGCCCGGACGGGGTGAGAAGGCCGTCCTTGCGGAGTACCTCGACCGCTACCGGATGACCTTCGAGCTCAAGTGCGAGGGGCTCACCGCCGAGCAGCTTGCCACTCGCTCGGTCCCGCCGTCGACGATGTCGCTGCTGGGCATGATCCGCCACCTCGCCCGGGTCGAGCACTCCTGGACGCGCCGAGTCTTTGAAGGGCAGATCGAGTTGCCGCGTCTCTACCGCACCGAGGAGGACCCGGACCTGGACTTCAACCAGGCTGTGGCCGACGAGGAAGTGGTCGCCGAGGCGTGGGACACCTGGCGCGGTGAGGTCGCACATGCCCGGGCCGTCTACGCCGGCCTGGACCTGGACGCGCAGGTCGACGTCCACGGCCAGGAGACCGAGACGCGCGACATCGTCATCCACCTTGTCGAGGAGTATGCCCGCCACGCCGGCCACGCAGATCTGTTGCGCGAGTGCGTCGACGGCCGCACGGGCCAGTAGGCAGTGAGTGGACCGATCGCGGAGACCAGGCCAATGCGCGGGATCGGCTTCCCTCTCATCACCGCCGCCTGGCTCTCGGGTGATGGACTGCGCCTCTGGGCCCACCCCTGGATCCCGGCGCGGGCGTTCGTCGCGGCATGCACCGGCATGCCGGTATGGAGCTGTTGCCGGCGACTCTGCCGTCACCGGCCGTCAGCCGTGATCAAAGGGCCAGCACGGCTGCGCGGGTAGGCCGCCGATCGATCTCCATCCAGCGATCTGTGCCCTCCAAGGCGACGAACCCGCAGCGACGGTAGACCTCGTGCGCATCCCTGGTGGCCAGAAGAAATCGCTGCACGCCGAGGTCCGCATGGTCCTCGACGATGCTGTCCACCAACCAGGTACCCAACCCCCGGCCGCGGTGATGCTCATCCACGAACACGTCGCAGATCCAGGCAAAGGTGGCGCCGTCGGTGACAACACGCGCGAAGGCCGCCTGCTGCTCCTGGCAATACACGGAGTACGGACGCGATCCAGCGATAGATCGCTCGACCACCGCTCGTTCGCGTCCCTCGGCCCAGTAGGACTCCTGCGACAGCCAGCCATGAACCCGACCGACGTCAACGCGACTGGATTCGGAGGTCAGGACATAGCCCTCCCGGTAGCTGTCCGGCATTCACTGTCTCCTCACTCGGCCAAGTTCTCGTCCACCGCAATCCTGCCCCATCAGCGTCAACTCCTCTTCTTCGGCAAGTTGGCATGACGCTGTCCCGTTCGTCGTGTGCTGACGTGCAGGTCGTACCCGCACGTGCAAACGGGTGATGGGAGCTTGCCGGCGATGAGGACCACCACGGAAAGGAGCAGGGGACCAGACGCCGGGCGCGGGGCGTTGTGTCTGAGCATGACCACTTCTGAGTGGCATCCGGCGACTTGAGCGAGGCCTTCCGGCCAGGCTCGGCGCGTCCTCGAGAGGTCCGGTTATCGCCGCCGCTAAGGGCACGAAGGACATCTGCGCACCCCCCTGACAACTGCCGGTTCGCTCACGAATCCGCGCCGGACCGGACAGCCAGGACGGGGGGGTACCAGGTGTCACGAGGTCGAGAGTTCATGCCGTATGCTGCCCAAGATTCGTGCAGGATTTCGTCGTTGACATAGTCACCGAAGCCCGGCGCACGGACCACATACCCATGACCCACTTCGGGGCCTGGCCAAGAGAACATACTGAAGGATCCACATGCTGCACGCCCAGATTCGCCGCCCTCAGCGGGTGGGGAAGGCGCTGAGTTTCGCGCTCACCGCATCGCTCGCAACCGCGTTCGTCGGAGCCACCGCTGCCCCACGCCGACACCGTCGGACCAACCACCTTTGAAAGCCCGGCCTATACCGCCGGGTCAGTCAACGGCCAGGACGGATGGGCGAGCACCGGCTCGTTCGACCAGTCCGTGGCCCCAGCCCCCCGCTTTGCCGGTCTTGGATCGCAGTCGCTGCGGATCTCCAGCGCTGTCACCAGCGGCAGTTTCGGCGACCAGACGTTCTCTCCGGCGCTGGTACAACCAGCCGGTGAGGGCGCACAGACCCACTTCGACTCGACGTTCCAGATCGGCACGACCCTGGACACTGTCCAGGCCGGCCTGCACCTGACCGTCAGTCCTGACAGCGGCGACGGCGCACGGATGAGCTACCTGCGTTTCGACGACCAGGCCGACGGCGTTCACGTGTTCTTTGACGATGTGAAGGACGCCGGCCCGGTCGGAACGGTCGCTGACTTCCCGGAGACGGACGTCGCCACCCTCCCCCGGACCAGCATTCACACAGTCCGGTTCGCGATCGACTTCGTCGCCGGCCCCGGCAACGACGTCGTCAAGGTGTACGTGGATGGTGCGCTGAAGGCCACCGGCACCACCTGGGAGGACTACTACCGCTTCGACCCGGAAGCTGCAGGCAGCGGCAACACAGTCCCGAAGGTCGCCAAGTTGCTGTTCCGCGAGAGCGGCACAGCAGCACCCGACACCGCCGGTCAGGGCTTTGTGATCGACAACCTCGTATCCGCGTCCAGCACCCCCGCCCCGGCGACCACCCCGCCTGTTCCGACAGCTGCGGTCACTCGCCTGGACGACTTCAACATTGACGGCCGGACCGACCTGGTCGCCCGTGACGCGGCCGGCGCGCTGTGGGTCTACCCCGGCAACGGCAGCGGCGGTTTCCTCTCGCGCCAGCAGATCGGCGTCGGCTGGGGCAGCATGTCGATCGTCACCCCCGGTGACGTGACCGGCGACGGCTCACCCGACATCATCGCGAAAGACAGCACAGGCCGCCTCTGGCTCTACCAGGGGTCAGCCTCTCGCCGTCAGATCGGCGTCGGTTGGGGTAGCTTCACCCTCTCTGCAGCCGCCAACATGAACACCGCCGGGCGACCGGACCTGCTCGCCCGCGACTCGGCCGGTGTCCTTTGGCTCTACCCGATGACCGGGAACGCCGTGTTCGGGGCCCGCGTCAAGGTCAGTGCCGGGTGGAACGGGTTCACCATCATGGGTGCCGGTGACATGTCCGGCGATGGCCGTGCGGACGTCGTGGCCCGAAGCTCAGCTGGTGTTCTGTGGCTCTTCCGTGGCACCGGCACCGGACGGGTCCTTGCTCGCACCCGGATCTCCAGCGGATGGCAGTCGGCGACGGCCATGGTCACCCCAGGCAACTGGGATCGTGCCGCCGGCAATGACCTGCTCACCCGGGACGCTGCAGGGCACCTGGGTTGAACCCAGGCAACAACGCCGGCAAGTTCGGCACGGCTCGTCAGATCGGCAGTGGCTGGAATGGCATGACGTTCATCGGCTGAGTCCGCTCACCCTCGAAGCACCCTCGCAGCAAAGATCCATAGAGGGCAGCAAAGCCCCCGCCTTTACATACGGCGGGGGCTTTGCCGTGTATTGCCATCCAACGGTGGAGGGACTAGAAGCCGGGGTCGGGGCGTTGTGTCTGAGCATGACCTCAACCGAAACTCCTGGCGTGACCCTCAATGACATCCCGCTTGTCACCATCAACGGTGAGTCGACCTCGCTGGCCGAGTACGCCGACAAGGTCAAGCTCATCGTCAACGTGGCCTCCCGCTGCGGGCTCACACCGCAGTACGAGAAGCTCGAGGAGCTGCAGAAGACGTATGCCGACCGCGGCTTCACTGTGCTGGGCTTCCCGAGCAACCAGTTCCTGCAGGAGCTCGGCAGCTCCGAGGCCATCGCGGAGTTCTGCTCGACGACCTACGGCGTCACCTTCCCGATGTTCGAGAAGGTCAAGGTGAACGGACGCTCCCAGCATCCGCTCTATGCCGAGCTGACCAAGACGGCGGACACTGACGGCAAGGCCGGCAAGGTGAAGTGGAACTTCGAGAAGTTCATCGTCACCCCCGCCGGAAAGGTGAGCCGCTTCCGTCCGACCGTGCAGCCGGATGCCCCCGAGATCATCGAGCTGATCGAGCGCTCGCTGCCGGCAGACGTCTGACCTCTGCCCCTCCTCGGACCCGGGACAGGAACCAACCCCGTAGGTTGAGACCACGTCGATACCCCTACCGAGAGGGACCTCATGCGCATCGGGATCCAGCTGCCCAGCTTCAGCTACGGCGGTGAGCCGGCCGACATCGGCCCGACATTCGGCCGGCTCGCACGTGAGGCTGACCAGGCTGGCCTGGACAGCCTGTGGGTGATGGATCACTTCTTCCAGATCGCCATGGTGGGCGCTCCCGAGGAGCCGATGCTAGAGGGCTGGACCGCCCTGGCCTTCGCGGCGGCGCAGACGCAGAGGATCACCCTCGGCACCCTGGTCACCGGAGCTCACTACCGCCACCCAGGTGTGCTGGTGAAGACCGCGACGACTCTGGACGTGCTGTCCGGCGGGCGGGCGTGGCTGGGCATCGGGGCCGGCTGGAACGAGGAGGAGTCCCGCGGCCTCGGTATCCCGTTCCCCCCGACGGCCGAGCGCTTCGAGCGGCTGGAGGAGACGCTGCAGGTCGCCCTGCAGATGTGGGCCGGGGACGAGTCGCCATACCAGGGAAAGCACTACCAGCTCCAGCGGCCACTGAACTCGCCACCAGCGGTGCGCCGTCCCCACCCGCCGGTGCTCATCGGCGGTGGTGGGGAGAAGAAGACGCTGCGGTTGGTTGCCAGGTATGCCGACGCCTGCAATCTCTTCGACAGTCCTGAGCTCCCGCGCAAGCTCGAGGTGTTGCGCGAGCACTGTGAGCGAGAGGGGCGCGACGAGACCCAGATCGAGAAGACCGCGCTGCACGCCCTGATGGCGGACGCGACGGTCGACCAGGCGGTCGATGCGGTGGGGCGCTTGGCCGGTGAGGGCATCGAGCACGTCATCTTCTCCCGGCCAACGGCACACCAGCTCGGGGCCGTGACCATGCTCGCCGACGTCGTGGCGCAGGTTGCTCGCTGACACCGCTGATCTCCGACGCGCATTCGTGGCCTCGACGGCGACTTGACTGGCAGTGGCGATGATCATGTCGTAGGCTCCGCGCGGAATCTCCGCACGGAGGGGGAAGACGGCGATGAGTGTCCACACTGACCGAGGCGAGTCCACCGACGGCCTGATCGTGATCGATCACCTGGTCAAGAACTTCGGTTCCGTACATGCGGTGGACGACCTGTCGTTCACCGTGCGCCCGGGCCGGGTGACCGGTTTCCTGGGCCCGAACGGGGCGGGCAAGACCACGACATTGCGGATCCTGCTGGGTCTGGTCGTCCCGACGGCGGGTACGGCAACCATCGGCGGGTCGACATACCCCCACGTCGCCCAGCCGATGCGCGCGGTCGGGGCCGCGCTCGAGGCCGCCAGCTTCCACCCGGGACGCAGCGCGCTCGACCACCTGCGCGTCTACGCGCCGCAGGTCGGCGTGAACGACGCACGGTGCCGTGAGGTGCTCGACTTCGTGGGCCTGGGAGCGGTTGCCGGACGCCGTGCGGGCGGGTTCTCGCTCGGTATGCGCCAGCGGCTCGCGCTGGCCGCCACCCTGCTCGGTGACCCGCCCGTGCTCCTTCTGGACGAGCCGGCGAACGGCCTTGATCCCGAGGGCATCGCCTGGCTGCGCCTCCTGCTGCGCCACCTGGCCGCTGAGGGCCGCACGGTGCTGGTCTCGAGCCACGTCCTGTCGGAGGTCGAGCAGACCGTGGACGACGTCGTCATCATCGCCCGGGGCCGGCTGGTGCACTCCTCGTCCCTGGCCGAGCTCGCGGCCCTCGCGGAGCCGAGCGTACGCGTCACCTCACCGGACGCCGCTGGCCTGCGGCGCCTGATCACTGCGGCCGGCTGGGACGACCGGGTCGAACCCGCGATCGCCGGGCAACCCGGGGTGGCCGTGATCCACCGCGTCACGGCGCCCGAGATCGGGGCGCGTGCCTTCGCGGCCGGGCTCGAGCTGCATGAGCTCGTCCCGCGCGACGTCGGGCTCGAGGACATCTTCCTTCGCCTCGTGGGTGAGGACGCGGGTGCCCCGGTCACCGAACCGCACCTCGGCGCAGGGGTGGCCCGGTGAACGCCGCGATCCGCACCGAGTACCGCAAGCTCGTCACGACCCGGCTGTGGTGGATCCTGCTGGTGTCGATGGCCGCCTACATGGCATTCCTGGGCGGGATCATGGCCTTCGCCATCACCCAGGACCCCGCTTCGATGAGCCAGGGGCTGACCGGCTCCAGCCCGGCCCCCCCGATGAGCCCCGAGGTGATCGCCCGGACCATCTACACCCTGGCCACCTCCCTCGGGTACGTGTTCCCGGTCATCGTGGGCGCCACGGCGATGACCTCCGAGTTCCGTCACCAGACCATCACGCCGACCCTGCTGGCCGAGCCGCGCCGCACGATCTTCCTCACCGCCAAGATGCTCTCCAGCGTCGTGGTGGGACTGCTCTTTGGGGTGGTCGGCACGGCCGCGACGGTGTTGGCCGGCGCGGGTGTGCTCGCGCTGCTCGGCAAGCCGACCTACCTGAGCGACCCGATCGTGCTGCGCAGCGCGGCCCTGTCGGTGCTCGCGCTGACGGTATGGACGGTTGTCGGGGTCGGCTTCGGTGCCCTGGTGACGAACCAGGTCGCAGTCATCGTGGTCGTCCTCGCGTTCACCCAGTTCGTCGAACCGGTCCTGCGCATCGTCCTGGGCCAGTTCGACTGGTCCGAGGGGATCTCCAAGTACCTGCCCGGCGCCGCCGGTGAGGCGATCACCGGCAGCTCGTTCTACTCCGACAGCGGTATGGCGGCCGGGCTGCTTTCCTCCTGGGTGGGGCTGGCAGTCCTGCTCGGGTACGCGATGCTGTTCGCCGTGATCGGGCGCGCGACGACGCTGCGACACGACATCACCTGAGACTCCGCCACGCCCGGGCGATCGACTCGGGG
>DASVKO010000176.1:0-31874 GCA_036385355.1 Dermatophilaceae bacterium
GCAGGTGCACGAGCTCGCCGAAGCCTGCGGGTCACACAGGCTCGTTGTGCTCTTCCTCGCCTACACGGGCGTGCGCTTCGGCGAGATGGCAGCGCTGCGTGTCGGGCGCCTGGATCTGATGCGCCGGCGAGCGACGATCGCAGAATCGGTGACGCTGGTGCGCGGTGTGCAGACCTGGGGAACACCGAAGGGTCACGAGCGCCGGGAGGTGCCGATCCCCCGCTTCCTGGTCGATGACCTGGCCGCGCACGTCGCTGGCCGCGAGCCCGCGGCGCTGGTGTTCACCGCGGTAAAGGGCGGCGCGCTGCGGGCGCAGAGGTTCCAGCGCACGGTCCTGACCGAGACGGCCGCGTCGCTGGGCCTCGAGGGCCTGCATCCACACGCGCTACGCCACACCGCGGCGTCGCTGGCGATCGCCTCGAGGGCGAACGTGAAGGTCGTGCAGCAGATGCTGGGGCACAAGTCCGCGATCATGACGCTCGACCTGTATGGGCACCTGTTCCCGGACCAGCTCGACGAGGTCGCCGACCGTCTGGACGCCGCGGCTCGCGCTGTTGTGTACCCGTTGTGTACCCGGGCCGACATCATCCCGATGTCGGTGAGCTGAGAAATGACCAATCCCCCCGGAAACCGGGGGGATTGGAGTTGTAGCCCCGACGGGATTCGAACCCGTGCTACCGCCTTGAGAGGGCGGCGTGCTAGGCCGCTACACAACGGGGCCCTAGCCGTGCTGTCGAGCAACGTCGAACTTGCTCCTCGGCGGCGGAGGAAACCCTACCGGTAAGGGTGGCTTATCTCCGAATCGCACCCCGTTCACACGCAACGAGGAGAACGACACGCTGGGGTACCAGGACTCGAACCTAGACTAACTGAACCAGAATCAGTCGTGCTACCAATTACACCATACCCCATGGGGGTATCACTCCCCGTTTGCCTCACGGCGCGCGGATGGTGACCCGAGGATGAACCTTACCGGCCCGATCGCCCGGCCCCAAATCCGCTCCATCCACCTAGCAACGTACGGCTTTGCGGCCGCGGGCGCAGGCCAACAACCACCAGAACCCGCCCCGGCCGCAGTGGCGCCAGGCGGTCCCCCGGAAGACAACCAGCAGGGCTACAGGCGTTCCACAGTCACAGCGAGGCGCGCAGCGACCGCAGGCGGGTCAGTGATGACTCGCGCCCGAGGATCTCCATGGACTCGAACAGGGGCGGCGAGATCCGGCGGCCGGTCACCCCGACTCGCAGGGGCGTGAAGGCGAGCTTGGGCTTGATGCCAAGACCGTCCACCAGAGCGCCCCGAAGGGCTGCCTCGATATCGCCGGCAACCCACTGCGACAACGTCTCCAGGGCCGGGATCGCCACGTCCAGCACTGCCGCCGGGTCGCCCTTGAGTTGAGCCCTGGCATCGTCCGCCACGACCAGCTCGTCGTCGGAGACGAGCAGGAACGTGAGCATCCCCTCAGCCTCGGACAGGAGCTGCATGCGCTCCTGCACCAGGGGTGTGGCGGCCCTGATCAGCCTGACCTGCTCGGCTGCCGGCTCCGGGGCCAGGACGCCGGTCAGGCTGAGGTGGCCGACGATGCGCTTCGCGAGCTCGTCGACGTCCAGCGACCGGATGTAGTGACCGTTGAGCCAGCCGAGCTTGTCGAGGTCGAAGATCGGGCCCACAGGGTTGACCTTTGCCCAGTCGAAGTCGGCGACGAACTCATCGAAGGTCATCACCTCGCGCCCGTCCTCCTTCGGCGGATACGCCAGCAGGGCAAGGAAGTTCACCAGCGCCTCGGGCAGATACCCCTGCTCGCGGAACCAGGTCAGCCGGGCTGCGGGGTTCTTGCGCTTGCTGATCTTGGACTTGTCGACGTTGCGCAACAGCGGCATGTGAGCGAAAGCGGGCAGCTCGAGCCCGAGCCACTGGTGAAGCAGGACGTGCTTGGGTGTCGAGCTGATCCACTCCTCGCCGCGAACGACGTGGGTGATCCCCATCTCGTGGTCGTCCACGACGACCGCCAGGTGATACGTCGGGAAGCCGTCAGCCTTGACAATGACCTGGTCATCGGGGTGGGGGGCGTTCAGCTCGCCGCGGATCAGGTCCGTGAACCGGGTGTCCAGGTCGGCCGGGATGAGCATCCGCACGACCGGGATCTCCGAGAAGCCCGGGAGGGCGGCCCGTTCCTCGCGCGTCTTGCCGTAGCACAACCTGTCGTAGCCGGTCGGCTGCTTGGACTTCTGCTGCGCCTCACGCATCTGCGACAGCCGCTCGGTGGAGCACCAACAGTGGTAGGCGTGCCCATCGGCCAGCAACCGGTCGACATACGGGGTGTAGCGGTCCAGCCGCTCCGACTGGCGATAGGGGGCGAACGGTCCCCCGATGTCGGGGCCCTCGTCCCAGTTCAGGCCCAGCCAGTGAAGCGTGTCGAAGATCTGCTGCTCGCTGTCCTCACGGAACCGCGCCTGGTCGGTGTCCTCGATCCGCAGGATGAACGTGCCGCCCTGCTGCCGGACAAAAGCAAGGTCGAAGAGGGAGACGTACGCCGTGCCGACGTGTGGGTCGCCGGTGGGCGAGGGCGCGACGCGGAGGCGGACAGGACGAGGGGTGTCTGATGAGGTCATGATGGGGCCAATTCTAGGACCGGGCCCGCTGACCGGATGAGGCGGTCAGTCGCGACGCAGGAACGGGTTCGAGAGAATGCCGATCCCCTCGATCTCGACCTCGACTCGCTGGCCGTGGGCGACGGGCCCCACTCCGGCCGGAGTGCCGGTCAGGATGACATCGCCGGGGAGCAGGGTGAAGGCCGCCGAGACGTGGGCGACGAGGGCGGCCACGGTATGGATCATGTCGGCCGTCCTGCCGTCCTGGACCACCTCGCCGTCCAGGCGGGTGACGATCGACAGGTCCCCGGTGTCGAGGTCGGTCTCGATCCACGGCCCGAGCGGGCAGAACGAGTCGAAGCCCTTGGCCCGGGCCCACTGCCCATCGGACTTCTGCAGGTCACGGGCGGTTACGTCGTTGGCACAGGTGTAGCCGAAGATGACGTCGCCGGCGCGCTCGAGCGGGACGTCCTTGCACATCCGGCTGATCACCACGGCGAGCTCACCCTCGTAGTGCACCTCGTTGCTCTGCCGGGGCATCACCACGGGGTCCCCCGGGCCCACCACGGCGGTGTTGGGGACGAGGAACATCAACGGCTCCGCGGGAGCCTCGCCACCCATCTCGGCGGCGTGCGCGGCGTAGTTCTTGCCGATGCCGATCACCTTGCTGCGAGGGATCACCGGTGCCAGCAGCCGGGCATCCTCCAGCGACACCCGGTTGCCGGTGAAGACAATCGGCTGGTAGAGCGGGTCGCCCTGGATCTCGGCGAGCCACTGCTCCCCGGGGTCGCCCTGCACGATGCCGTAGGTCGGGTCCTCACCAAGGGTATATCTCGCGATGCGCACGAACCGAGCCTAACCGTTGCCCCCGACGTAATCTCTACACCCTTGGCATCCTCCCGGCCATGAATGACCAGGATTCCAACCGCTATGCGACCTTGGGAGGCCGTGCATGTTGAGGTTCACGCTTCACAGACCGAGCCAAGACTCTCAGGTCTCCACGCGTTGTCACGGCATGTCCTGCCGCGATATTTCTGGCCGCGTTCACGTCGGCGTTAGCCCTGTGCCCGCAAGCCACGCACACGAAGGCCGCTTGGCTCTTACGACTCTCCGCAGCGATGTGCTTGCAGGCGTTACAGGTCTGCGACGTGTACGCAGCCTTCACTTTCTCGACCCTGCCGGGCGCTTTCTGCTCCAACCGGGTCACGAGCAGACCCCACCCGGATTTGAGGATGCCCCGGTTGAGCCCTGCTTTCTGGGCGACGTTCCTGCCCGGCTTCTGCACGGTTCCCCGCGCGGAGCGGGTCATCCCTTTGACGTTGAGGTTCTCTACCCGGATCACGTCGAAGCGCCGGGCGAGGTCTGTGCTGGTCTTCTCAACCCAGCCTTTGCGCCTGTCAACCTCCCTGGCTTTCAACCCGCCGATCAGGGTCCTCACTCTCTTGCGGCGGTTCGATCCGCGACGGGCGCGGGCGAGTCTGCGTTGGAGCCGCAGGAGCCGCTCGGCTTCATTCGGGTTCAACCCGGCAGGGCTGGTCATCTCACCAGTGGACATGGCCACCGCGACAGTGACACCGCGATCCACACCAACGACGCCGCCGGTGCCGGGGGCGGCGATCGGTTCGGGGATCACAGCGAACGCGATATGCCAACGGCCCGCCCTGTCGGC
This sequence comes from Dermatophilaceae bacterium, assembly GCA_036385355.1. GTDB lineage: Bacteria > Actinomycetota > Actinomycetes > Actinomycetales > Dermatophilaceae > UBA4719. The sequence goes on from DASVKO010000176.1 coordinate 4,259, forward strand.
GGTGATGCGGTACGACTTCCAACAGGCCAGGTCCCGGCTGCGTTTGAACGAAACCCAGCCGATCTTCGGGACCAGCACGCTCGACCGTGCCCGGTTGTCCTGCCTGACCCGCAACGCCTGCGGTCCGACGATCCGCAGGCCCTCGTCCTCGCCGGCTTTACGCCACCTCGGGCGACGGTGAGTCCCCGCGAAGAACTGCCGCCACGCTTGGTCAAGGTCACGCAACGCCTGCTGCTGGACAGTCTGCGAACCGCACGCAGGCCACGGCTCTGCCTGACGGGCCTGGGTCAGTTGTGCAGCTTGAGCATTGAAGCCCGGCGTGGGGCCTTGCCAGCGCCGCCACATCAGGCGCTGCTCCAGGCCGAGGTTCCACACGTACCGGGCGTGAGCGCACTGCTCCAACAAGAGCACCTTCTGTGCGGCACTCGGATACAAGCGGAACCTCATACAGCGAACCTAGCCACCACCTCTGACAGGAAGACCATGTCCACTTGCTTGTGCAGTGCCCGCCGAAGGTGGCGCTCTCCCACCTCGTCAACTCCCTGCAGGGCGCCTCGTCCAGGCAGCTGCGTCAGGAGCTCGTCGCCAGGATCAACCGGGCTGCGACGGGCGGCAGGTTCTGGTCACCGTCGTACCTCGCCGGATCGTGCGGCGGAGCACCGCTCAGCATCGTCAAGGACTACACCGCAGACCAGAAACGACCGGACCAGGCAAGGTTTCCTCCCCGACCTGAAGGACAGGGTCTCCACCCCAGATCACCGATGACGCAGCAGTTGGCTGAGGAGCAGTGGCGCCCTCTCGAGGCCGCGCACCACGCCCGGGTCGACGCAGTCACCGCCGGGCACCGCAGCCGGCGGCAGAATCCGCTCAAGCACCCCGTGGAGGACTTCCTCTTCTCCTACTACATGCACAGTCCGGCCCAGCTCCGCCGATGGCACCCCGGTCCGGGTATCACCCTCGAAGGTGCCGGTGAGCGTGCCGGATGGAAGTTCTACCTGTATGCCGAGAACGCCGCAGCCCTTGATCTCGACGCCTTCCTGGGGACCCGGGCGGAAACGGTGCGGTTCGTCAGGAAGCTGTTGTCGGCAACGGCGGCCCGTCCGGCCCAGCTGGGATGTTTCGGCCTGCACGAGTGGGCGATGGTCTACCGTCAGAGCCCCGAGCAGCGCCGCCACGCCGACTGGCCCCTGCGCCTGGGTCAGGCCGCGACAGATGAGGTGCTCGAGTCCCACCAGATCCGGTGCTCTCACTTCGACGCCTTCCGGTTCTTCACCGAGCCGGCCATACCGCTGAATACCCTTGACCCGACCCGGGACTCACAGGTGGCGATGGAGCAGCCCGGCTGCCTGCACGCGACCATGGACCTCTACAAATGGGCGTACAAGCTCTCCCCCGCCATCCCGAGCGACCTGACCGCGGACTGTTTCGACCTGGCCCGCTCGGTGCGCGAGCTGGACATGCGCGCGGCGCCATACGACCTTCGTTCCCTTGGCTACGACCCGGTGAAGATCGAGACCCCCACCGGCAAGGCGGAGTATGTCGATGCGCAGCGAGACTTCGGCGCGCGAGCGCAGGTACTGCGAAGCAGGCTCCTCGACGGCTGCGACACCCTGCTCGCTCCCGCTGATCAGCGGGAGCGTCACCTGCGGGGCTGAACCCGGGTGAGCACTCACCAGTGCGTGGGGTGGGTGAGCGAGGACGGCACTGAGGTCCTGGAGTCACCCTTCGCCGCGTCCAGCTGGGACTGGACAAGGAAGATGGCGCCCGTGAGGTCGGCACCCCTGATGTCGGCGCCTCGCAGGTCGGCACCGATGACGTCGGCCATTCTCAGGTCAGCACCTCGCAGGTCGGCCCCGATGAGGTAGGCCCCTCTGAGGCTCGCGCCCCTGAGGTCGGCCCCTTTGAGGTCAGCCCCGATGAGGTCATCCCCCCGTTGGTTCTTCTTCTGGGGGACCTCGGCCCGGACGAGCTCGCTCGCGGCCAGCAGGACGTCGTTGACGTCCGACCGATGTGCCGCCACGTCCAGCTCCAGGAGGGCCTGCGGGCTCTGGCCAGCGAGACGTTCGGTCGCCCCCAGCGCGCGGCGGAGCTCCCCGTGAAGTGGGCGGGCCGCGGGCAGCGTGAGCGCCTCGCTCAGGTACCAGAGCAGCTCATGGAGGTCCCGCACGACCGGGAAGACCTCGAACATCTGCCGGGCGGTTGCGGGGGCCTGTCGCCAGTCCTGTCCGCCGAACGTGACCTGGGAGACCTGCTGCCCCGCACCGAAGCAGTCGTAGACGGTGCAACCCCGGAATCCCCGTTGCCTCAGGTCGGTGTGAATGCCGCATCTGTTGTCCGGTTGCAGGTTGGGGCAAGCGGCTCCCGCGGGTTTGTTGATCGCGAAGTCCGCCGAGGCTGAGAAAGCCGGCACGACACAGCACAGCGCGAAGCAGCTCTCGCAGTCAGCTCGCAGGTTGAGGCTCATTCCCGAGACGGTAGCCGAGGCGCCCCGGCGATTTCGCGATGGCCTGGCCATGACATTGACTCGCATGGTGAATCTCCCGGAGAAGCTCGGCGCGGCAGTCATGGAGCTGTCCGGGCTTCACCAGCGAGTGGTGGTGGGCATCGACGGTCCAGACTGCGCGGGCAAGACGACCGTCGCCGACAGGCTTGCCGTCTACCTGGCCGACGCGTCGAAGACGCCGACCGTGCGGGCTTCCGTCGACGGGTTCCACCGACCACGTGAGCAGCGATACCGACGGGGCGAGCTGTCACCGGAGGGCTACTACCTCGACAGCTTCGACTATCAGGGAATGCGGGACGAGTGCCTCCTGCCCTTCCTCGGCGGAGCGCCACAGATCAGGACGACCAGGTACGACCATCGCGCTGACGCCGCGAAGGCCATCGACGCCATCGACGTCCCGACCGAGGCTGTCCTGGTGATGGACGGGGTGTTTCTCCTGCGCCCCGAGCTGCGAGACCTGTGGACAGTGTCGCTCTACCTGAGGGTGTCGCCCGACGAGAGCCTGCGACGGGCGCATCGCCGCGATCTCGGGCTCTTCGGGTCGGCCGATGAGGTCCGGCGCCGCTACCTCGGGCGGTACCTGCCGGGCCAGGCCCTCTACCGGCAGCAGTCCGACCCCGAGGCACTCGCGCACATCCTCGTGGACAACGAGCATGGCGACGCGCCTCTGGTCGAACGCTGGACCGTTCCGGGCTGACATTTTCCGGGCTGACACTGTTCCGGGCTGACACTGTTCCGGCTGACACGGTTCCGGGCTGACTACCTGTCGCCGCCGCGCCCGTGGCCCTCACGCCCCTTGCGACGCTGCTTCTCTTTGCCGTCAGGGCCGTACAGCAAGATCCCCATGACGGGGATCATCATGAACCACAGCCATGAGCCGGTCACGAAGAACAGGATCGTCGCCGCGAACGGGGTCAGGGCGATGATCGTGTCGCGCTTGCTCTCCAGGAACCCGCGGGCACCCGGGACGGCCACAGCCCCGGTCGACACCGGCCCGGCCGCGGGCCCTGTCTGGGGCAGGTCGGCGAAGAGGACGTCGAGATCAGCCCGGGTCACCGCTGCCCTGGCCCTGGTCACCCGGAGCTCATGCTCACCCGGGTCGAGCCGCCCTGCGTGCCAGTGCTCGGCCAGCAGCTCGATCGCCTCGTCACGCTCGACGCTGCCAACCCGTGTGCTGTTCCCCATGCCGTCGTCAGCTCCGCCGTTCTCGTCACTCATGAAGTCCATCCTGCCAGCCGCCAAACAGGCGGTGCGCGCTGAGAACGGCCGGTGGGAGCATGAGGGTCAGCAATCCCCATGGTTGTGCCTGTCCGGCGGTTGTCGCGGCGGCTTGTACCCAGGCGTTCGCCCGGCGTCCGGGGCCACCCCGGCGAACCAGCTCAGCGGGCCTCGATCCCCCGGCGCATCAGGCCGTAGGTGATGCCTTCGGTCAGGCATACCCAGCTGGCCTCCACGATGTTCGGCGCGACACCAACGGTGTTCCACGACGTCACGCCGTCCGAGTGCTCCATCAGGACCCGGGTGGTGGCATCCGTGCCGTGGGCGGCGTCGAACAGGCGGACCTTGAAGTCGATCAGCTCGATCTTGGCCAGCTCGGGGTAGGCAGCCGACAGCGCCTGGCGGATCGCGCGGTCGAGCGAGTCCACCGGGCCGTTGCCCTCGGCGGTGACCACGACCCGCTGGCCGCCCGCCCACAGCTTGATCGTGGCCTCCGAGACCGGGTCGCCCTTGGCGTAGGTGTGGTCCGTGATGACCCTCCACGACTCGACCCGGAAGTAGTCCGGCCGGCTTCCCAGCTCCTCGCGCAGCAACAGGTCGAAGGACGCGTCGGCCGCCTCGAAGGTCCAGCCCTGGGCTTCAAGCTCCTTGACCCGCTTGACGACCCGGGCCAGCAGGTCCTTCTCGCCGGTCAGGTCGAATCCCAGCTCGCGCGCCTTCAGCTCGATGCTGGCACGGCCGGCCATCCCCGAGACGAGCATGCGCATGTCGTTGCCCACCGCTTGCGGGTCGGTGTGCTGGTACAGATCGGGGTCCACCTTGATCGCGCTCGCGTGCAAGCCGGCCTTGTGAGCGAAGGCACTCGCACCGACATACGGCTGGCGGCTGTACGGCGGCACGTTGGTGACCTCGCTGATCGCGTGCGCGATCCGGGTGGCCTCGGCCAGCTGACCGGGCGCTAGCAGCTCGAGGCCCTCCTTGAGCTGCAGGTTGCCGATGATGCTGAGCAGGTCCGCGTTGCCGGTGCGCTCGCCGTAGCCGTTGACAGTGCCCTGGAAGTGCGTTGCCCCGGCATCGATCGCGGCCATCGAGTTGGCGACCGCACAGCCGGTGTCGTTGTGACAGTGAATCCCCAGACGGGCCCCGGTGGCGTCCAGGACGTCGGCGACCACGTCCGACACCTGGTTGGGAAGCATGCCGCCGTTGGTGTCGCACAGCGCGACCAGCTCGGCCCCGGCCTCCATCGCCGTACGGATCACCTCGATGGCGTAGCCGCGGTCGCTGCGATAGCCGTCGAAGAAGTGCTCCGCGTCCAGGAACACCTGCCGGCCCTCCGCGGTCAGCCAGCCCACCGTGTCGCGCACCATCGCAAGGTTCTCCTGCGGCGTGGTACGCAGGGCGAGCTCGACATGACGGACATGCGCCTTGGCCACCAGCGTCACCACCGACGCACCCGACTCGACGAGAGCCCGGACCTGCGGGTCGTCTGCGGCCACGGTTCCCGCACGCCGGGTGGCCCCAAAGGCGGCCAGCCGGGCGTTGCGCAGCGAGAGCTCCTGTCCGGCCCGGGCGAAGAACTCGGTGTCCTTGGGGTTGGCACCGGGCCAGCCACCCTCGATGAAACCGACCCCCAGCTGGTCCAGGAGCACGGCAATGGCCAGCTTGTCCGCGATGGAAAGGTTCAGGCCCTCTTGCTGCGCACCATCACGCAACGTGGTGTCGTAGACGTGCAGGTCGGTCATCTCAGCCCTGTCTCACGCAGTGGGAATCGTGGGTGTGGAAGTAGTGGTATCTCGTCAGGAGCACTGCCCGTCAGGAACTTCGCCCGTCAGGAACATCGCCCGTGGGAAACATTGTCCCGTGGGGAGCATTCTCCCGCCATGCGATCCGGCCGGACGGGGTGTGCCCGGCAACGAAAAAACCCCCCAAGGGTATGGGAGGTTTGCGCGGCGGGAGAGTGCCCCGTCGCGCTAGTCGATAATGATTGTGGCGGTAGCCACTACCGTCCAGTCGTTGCTCACCCCAGGAGCCTGACACGCCTGTCCGCCATCTGGCTACCCGTCTCACTCTGTGGTCACCCACTGGGTCACCAGCTGCGGTCACCCACCCGACCGGGCGCAAGCCTCCACGAACGCGCCGAACAGCCGGTCGTCCCGGCCCGCCTCAGGGTGCCACTGCACGGCCAGCCGGAACCGCGAGGCGGGATGCTCCATCGCCTCCAGGGTGCCGTCCGGCGCCCACGCCGCCGGCACATAGTCGGGGTGGCTGGACACCGACTGGTGGTGATAGCTGGGTATGTCGACCTGCTGGCCGAGCAGAGCGCTCACCCTGGTGCCCTCGACCGTGCGCACGGAATGGGTGCCATAGACCCCCGGGGCGGGAGAGTGCTCGTCGTGCCCCACCACATCGGGCAGGTGCTGCTCCAGCGTCCCGCCGGCCGCCACGGCCATCACCTGCATTCCGCGGCAGACGCCCAGCACAGGGGTGTCCCACTCTCGGGTGACGTCGGCCAGGGCCAGCTCGAAGGCGTCGCGGTCGGGACGCGCCTCCTGCACGCTGCGGTGCGGCAGCGCGGCATACCGCCGGGGTTCGACGTCGACGCCACCAGCCAGCATCAGCCCGTCCAGACGCGAGATGACCGCGCGGGCCATCCGCGCATCAGCGTCCACCCGCGGCGGGATCAGGACAGCGATCCCGCCGGCCCGCTCGATCTTGGTCACGTAGTTGTAGGGAATCAACGCGTGAGGCATGCTCGGCCACACCCCGCGCACCGCATCCTCGACGTAACAGGTGATGCCGATGACCGGCCGAGAGCTGTGAGTGTCCGTCTCCGTGTCCATGAATGGCGATCCGGGGGCGTCAGGCAGGGGTGACGTAGGCGCCGGTGATCCCGCCGTCGACCATGAACTGCGACGCCGTGATAAAGCTCGACTCGTCGCTCGCCAGGAACAGCACGGCGTTGGCTATCTCGTCGGGCTCGGCGAACCGGCCGACCGGGATGTGGATGAGCCGCCTGGCGGCCTGCTCCGGATCCGTGGCGAACAGCTCCCGCAGCAGCGGGGTGTTGACCGGGCCGGGGCACAGCGCATTCACCCGGACACCCTGCCGTGCGAACTGCACGCCGAGCTCGCGCGACATCGACAGCACGCCGCCCTTGCTGGCCGAGTAGGAGATCTGCGACGTGGCGGCACCCATGACTGCCACGAAGGACGCCGTGTTGATGATCGAGCCTTTCTTCTGCGCAAGCATGTACGGCAGGGCCGCCTTGCAGCAGAGGTAGACGCTGGTCAGGTTGACGTCCTGCACCCTGCGCCAGTCGTCCAGATCGGTCGTCAGGATCGAGTTGTCCTCGGGCGGGTTGATACCCGCGTTGTTGAAGGCGATGTCGACGCTTCCGAACGTCTCCTTCGCCGCGAGGAACAGGGCCTCGACCTGCTCGGGACTGGTGACGTCACAGTGCACGAACGCTCCGCCGACGTCCTGGGCGATCCGGGGTCCGTTGGCGTCGTCGACATCGCCGATCACGACGGTGGCGCCCTCGGCGGCGAACCTGCGCACGGTGGCCAGCCCGATACCGCTGCAGCCTCCCGTGACGACCGCGACCCGCCCTTCGATCCTGCCTGCCATCGTTTCTGCCTTCCGTGTGGGGGTTCTGTTCTGCCCTCCGTGTTGCCGCTGGCGGAGGGTAGTGGTCTGTTGCTGGTCTGTTGCTGGTCTGTTGCTGGTCAGTTGCTGGTCAGTTGGTGGAGATGAAGACGTTCTTGACGTCCGTGAAGGAGTCGAGCGCATCGGGGCCGAGCTCACGACCGATACCCGACTGCTTGAAGCCGCCGAAGGGTGTCGAGTAGCGCACGCTGCTGTGCGAGTTCACCGAGAGGTTGCCTGCCTGGATGCCCCGTGAGACCCGAATCGCGCGCCCCACGTCCCGGGTCCAGATGGAACCGGACAGGCCGTACTGGGTGTCGTTGGCCTTGGCGATCGCGTCCGCCTCGTCCTCGAAGGGGAGCACGGCCACGACCGGCCCGAAGACCTCCTCGCGCCACACCCGCTCTGTCGTGCTGCCCGCCAGCACCACGGTGGGCGGGTACCAGAAGCCGTCCCCGGAGGGCGCCTCACCACGGAACGCCACGTCCACCGGGTCAGCCGAGTCCTCGACATACGAGCGCACGGTCTCCCGCTGAGCCGCGCTGATCAGCGGGCCCATCCCGGTGTGCTCCCGTGACGGGTCACCCACCACGACACCCTTGACTGCCTGCTCGAGCAGCTCCATGAAACGGTCGAAGACAGTGCGCTGCACCAGGATCCGGCTCCGTGCACAGCAGTCCTGCCCCGCGTTGTCGAGGAAGGACATGGGGGCGGCCGCCGCCGCCGCGGGGAGATCGGCATCATCGAAGATGACGTTGGCACTCTTGCCGCCGAGCTCCAGAGTGATCCGCTTGACCTGGTTGGCGGCCCCTCGCATGATCTGCTGACCCACCGAGGTCGATCCCGTGAAGCAGATCTTGCGAACGGCAGGGTGTGTCACGAACCGCTCCCCCACCACCGACCCCTTCCCGGCGATGACGGTGAACACACCCTCGGGCAGGCCGGCCTCCAGCGCGAGCTCACCGAGGCAGATCGCGGTCAGTGGCGTGAGCTCGGCAGGCTTGAGGACGACGGTGTTGCCGGCAGCGAGCGCCGGGGCGAAACCCCAGCCGGCGATGGGCATCGGGAAGTTCCACGGCACGATGATGCCCACGGTTCCGAGCGGTTCCTTGAAGGTGACGTCAAGGCCGCCGGCGACCGGGATCTGCCGGCCTGTCAGGCGTTCGGGTGCGGCCGAGTAGTAGTTGAGGACGTCACGGACGTTGCCCGCCTCCCAGCGCGCGTTGCCGATGGTGTGCCCGGCGTTGGCGACCTCGAGCCGGGCCAGCTCCTCCAGGTGGGAGTCGACGACCTCGCTGAACCGGCGCAGCAGCCGGCCGCGATCTGCGGGCGCGACATCGCGCCAGGGCGCGCCGGCGGCATCCGCCCGGGCGATGGCCTCATCGGTCTCATCCAGGCCAGGCTGGACCACGGTCCGGACGAGCACCTCGTTGGCAGGGTTGATGACGTCGTGCTCACTCATCACATGCGCTCGAATCCTCGTACTCGTTCCCAGTCGGTCACCGCGGCGCCGAAGGCCGCCAGCTCGACGTCGGCTGCATGCACATAGTGCTCGACCACGTCCTTGCCAAAAGCCTGCTCCGCCACCGCAGATGCGGCGAAGCGGTCGCGCGCCTCCAGCATGGTGGCGGGCACGCGCTCCTTGTCCGAGGTGTAGGCGTTGCCGACCATGGCCGGCTCGAGGACGAGCTGCTCGCGGATGCCGTGCAGGCCCCCCGCCAGCATCGCGGCCACTGCCATGTAGGGGTTGACGTCGCCACCTGGCACGCGGTTCTCGACGCGCAGCCCGCTGCCATGGCCGACGACTCGCAGGGCGCACGTGCGGTTGTCGTGACCCCACGCGATCGCCGTCGGGGCGAAAGAGCCCGGGGAAAAACGCTTGTAGGAGTTGATGTTCGGCGCATACAGCAGGGTGAACTCGCCCATCGTGGCCTGGACCCCCGCCAGGAAGTGATCGAACAGCTCGCTGTGGCCGCCCTCTCGCGCGCTGTCGGCGAAGACCATCGAGCCATCCTGGCCGCGCAGCGAGAGGTGGATGTGACAGGAGTTGCCCTCACGCTCATCGAACTTGGCCATGAACGTCAGCGACTGACCGTGGACCGCGGCGATCTCCTTGGCCGCGTTCTTGTAGACGCTGTGGTTGTCACAGGTGCGGGTGACCTCATCGAAGAGGAAGGCGATCTCGTGCTGGCCCAGGTTGCACTCCCCCTTGGCGTTCTCCACGGTCACCCCGGCGGCATACATCTCGTTGCGGATGTCCCGCAGCAGCGGCTCGACCTTGCTTCCGCCCAGGATCGAGTAGTCGACGTTGTAGCGGTTGGCGGGCATGAGCCCCTCGTAGTGCCGGTCCCAGGCACTGTCGAACGAGTCCTCGAACACGATGAACTCCAGCTCGGTACCGGCAAACGCCACGCAGCCAAGCTCCGCCGCGGCCGCCACCTGGGCCTTGAGCACGGAGCGGGGCGCCGGGCGCACCAGGCCGGTGCCGTCCAGCCAGACCAGGTCGCACTGCACCGTGGCCGAGTAGGGCTGACCGGGGGTCCGGCGCAGCGTCGACATGTCCATCTCGAACAGCATGTCGCCGTAGCCACGCTCCCAGGAGCTGATGGCGTAGCCCTCGATGGTGTTCATCTCCACGTCGACGGCCAGCAGGTAGTTGCAGCCCTCGACTCCATGACCGAGCACGTGGTCCAGGAAGTAGTGCGCGTGGTTGCGCTTGCCCTGCAACCGCCCCTGCATGTCGGTGAACGCCGTGATGACCGTGTCGATGGCCCCCGACCCGATCTCCGAGCGCAGTTCGTCCAGGGTCAGTGTTGGCAGCGCAGTCATTCATCTCTCCTCATGGTCGGTCCCGGGCGTGAGCCCCGTGCATCAGCGAGCGCCAGACTAGCCGCGCGCGGTGTTACCCCGTGCGAGGTCACCCGCAGTCGACGGGACCATGTCACCCGTTGAGAGTCTCTTCGACGGGCAGGGTGTCGTGCCCGGGCGGAACCTCCTTCATGAAGTGCTGGCGCCCCCCGGCGAACCAGGTGATGGTGGCGAACGCCAGGACGGCCAGAACCGCGACCGGGGCGTAGTTGAAGTTGCTCGCCGTGATGGGGCTGGCCGGCGGAAGCATGAAGAGGATCACGATGAAAGTCACCCACCCGATGGCGATCCAGCCGATCACGGCGCTGTACTTGCCCAGGTTCCACTCGCCGGGCTGGAATTCCGGGTTGAGGCGCCTGAGCAGGACCGGTGTCACATAGGCGATGTACAGCCCGATGACGGCGATCGAGGTGACCGCCAGGTATGCCGTGGTGCTCTTCAGCGCCGGGCTGGCCACGACGAGCGAGCAGACCGTGCAGAGCCAGATGGAGTTGGTGGGCGTCCCGGTGCGGAGGTTGACCTTCGACCACAGCCTGGAGCCGGGCAGCGCACCGTCGCGAGAGAACGCATAGGTCATCCGGGAGTTCGCCGTGACGGACGCCATACCGCAGAAGTACTGGGCGACCCCGCAGATGAAGATGAGGAAGAGCCCGGCCTTCGACCCGGCGGCGTCGACAAAGACCTGTGCGGCCGGGAGGCCGGTCTTCGTGGCCAGTGTCCCGTCGTAGTTCTGGATCGCGGCGGTGACCGCCACGAGCAGGACCCAGCCCGCCAGGATCGACACGATGACCGAGTTCACGATGCCCTTGGGGGCGTTGGTGGCGGCTTCGTGCGTCTCCTCGGCCACGTGGGCGGAGGCGTCGAATCCCGTGTAGGTGTACTGCGCCATCAACAGCCCGATGAGGAACACGTAGATGGGGCTGGTCCAGCCGAAGTGGTTCTCGTAGTGAAGGAACGTCCAGGACAGCGACTGGTGCTTGTCCGGGATGACCGCCAGGACCGCGACGATGACGGCGACCCCGACGAGGTGCCACCAGGCGCTGATATCGGACAGGAGCCTGACCAGGCTGACGCCGAACGTGTTCAGCAGGCCGTGCGTCAGCAGAATGACCGCGAAGAGGAGGAACGTTCGGACCGGGGTCACCTCGAAGCCCCAGGCCAGGTTGGCAAAGGCCATCCAGGTCAGCGCCGCACCGAAGTCGATCGCAGCGGTCACGGCAACCTCACCGAGGAAGTTGAACCACCCGACATACCAGGCCCAGACGGCCTTGTTCTTGCGCGCCAGCCGCCCGGCCCAGAAGTACAGGCCACCTGCGGTCGGGTACACCGAGCAGATCTCGCCCATCGCCAGCGCGACGCACAGGACGAAGATCCCCACCAGCGGCCAGCCGACCGAGATCGCGATCGGCCCGCCCGAGTTCATCGCGATGCCGAAGCTGGTGATGCAGCCGGCCAGCACGGAGATGATCGAGAAGGAGACCGCAAAGTTGGAGAAACCGCTCAGCCCGCGGTGCAGCTCCTGCTTGTATCCGAGCTCGGCCAGCCTGGTCGCGTCATCGTCGACAACCGGGACGGGTGGGGGAATGCTCATGCCTTCACCTCATGTACGTCGGTCGGCAGCGAGCACTTTGCCGAGAACAATGTTGGGAAGGATTGAAAGCCAACGGCAAGCCCCGAGTCAAATGGCCCGCCGTCGCCGAGACGTCGCGCTATGCCAGGCGGGTCAGCCAGCCATGCGTGTCCGCGGCCCGACCGTACTGGACATCGAGCAGCGACTGACGGATCGAGGCGGTCACCGACCCCACCCCGCCGCTGACGTCGTGATCGCCGATGACGACCTCGCCTCCCTCCCACGCCAGCCGTCCGACGGGCGTGACAACGGCCGCGGTCCCGCAGGCGAACACCTCGGTGATCTCGCCGCTGGCCACGCCGTCACGCCACTCGTCGATGGAGACGCGACGCTCGTCCACTTTCAGGCCGAGGTCGCCGGCCAGCCGGAGAATGGACGAACGGGTGACACCCTCGAGGATGGTCCCGGTCAGCTCGGGGGTCACGATGGTGCCGTCGGCATGCACGAAGAAGAGGTTCATCCCGCCGAGCTCCTCGACCCACCTGCGCTCCACGGCATCCAGGAACGCCACCTGGTCACAGCCGTTGGCGGTGCCCTGGACCTGTGCGGCCAGGCTGGCGGCGTAGTTGCCACCGCACTTGGCCTCACCGGTGCCACCCGGGGCCGCCCGGGTGTAGTCGGTGGACAGCCAGATGGACACGGGCTTCAGCCCACCGGAGAAGTAGGGGCCGGCGGGCGAGGCGATCACGCAGTAGGTCACGACGGCAGCCGGACGGACGCCCAGGAACGCCTCGGAGGCGAACATGAACGGGCGCAGGTAGAGGCTGGCCTCTCCGGCGCCGCCGGCGGGAACCCACTTCTGGTCGACTGCCACCAGTGCCTTCAGCGACTCGATGAAGTCCGTCTCTGACAGCGCGGGAAGGGCCAGTCTCCCTGCGCTGCGGGCGAATCGGGCCGCGTTGGCCTCCGGCCGGAACGTCCAGACCGATCCGTCGGCGTGCCGGTAGGCCTTCATGCCCTCGAAGATCTCCTGGGCATAGTGGAGCACCGCCGCGGAAGGGTCGAGCGACAGCGGCCCGTATGCCGTGACCCGCGCGTCGTGCCAGCCCTGACCGGTGGTCCAGGTCGCCAGGACCATGTGGTCGGTGAAGGTCTTGCCGAACCCGGGGTTGGCCAGAACGGCCTCGCGCTGGTCGTCCGGCAGTACGTCAGAACGGACCTCGACCGTGAACGAGAGTGCTGCCGATGACATGGGTCCTCCAAGACCTGCGCTGGGTGTCTGCTAGCCGAAGATTAGCCCGACAGGCCGCGACACCCCAGGGAAGGGGTTGCGAGCCACGGATTCAGCCGGCAGTCACTCAGCTGGCCGCCAGGGCTGCGATGGCGTCGCCCACCTGTGCGGTGGAACGGGATGCGGTCCCTCTCGTGGACAGATCCGAGGCGACTGCCTGCTCCACCCGGAACGCATCCTGAGAGCGGCCCAGGTGTGCCAGGAGCATCGCGACGGACAGAATCGCGGCTGTCGGGTCGGCCTTGCCCTGTCCCGCGATGTCGGGAGCCGAGCCATGGACCGGCTCGAACATGCTGGGGGCCGAGCCTTCCGGGTTGATGTTGCCGCTGGCGGCAAGGCCGATGCCACCGGCGATGGCGGCCGCGATGTCGGTCAGGATGTCACCGAAGAGGTTGTCAGTGACGATCACGTCGAAGCGGCCGGGGTCGGTAACCATGAAGATCGTCGCCGCGTCCACGTGCTGGTACGCCGTCGTCACCTCCGGGAACTCGACACCCACCTCGTCCACCGTCCGGCGCCACAGGTCACCCGCGTGCACCATGACGTTGTGCTTGTGCACCAGGGTCAGATGCTTGCGCTCCCGCGCCTGGGCCCGGCCGAAGGCGTCGCGCACGACGCGCTCCACGCCATACCGGGTGTTGACGCTGACCTCCGTGGCGATCTCCGCCGGCGAACCGACCCGCAGCGCGCCACCGTTGCCGACATACGGACCCTCGGTGCCCTCACGGACGACGACGAAGTCGATGCCGTCCGGTGCGACCCGCTCGAGCGCCAGGGGACTCTGCACACCCGGATAGAGCCGCACCGGGCGCAGGTTGACGTACTGGTCAAGGGCGAAGCGCAGCCTGAGCAGGAGCCCGCGCTCGAGAACCCCGCTGGGGACGCCCGGGTCACCGACAGCGCCGAGCAGGATCGCGTCGTGGCCGCGGATCTCCGCCAGGACCGACTCCGGGAGGGTCTCGCCGGTGGCGAGCCACCGCCGGGCTCCCAGGTCGTACTCGGTGGTGGCGACCTTGACTCCGCTGAAAGCGGTGACCGCCGACAGGACCTTGAGCCCCTCCGCCACCACCTCGGGGCCGATGCCATCGCCCCCGATGACCGCGATGTCCAGGGAATCCTTTGCCTGCGCCTCAACCATGCTCACCAGACTAGGAGCCATCGTGCATCCTGGATTCTCCGTCTCACATCACGAACCGGGCCATCACGAAGTGGGCCATCGCGAAACTCCCCCATCACCGAACTCCCCCATCACCCGAGCACGCCATCCCGACAGCCCAGATCCTGCGCTGTGGGGATGGCGAGCGGCACCCATGACAACGGCGCCGGGATCACCCGACGCCGTCGTGTCCTGCCGCAGACGCCTACTCGTCGGTGTGGCCCTGGTCTCGCAGGTCCATCGACTCCTGCAACGCGCGGCGCGCGGCCAGCTCGTCTTCGCTCATCTGAATCACGTCCTTCCCCCGTTCGGTATTTCGGGTATGAACCCGAGAATACGCGGCCGTCCCAGCATATGGGAAAGAACTTCTCGCAAGATGAGACGGTCGGCGGGCGTCGCCGGATCCTTCACGCCCTGCTGGGGGCTTGGGCTTCTCAGTCGTCGAGGTCGGCGACCCTGATCGCGGTGGCACCGATCTCCTGCGAGATCTCGCCCAGCACCGCTGCCGGGATCTGCAGATCGACGGTGAGCACCATCAGCGCGTGGCCGCCTGCGGCATCCCGCGCCACCTGCATGCCGCCGATGTTGATCCCGCCCTCGCCGAGCACCCGGCCGACAGCGCCGACCACACCCGGCCGGTCGAGATACGTGAAGAAGGCCATGTGCTCGGACAGCGGGATCTCGAGGTCGAAGCCGTTGACACCGACGACCTTCTCGATCATCCGCGGACCGGTCAGCGTGCCGACGACACTGACGACGCTCCCGTCGGCCAGGGTGCCCCGCAGGGTGGTGACGTTGCGGAAGTCCGGGCTGTTCGGGTCGGTCAGCAGACGCACCTCGCAACCTCGCTCCTGGGCCAGCAGGGGAGCGTTGACGTAGGTCACCGACTCCTCGACGACATCCTGGAACAGGCCCTTGAGTGCGGCCAGCTTCCAGACGCTGACGTCGTACTCGGTGATCTCTCCGCGGACATCGATGTCGAGCTGAACCGGGACCGCACCGGCAAGCGCGGTGTAGATGCGACCGAGTCTCTCGACCAGGGCAATCCCGGGACGGACCTCCTCGGCGATGAAACCACTCGAGACGTTCACGGCGTCGGGGACCAGCTCGCCGGCCAGGGCCAGCCGGACCGACCTGGCAACGGCCACGCCGGCCTTCTCCTGGGCCTCTTCGGTCGAGGCGCCCAGATGCGGGGTGACGACAACCGACTCGAACTCGAACAACGGCGACTCGGTGCATGGCTCCTTCGACCACACGTCGATACCGGCGCCGGCCACCCGGCCTTCCTTGAGTGCGTCGGCCAGGGCCTGCTCGTCCACGATGCCGCCGCGGGCCGCGTTGATGATCCGCACCGACGGCTTGACGAGCCTCAGGGCCTCTTCACCGATGAGGCCGAGGGTCTCCGGCGTCTTGGGCAGGTGCACGGTGATGAAGTCGCTCTCCCGGAGCAGCTCGTCAAGGGGAACGAGCCTGACTCCGAGCTGTCCCGCGCGGGCCGTGCTCAGGTAGGGGTCGTACGCGAGGAGCCTCACCCCGAACCCGGCCAGGCGCTCGGCAGTGAGGGCACCGATCCGGCCGAGCCCCACGACGCCCACAGTCTTGTCGAGAAGCTCGACGCCGCCGTACTGGCTGCGCTTCCACTTGCCGCCCTTGAGCGCCTGGCTGGCCGGGGCGATGTTCCGGGCGGTGGCCAGCAGGAGGCCGACGGCGAGCTCCGCGGCCGAGGTGATGTTGGACGTCGGCGCGTTCACGACCATGACGCCGGCGATCGTCGCCGCCTTGACATCCACGTTGTCCAGACCGACTCCGGCGCGCGCAACGACCTTCAGCCGGGGGGCGGCGGCGAGCGCCTCCTGATCGATCTTGGTGGCCGAGCGGATCAGCACGGCGTCCACATCAGTGAGGGCGACCAGCAGCTCCTCGCGGTTGGCCCCGTCGCAGTGGCGGACCTCGAAATCGGGCCCGAGGGCATCGAGGGTCGCGGGCGAGAGCTCCTCGGCAATCAAGACGATGGGCTTGGTGGCATTCAAGACAACGGGCTTGGTCACTTGGCCTGTCCTTCACAGTGGAACGGATCGGCCAACCCAGGTTTGCGGCAGGCCGTTGGGAGGAGATAAAGCTCGGCACCGCATTGTGTCCGGGACCAGTTTAGGGCCGGCAACCGGCGATGGCGGTTTGAGCCCGCGATGTGGACCGACCACCAGGGATCGGGCAGTTGGCCCAGGAACCGGGCACTCAGACCGGGCACTCAGACCGGGCACTCAGACCAGGCACTCAGACCAGGCACTCAGACCAGGCACTCAGACCAGGGACCGGGCCAGGTCCCCCACCCCGCCCGGGTAGAGCGGCCAGAGGTGAGCCGAGTCGTCGACCGCGCGCCACTCCACGAACATCGGCCCGCCGCTGTCCTGGAACCAGCCACCCAGCGGCGGGATGATGTCCGGGTCAGCCAGCTCACCGGCGTACACGAAGACGACCTCGTGACCTGCCTCGCCCTCGAACACGAAGAGGTTCTCGAGTACTCCGAGCAGGCGCGGCTCGAGCAACATGGTGCCGAGCTCCTCGCCGATCTCCCGCACGACAGCCTCGACGGACCGCTCCCCCAGCTCGACGCCGCCGCCCACGAGACGATGAAAGTGCCCCGGGTCCGTCGAGCTGTCGGTGAACCGGATGACGGCGTGATGGGTGCGGGCCGGATTGAGCAGCACAGCCATAGCCTTAATACGGATATACGACCGATCAACACCAGACATCCCCCGACCCTAAGCGGTGCACCCCCTCATGTCCCGTCCCCCCGCCCAGCTTCAACCCCCGTCTTGTTGCCTCCAAACCACCGAAACCACCGATCGCACAGGGCGATTCGGTGGTCTCGGGGCAACAAGCGCAGGGGGGTGGCGCGATCAGCGTGCGGCGGAACCCTCTACGTAGTCCTTGTCGGTCGTCTTGATCCAACTCATCAGGCCTCGGAGCTCGCGACCTGTCTCCTCGATCGGATGGGCGGCGGCCCTGGCGCGCAACGCGGTGAACTCCGGCGCACCGGCATCCTGGTCGGCAATGAAGCGCGCGGCGAAAGCACCGCTCTTGATGTCCGCCAGCACAGCCTGCATGTTCTCCTTGACGTGCTCGTCGATGACCCGCGGGCCGGAGACGTAGTCGCCGTACTCGGCCGTGTCGGAGACCGACCAGCGCTGCTTGGCGATGCCGCCCTCGACCATCAGGTCGACGATCAGCTTGAGCTCGTGCAGGCACTCGAAGTAGGCGACCTCGGGCTGGTAACCAGCCTCCACGAGGGTCTCGAAGCCGTACATGACGAGCTGCGAGGCGCCACCGCACAGCACCGCCTGCTCACCGAACAGGTCGGTCTCGGTCTCTTCGGTGAAGGTCGTCCTGATACCGCCGGCGCGCAGGCCGCCGATCGCCCGGGCGTAGGACTTGGCCAGCTCCCAGGCTGAACCGGTCTCGTCCTTCTCGACGGCAACCAGCACCGGGACGCCACGGCCGTCGACGTACTCACGGCGAACCAGGTGACCTGGTCCCTTGGGCGCGACCATGGCGATGTCGACACCGGCCGGCGCCTCGATGTAGCCGAAGCGGATGTTGAAACCGTGCGCGAAGAACAGCGCCGAGCCCTGCTTGAGGTTCGGGGCGATCGACTCGGCGTACACCTTCCGCTGGACCTGGTCCGGCGTCAGGATCATCACGAGGTCGGACTCCTTGACAGCCTGGGCCACCGAGACGACGGTGAGGCCCTCGGCCTCGGCCTTGGCCCTGGACCTGCTCCCCTCGGCCAGGCCGACCCGGACGTCGACCCCGGAGTCCCGCAGGTTCAGTGCATGGGCGTGACCCTGGCTGCCGTAGCCGATGACAGCGACCTTGCGCCCCTGGATCACGGACAGGTCGGCGTCGTCGTCATAGAACATTTCAGCCACGTCGGGCTCCTTCGTTAGCGAACTGCGTTGGGAATTCGTGTTGGTCAGTGCTCAGTCAGTGCTCAGTCAGTGCTCAGTTGGTCAGTGCTCAGTCAGTGCTCATGCGGTCAGTGCTCATACGGAATGTACGTGTCGGCGGGCCGGCATCGATGCGTGAGTGTCGACTCGCGACCGGCCCGCCTGGCGTCCTCAGGCCGACCGTAGCGAGCGATCGGTGATCGAGCGGGCACCGCGGCCGATGGCGACCATGCCGGACTGCACCAGCTCCTTGATGCCGAACGGCTCCAGGATCCGCAGCAGCGCCTCCAGCTTGTCGCTGTCGCCGGTGGCCTCGATGGTCACCGCGTCGGTTGCGACGTCAACGATCTTGGCGCGGAACAGGTGCGCCGTCTCGATGATGTGTGAACGGGTCTGCAGGTCGGCGCTGACCTTGACCAGGAGGATCTCGCGCTGGACCGAGGCGATGGCGGCGAGCTCCACGACCTTGAGGACCTCAACCAGCTTGTTGAGCTGCTTGGTGACCTGCTCGAGCGGTAGCTCGTCGACGTCGACGACAACCGTCATCCGGGACACGTCGGGGTGCTCGGTCGGGCCGACCGCCAGGGAGTCGATGTTGAACCCGCGCCGCGAGAACAGCCCCGCGATCCGGGTCAGCACACCGGGCTTGTTCTCCACCAGGACTGACAGTGTGTGCTTGCTCATCTCGGTCACCTTTCAGTCTTCGCGATCCCAGGCGGGCGTGAGCCCGCGTGCTGTCTGGATCTGGTCGTTGCTGACTCCGGAGGGCACCATCGGCCACACCATGGCATCCCGGTGGACGACGAAGTCCAGCACGACCGGAACGTCGTTGATCTCCATCGCCGCCTTGATGGTCGCGTCGACGTCTGCAGCCGAGTCGCAGCGCATCCCCACGCAGCCGTACGCCTCGGCCAGCTTGACGAAGTCCGGGATGCGGACCTCCTGGTGACTGGTGTGCAGGTCGGTGCTGGAGTAGCGCTCGTTGTAGAAGAGCGTCTGCCACTGGCGGACCATGCCCAGGCTGGAGTTGTTGATGATCGCGACCTTGATCGGGATCTTGTTGATGACGCAGGTCGCGAGCTCCTGGTTGGTCATCTGGAAGCAACCGTCCCCGTCGATGGCCCAGACGGTGCGCTCGGGCTGGGCGACCTTGGCCCCCATCGCCGCCGGCACCGCGAAGCCCATCGTGCCCAGGCCACCGGAGGTGATCCAGCTGTTCGGGCGCTCGTACTCCACGAACTGGGCAGCCCACATCTGGTGCTGGCCCACCCCGGCCACGAAGACCGTCTCGGGGCCGCTGATCGCGCCGAGTCGTTCGATGACGTACTGCGGGGACAGCGCCCCGTCATGGGGCGTGTAGCCCAGGGGGAACGTCGTCTTCCACTGGTCGACCTGCTGGCGCCACGGCTCGTAGTCGGGCCCCGAACCTGCCTCCAGCTCGGCTCGCAGCACGGTGATGAGGTCGCTGATGACGTCCTTGCAGTCACCCACGATCGGCACGTCCGCGACGCGGTTCTTGGAGATCTCGGCCGGGTCGATGTCGGCGTGGATGACCTTGGCATCAGGGGCGAACGTCGACAGCTGACCGGTCACCCGGTCGTCGAAGCGGGCGCCGAGGGTGATCAGCAGGTCGGACTTCTGCAGCGCCGTGACGGCGGCAACCGTGCCGTGCATGCCCGGCATGCCGAGGTTGAGGGGGTGGCTGTCGGGCACCGCTCCCCGAGCCATCAGGGTGGTGACCACAGGGATCTGGGTCAGCTCGACGAGCTCGCGGAGCTCTTCGCTGGCACGGGAGCGGATGACTCCCCCGCCGACGTACAGCACCGGGCGATGCGCCTGCAGGATGAGCCGGGCGGCCTCCCGGATCTGCTTGCCGTGCGGCCTGGCCACGGGACGGTACCCGGGCAGGTCGAGCTTGGGCGGCCACACGAAGGTGGTCTCGGCCTGCAGCGCGTCCTTGCTGATGTCGACCAGGACCGGGCCCGGGCGGCCGGTCGAGGCAATGTGGAAGGCCTCGGCGATCGCTCGCGGGATGACGTCGGGGTCGGTGATCAGGTAGTTGTGCTTGGTGATCGGCATGGTGATGCCGCGAATGTCGGCTTCCTGGAAGGCATCCGTGCCGATGGACTTGGAGGTGACCTGACCGGTGATGGCGACGATCGGAACCGAGTCAAGGAACGCGTCGGCAATGGGCGTGACCAGGTTGGTCGCGCCCGGGCCGCTGGTGGCCATGCAGACGCCGACCCTGCCGCTTGACGAGGCGTAGCCCTCGGCCGCGTGTCCGGCGCCCTGCTCGTGACGTACGAGGATGTGCCGCACCGTGGTGGAGTCCATCAGCGGGTCGTAGGCCGGCAGGATCGCCCCACCCGGTATGCCGAAGACGGTGTCGACGCCCACGGCCTCCAGGGACATCACCAGGCTCTGCGCACCGGTGACCTTGACCCCCGGCGTGCTGACCTCCGGGCCGCGGACGCGGGTCGAGCCCGCGAGGTCGGCCGGAGAAGGGGCGTGGGGCACAGAAGTCTGGGGAGTCTGGGGGGTGGAGCCCGCAGTCGAGCCTGGGGCGTTGCCGTCCGTCACTTTCGTCACCGCTTTCAAGAAACGAGTGTCTCGTCTGTTCCGTGATCCGAGTCCGTGGTCCGAAACGGCCCTGTTGACGGACCTTCTCACAAAAAAACCCCTCGGTCCGGATGAGGACATGAGGGGCAGCGCGCTGACTCCGATGAGAGTCTGCGCGCTAGGGGAGTACGAGGATTCGGCTCACCCACCAACCGTGCGACACCTCCGATTCCGTGTCAACCGGGCGTGCTTGCTTTCTCAGCATTCGGATGGATCGTCCGGTATCTGGACCTCTCACCTCACCAGGGACGGATCCCGCGTCGAGCGCAACGCTGGGGGTGCCCATGAGTGGGCGGTGTCGCGGTCTGCCCCGGTCAGCCGTTCGGAGTGCCGGTACCGCCGGTGCACTCCCCACCGGGTTCCGGTGCCTTGCTGCCCGCCTTGTACGTATTGACAAAGGCAGTCAACCGCGGGTCGCTGGCGGAGCTGAGCTTCAGCTGAACTCCCCAGGCGGATGCGACCACTGGGGACGGCAAGCCCGGGTAGGGACTCACCAGCGCGTACGGCTGCCCGGAGACGTCGCCCAGGATCATGTTGATCTCCGAGGTGGACAGGCCCGGACGATAGGTGATCCACATGGCGCCATGTTCCATGGAGTGGACCGCGTTCTCGTTGGGCACTGGCGAGGAGTACACACCGCAGTTCTGCCAGACGGCCGAATGGGCACCCCCGACCGGGGGCGTCTGGGGGTACGCCACCTTGCCGGTCACATGGTCGCGAGCCAGCCCCGGGTAGGTCTGCAGTCCGGTCAGCGCGACCTTGCGCTGGGTGGAGGACCCAGAGCCGCCGGTGCCGATGATCGCCCAGGACACACCGCCGACCAGAACCACCGCGGCGACCGCAGCGCCAACGATGACCGCGATACGCCGTCGCGCACTTCGTCGCTGCTGCATCTGTACCGCCTCGAGGCGGGCGGCCCGAGCGCTGTCGCGCTTCGATTGCCTGCCTGGTCTCTCACTCGTGTTGCTCATTCGCTAGCTCCAGTCGGTCAGGGTCCGGGCTTCGCTTCCACCTCGGCGCTACGGCCGTCATCTGGCTCTTCCTCCCTCGCGCGGACAAGCGGGGGCTGGCCTTCCAGGCGGTGGTGGCACTGGTCATCGCGGTCGTCCTCGTCAAGTTGGCGGGGGCCGTCCATACCGACCCCCGACCTTTGTCGGCCGCACCGCCTCAACCGCGAGACCAGTTCAACGACAGAGCACTAGCCACAGACCGCGCCCGTCGCTGCGCTGCCCACCAGCTTGCGGTACTTCGCCAGCACGCCCCGGGGGTACCTGGACGGCGGCGGGGTGAAGCCCACGGCCCGCTCGGCCAGGACCTCTGGAGTCAGGTCGACGTCAAGGGTCCCGGCGGCCACGTCGAGGCGGATCCGGTCGCCGTCCCGCAGGAAGGCGATGGGCCCGCCGTCAACCGCCTCGGGCGCCACGTGCCCGACGCACAGGCCGGTCGTGCCACCGGAGAACCGGCCGTCGGTCAGCAACAGCACGTCCTTGCCGAGCCCGGCGCCCTTGATGGCGCCGGTCACCGCCAGCATCTCGCGCATCCCGGGCCCGCCCTTGGGCCCTTCGTAACGGATGACCACCACCTCGCCGGCCTTCAGCGAGCCACCCGCCACGGCGTCCATGGCCGCGCGCTCCCCGTCGAAGACCCGGGCGCCTCCTTCGAAGACGTCCGTGTCAAAGCCGGCCGACTTCACGACAGCCCCCTCGGGAGCCAGCGAGCCGCGCAGGATCGTGAGGCCGCCCGTCTGGTGGATGGGTTTGGACATGGCGCGCAGGACCTGGCCATCGGGGTCCGGCGGCCGGATGTCAGCGAGGTTCTCCGCGACGGTGCGACCCGTGACGGTGAGCGCGTTACCGTGCAGCAGACCCGCGTCCAGCAGGGCCTTCATCACCACCGGGATACCGCCGACCCGGTCGATGTCGGTCATCACGAACCGGCCGAAGGGCTTGACGTCGGCCAGGTGCGGGACCGTCGCCCCGACCCGGGCGAAGTCGTCCAGGGTGAGCTCGACCTCGGCCTCGTTGGCGATCGCCAGCAGGTGCAGAACGGCGTTCGTCGAGCCGCCGAGCGCCATGACGACGGCGATCGCGTTCTCGAATGCGTCTTTGGTCAGGATCTGACGGGCGGTGATGCCGCGGCGCAACATCTCGACCACGGCCTCTCCGGACTTGCGGGCGTACCCGTCACGGCGGCGGTCGGTGGCCGGCGGCGCCGCGCTGCCAGGCAGCGACATGCCGAGGGCCTCGGCGGCCGAGGCTATCGTGTTGGCGGTGTACATGCCGCCACAGGCACCCTCACCCGGGCAGATCGCCCGCTCGATCGCGTCGACGTCGTCGCGGCTCATCCGGCCGGCGGCACACGCCCCGACCGCCTCGAAGGCGTCGATGATGGTGACCGTCCGCTCCGACCCGTCGCTCATCTTGGCGATCCCGGGCAAGATCGACCCGGCATACAGGAAGACACTGGCCAGGTCGAGGCGGGCGGCGGCCATCAGCATGCCGGGCAGGGACTTGTCGCAGCCGGCCAGCAGGACGGAGCCGTCCAGGCGTTCGGCCTGCATCACGGTCTCGACGGAGTCGGCGATGATCTCGCGGCTGACCAGTGAGAAGTGCATCCCCTCGTGGCCCATCGAGATGCCGTCACTGACGCTGATGGTGCCGAACTCCAGCGGGAACCCGCCGGCCGCGTGCACGCCGTCCTTGACCGCTTTCGCCAGCCGGTCCAGGGAGAGGTTGCAGGGGGTGATCTCGTTCCACGAGCTGGCGACACCGATCTGGGGCTTGACCCAGTCGTCATCCCCCATCCCGACGGCCCGGAGCATTCCGCGGGCTGCGGCCTTCTCGAGCCCGTCGGTGACCTCGCGGCTCCTGGGCTTGATGTCGGGCTTGATGTCGGGCTGGCTGGACGACGCGGCCGGGCTGGACGATGTGCTCACGCGCTGGGTCATGATCGAATTCTATGACCCTGTCCACCGGCTGGACCGGCCGTCTCGCTGTGAGGATCTCACGGTGCGGATCTCACGGCGGGGATGAAGTCTCCTGCTCACCCTCGCGGGACGACGAAGTCCCTCAGGTACGCCGCCTCGGGCGCCAGCGTCGACCAGCTGCCGTCGAACCCGAGCACCGCAACCCCGGACGTGGGAAACCGCAGCGACAGCCGGTCCATCACGTCACTGGACCCCGGGTCTTGGTGCGCGAGCGCGGCTGCCAGCACGGGAATCCCGGGAGCGTGCCCGATCATCAGGACGGCGTCGACCGAGTCCGGCACCTCTCTGAGCACCTCGAGCAGGCTGGCAGCCCCGGCATCGTAGATACGCTCGTCGAAGCGGGCGTCCGTGGCGCGCGCTCCCCCGTCGCAGATGCCGTCAAGGGTCTGACGGGTGCGTTCGGAGGTCGAGCAGAGGGCCAGGTCGACGGCAAGGGCATGCGACGGGTCGCTCAGCCACGCACCGATGGCACGCGCGTCCTTGCGCCCCCGCGGTGCCAGCTCCCGGTCATGGTCGGACTTGCCCTGCACCTGCTCAGCCTTGGCGTGCCGAACGAGGGTCAGGGTGCGCTCGCTCGACGGCATCGATGTCATCACACGAGGATCCTCCAGATCGAGAGCTGCCGCGAGTCGGTCTGAAGGGGATCACGTCAGCCGCCGGCCACCGACGGGAGGACGTGGATCACTGCGCCGGGGCCGACCGGGACGTCGAGGCCGCCACTGTGGCGAACGTCCTGGCCATCGACGAAGACGTTGACGTGCCTTCGCAACGCGCCGGTCTCGTCCCGGATCCGGGCGCCCAGCCGCGGACGCCCGAGCACGGCGGCATCCAGGACGGACCGCAGCGACGTCGTCCCCTCCCCGACCGGCACGATGATCTCACCCATGCCGTCGGCGAGCTCGCGCAGGACGCCGGGAAGGATGACCCGCACGCCATCACTCATCCGAGCACGGCCGCCCGAACGCACAGGACGTCGGGCAGCTGTTCGGCAATACGGGAGAAGCTGTCGCCCTCGTCGGCGGAGGCGTAGACCTCGCCGTTGCGGGTGCCGAAGTAGAGCCCCGCCTGTTCATGCGTGTCCACGGCAGCGGCATCGCGCAGCACGCAGGTGTAGGACGGCGCGGGCAGTCCATCGGCGCAGGTCACCCACGTGCTGCCGGCATCAGAGGAACGCTGGACCTGAAGCTGGCCGCCAGGGGGAACCCTCTCACTGTCCGCGGTGACCGGGATCAGCCACAGCGTGTCGCCCCTGGATGGGTGGGCAAGGACCGTGAACCCAAAGTCGGTCGGCAGGCCTTCGGCGATCGAGGTCCAGGCGCCTCCGTTGTCATCCGAGCGATAGACGCCGTGGTGGTTCTGCGCGTAGAGGCGCGAAGGGGTGGCACTGTCACGTGCCACCTTGTGCACACACTGGCCGAACTCCGGCCACGGGTCTGGCTGGTAGGGCGCCCTGATGCCGCTGTTGTTGGCGGTCCACGACGCGCCGCCGTCGACCGTCCGATAGACGCCGCCGGTGCTCATCGCCACGAGCATGCCCGCAGCGTCCGCCGGGTCAGGCAGGATCGTGTGAATCGCGGCCCCGCCGAAGCCGGCACCCCACTCCGGACGATGTGGATGCTCCCACAGGCCCCGGACCAGCGAGAAGGTCTCGCCCCGGTCACCGCTGCGCCACAACGCCTGCGGCTCGGTGCTGGCCCACACCACCTCGTCGTCATGCACGTCAGGGGTGATCTGCCAGACCCGTTCGACTGCCGCACCGGTGTCCTGCGGGAAGAGGATCGCGCCCTCCGGCGTCTCATCCCAGGACCGACCGAGGTCGTCGCTGCGCACGATGGTCGGACCCCAGTGTTCCGAACGAAATCCGACAAGCAGCCGCGGCTGCCCGCCACGAGTGTCAATGGCGATGCTGGGAACTTCTCGCATGAGGAAGTGCGGGCCGTCAAGCGTCCACGTGCTGCGGTCATCGCTATGGGCGAGCCAGAGCCCCTTGCGGGTGCCGATGGCGAGCAGCGTCCGGGTCCTCTGAGTCGGCTGGGTCCGCTGGGCCCGCTGGGTCGTCTGGGTCATTGGTCGATCCTGCACCGGGCCACCGACAGACGCAATGGCCCGGACAGCGGCCCCGGCAGAGACTCTGACTCAGTCCGGCCCGGAACGGCCCGGAGGAGACCGGACCGGAACCAGACGATGTCCGGGCCTCAGTCCCTGTTCACCACGTTGCGCAGAGGCTGCTCCCCCGCGAACGCGGCGATCTGCTCTCGCAGCAGCGAGACCGCCCTGGGGGTGAAGGCGCTGCTGGCCCCGCCGACATGAGGCGAGATGAGGACTCCGGGCAGGCGCCACAGCGGGTGCTCGGCAGGCAGCGGCTCGGGGTCCGTCACGTCGAGCGCGGCGGTGACCCTGCCTGTCCTGACAGCCTCCACCAGCGCCTCCGTGTCCACGACCTTGCCCCGGGAGACGTTGACCAGCAGGGCGCCCTCGGGCATCGAGGCCAGGAAGTCCCGGTCGACCAGGCCCGTGGTGGCCTCCGAGAGTGGCACGATCACGATGACGATGTCGTGCTCGGGGAGCAGGGCCGGGAGCTCGTCCACCCCGTGCACCGAGGTCACCAGCTCATCACCGCCGCGGGCGCGCGAAGCCACCGCGGTCAGGCTGACCTCGAACCCGCGCAGACGTCGCGCGATGGCGGCTCCGATCCCGCCATACCCGAGGATGAGCACCTTCTTGTCGGCCAGGGACGGGCGCAGGACCAGGGGCAGCCACTGCGAGCGTTCCTGTGCGGCAACATACGCGGGTATGTTGCGCAGCGAGCTCAGGGTGAGCGTCATCGCCATCTCTGCCGTCGAGGCGTCGTGGACACCGGCCGCATTGGCCAGCCGCACCCCCGCCGGTAGCGCGGCCAGCACGTTGTCGTAGCCGGCCGTCAGCAGCTGGACCATCCGGAGCGCGGGCAGCGTGCCGAGCCGCTCCCACTCGGTGGAGGCGAAGTAGGGCGGGACCACGAACGCGATCTCGTCCCCGCGCGGCGGCTCACCCGTCATGTCCCACGGGACCATCTCAACGCCCGCCACTGGCCCTACGAGGTCGATCCACTCTTGGTCAGGCAATGCGATCACAGGCATGCCGCGACCGTATCCGGTAGGAATGTGCCATGAGCAAACGGGCCTGTATGACGGTGCTGACCGTTCTCGTCGTGACGGGCTGCGGCAGCGACGGAGACCAGGCCACCTTCCCGACGGCCTCCACGACCACCGCGTCGGCCCCCACCGGTTCCCCCTCACCCGCGCCGTCGGCGCCGGCATCCTCTGCGATCTCCCCTGCGCCTGCGTCCGGGGTGCCCGCAACGCAGACCATCGCCACCGGGCTCCCGGTCCCCTGGGGGCTGGCGCTGCTGCCCGACGGCACGGCCCTGGCCACCCTGCGCGACCGGGGCGAGGTGCTGCACGTCGGCAAGGGCTCCGGACCGGTGTCAGCGGGGCGGGTGCCGGGCGTCGAACCAGACGGCGAGGGCGGACTGCTGGGTATCGCGGTGTCCCCCGCCTTCGCGACGGACCGGACGGTCTTCGCCTACCTCACCTCGCGCGACGACAACCGGGTCATCCGGATGACCTTCGACGGCATGAAACTGAGGCCGGGCCCGGTGATCGTCAAGGGCATCACCAAGGCCGGCAACCACGACGGCGGCAGGCTCGCGTTCGGCCCTGACGGCTACCTCTACATCTCCACCGGTGACGCGGGTCTGCGCGACCCGGCACAGGACAGGAAATCGCTGAACGGGAAGATCCTGCGGGTGACCGCCGACGGCGCACCGGCACC
>DASVKO010000177.1:0-11219 GCA_036385355.1 Dermatophilaceae bacterium
AGGACGGCGGTTTCGGCCAGGCGCCCAAGTTCCCGCCGCCGATGGTCCTGGAGTTCCTGCTGCGGCACTGGGCCCGCACCGGCAGCGACACCAACGCGCGAGCCCTGCAGATGGTCGAGGGCAGCTGCGAGGCGATGGCCCGCGGCGGGTTGTACGACCAGCTCGCCGGCGGCTTCGCGCGATACTCGGTGGACTCCGGCTGGGTGGTGCCCCACTTCGAGAAGATGCTCTACGACAACGCCCAGCTGTTGCGGGTCTACCTGCACCTGTGGCGCGCCACGGGGTCGCGTCTGGCAGCACGTGTCTCGCGCCAGAGCGCGGACTTCCTGCTGCGGGACCTGGGCACCGACGAGGGCGGCTTCGCCTCGTCCCTGGACGCTGACGCCGAGGGCGTCGAGGGCCTGACCTACGTCTGGACCACGGCCCAGCTCGTCGAGGTGCTCGGCGCCGACGACGGCCACCGGGCAGCCGCCCTGCTCGAGGTCACCGGCTCCGGGACCTTCGAACGCGGTAGGTCGACCCTCCAACTGCGCAGGGAGCCGGACGACGCCCAGTGGTGGGAGGGCATTCGCAGCCGCCTTCTGGCCGCGCGGAGCCTTCGACCACAGCCAGCGCGTGACGACAAGGTCGTCACCGGCTGGAACGGCCTGGCCATCGCCGCCCTGAGCGAAGCCGGCGTGCTGCTCGAGAGCCCGGCCTACCTGGACGCCGCGCGGCGGTGCGCGCAGCTCCTCACCGGCTCGCACCTGGTGGACGGCAGGTTGCGCCGGGCGTCCCGCCAGGGCGTGGTCGGAACCGCGACCGGAGTTGCCGACGACTACGGGGACCTCGCGGAAGGACTGCTCGCCCTGCACCAGGCCACCGGAGAGCCACGATGGCTGACCGCGGCGGGCGAGCTGCTCGACACTGCCCTGGCTCACTTCACCGATGGGCGGGGCGGGTTCTTCGATACGGCAGATGACGCCGAGCAGCTCTTCACCCGGCCCCGCAGCACCGGCGACAACGCGGAGCCATCGGGCCAGTCCGCGCTCGCCGGCGCTCTGCTGACGTACTCGGCGCTCACCGGGTCAGTCCGCCACCGTGAGGCGGCCGACGCGGCCGTTGCGGCGGCGGCGGTTCCGGCGGCTGAGAACCCCCGTTTCGCCGGCTGGACGCTGGCCGTGGCGGAGGCGATGCTGGCGGGCCCTCTCCAGGTCGCGGTGGCCGGCGACGGCCCGCAGGCCGCCGAGCTCCTGCGGGTCGCGCGTGCCAGCACCTCCCCCGGCCTCGTCACCGCTCACGGATCCCCTGATGCTTCCGGGATCCCGCTGCTGGCCGGCCGGCCCCTGGTGGACGGGCGCAGCGCGGCATACCTGTGTCGTGGCTTTGTCTGCGACCGGCCCGTGACGACACCCGACGAGCTGGCGGCAGCCCTGTAACCACGCTCACGGCGAAGGGTCACGGGCGTTCCGGCAGCCCTGGCCCTTCCCGTGGAGCGGGCGCGGGCCAGTCAGCTGAGCCGGGACAGCTGAGCCGGACAACCGGGGCTGTTCAGGGGTCGCTCAGCGCGGCTGCCAGCCGTCGAGGATGTCGAGGATGTCGAGGAGCTCGTGCGCGACGCCGTCAGGGGTCACGTCGACCAGGACCTGCTGTGCCGCCGGGATCTGCGAGTGCGGAACCCAGATGGCGCGCATCCCGGCCTGCTGGCTGCCGTGGATGTCCTCGAAGGGCCGGTCCCCCACGTAGACAGCCTCGGACGGCTCCACTCCGACCGCGGCAGCGGCTGCCAGGAACGCCTCCGGGTGCGGCTTGGTCCACGCCAGCTCGCTTGAGTAGACATCGGCGTCGATCAGGTCGAGGACGCCGTCGCGTTCGAACACGGCGCGGTGGTAGTCCCCC
Organism: Dermatophilaceae bacterium; assembly: GCA_036385355.1. GTDB lineage: Bacteria > Actinomycetota > Actinomycetes > Actinomycetales > Dermatophilaceae > UBA4719. Next base: position 1,879 of record DASVKO010000177.1, read on the forward strand.
GACCAGATCGTGTTGGACAGGACGCCGACGCGAACTCCCCGCTCGTGCAGCCCCTCCCACAGGGGCCGCACCTGCTCGTCGGTGAAGGTGTGCGGCTCCCAGAACTCCCGGTACGCCGCCAGGGCCGCCTCGCGCCGGAGGTCGCTTTCGTCGAAGCCCGCCTCGGCGAGGATCTCGTGCAGCCGGGCACTGGTGTGGGCCGTCCGGCTGCGCCCCCACGCCGCCTCCTCAGCGGCCAGGATGCGCTCGGCCAGCGAGAGCGCCTGCTTCTCCTCGGCATGCACCTGGCGGGCGAACACCCGCCACTGCTCCTCGAAGTCAAAGGTGTGCCACGGCGTGAGCGTGCCGCCCCAGTCAAAGATGACCGCCCGGCAACGGGGCGCCGGAAGCGGCGCTTCGGAGCCCATCAGCTCGTTGCGCCGCCCGCCTGTGAGACCGCGCCACGCACCTCTGAGATGACCGAGTCAACGATCTGGTCGACCGGCACCTCGCGGCGGTCCCCGGTGGCACGGTCCTTGATCTCGATCGTGCCCGCCTCCAGGCCCTTGCCGACGATGACGATGGTGGGCACGCCGATCAGCTCGGCATCCTTGAACTTCACCCCCGGCGAGACCTTCCGCCGGTCGTCATAGATGACCCGAACCCCGCGCGCCGACAGCGCATCGGTGACCTCGGCTGCCTTGGCGAAGACCTCCTCGGCCTTCCCGGTGGCCACCACATGGACGTCCGCCGGGGAGATCTCGCGGGGCCAGACCAGACCGAACTCGTCATGACAGCCCTCGGCCACGGCAGCAACGGCACGGCTGACGCCCACGCCGTAGGAGCCCATGGTCACGGTCACCAGCTTGCCGTTGTGGTCCAGGACCTTCAGGCCCAGCGACTCGGCATACTTGCGACCGAGCTGGAAGATGTGACCCATCTCGATGCCTCGCGCGGTCTCGAGGGGCTGACCGCAGCTGGGGCAGGCGTCTCCGTCGCGCACCTCCGCCGCCTCGATCGTCCCGTCCGCGGTGAAGTCGCGCCCGGCCACCAGCGCGATCACGTGCCGGCCGGGGGCGTCGGCCCCGGTGACCCAGGCGGTGCCGTCGACGACGCGGGGGTCGAGCAGGAACCTGATCCCGGACGAGGCCTCCTCACCCAGCACCCCCGGGCCCATGTAGCCCTTGGCCAGGGCGGGGTACCGGGCGAAGTCGGACTCGTCGAACGCCTCGATCCCGGCAGGCTCGACCTGAGCGCCGAGCCGCTTCTCGTCGATCTCGCGGTCGCCGGGCACCCCGATGGCCAGCGGCTCACGACGACCGTCCGGGTGGACGACCATGACGATCACGTTCTTGAGGGTGTCGCCGGCCTGCCAGGGACGGTCGGGGCGGGGGAAGGTGTCGTTGAGGTGATCCACCAGGGTCGTGATCGTGGGCGTGTCAGGCGTGTCCTCGGCGTGGGCGGCGGGCAACCCGTCATACGCGATGGCCGGGGGCGCGGGAACCTTCACGGCCTCGACGTTGGCCGCATAGTCGCACGAGGTGCAGCGCACATACGTGTCCTCACCGTTCTCCGCCGTCGCGAGGAACTCCTCCGACGCCGACCCGCCCATCGCTCCGGAGGTCGCCCTGACGATGACGTAGTCGAATCCGAGGCGGTCGAAGATCTTGATGTACGCGTCGCGGTGGGTGTCGTACGAGGCCTGCAGGCCGGCGTCGTCCACGTCGAACGAGTAGGAGTCCTTCATGATGAACTCGCGTCCGCGCAGCAGACCGCCGCGCGGACGTGCCTCGTCGCGATACTTGAGCTGGATCTGGTAGATCGACAGCGGCAGGTCCTTGTACGAGCCGTAGAGGTCCTTGACCGTCAGGGTGAACATCTCTTCGTGGGTGGGCCCGAGCAGGTAGTCGGCGCCCTTGCGGTCCCTGAGCCGGAAGATGTTCTCGCCGTACTCCGTCCAGCGGCCGGTCGCCTCGAAAGGCTCCTTGGGCAGCAGCGCCGGGAAGCTCAGCTCCTGGGCGCCGATGGCGTCCATCTCCTCCCTCACGATGGCCTCGACGTTGCGCAGCACCCTCAGACCGAGGGGCAGCCAGGTGTAGATGCCGGGGGCCACTCGGCGGATGTAGCCGGCGCGGACCAGCAGCCGGTGACTGGGCAGCTCCGCGTCGGCCGGGTCCTCGCGCAGGGTTCGCAGGAACAGGGTCGACATGCGTAGGGCCGGCGTTGACACGGGATCTCCTTGGTCAGTTCAGGTCAGTACAGTGCCGGGCACGGGCGCTCCGGACTCCCTGAGGGTATCGGCAGGAGGTCGGCGCACTCACGCCACCGCTTTCGCCGGAGGTGACCTTCGCCCTCAGAGGCGCCCGGCAGCCCTGAGCGCGGTACGGATCAGGGGGATCTGCAGCGGAAGGCGGATGAGCGCGGCCACGTGCCTGCCCCGGCTGCCGGTCCCACGGCTGGCGCGCCTGCCCTCGGTCGCCGCCATCTGCATGTTGGCCGGGAAGATGAGCACGAGCAGGGCGGCACTGGCCCATCCCGCCCCCTTGCGGGTGGCGGGGTGCAGGAGACCGGCAGCGCAGGCGAGCTCACCGATACCGGAGGCGTAGACAATTCCGCGCCGTGCCGGAAGAACGCGTGGCACGATCGCCTCGAAGACCTGCGGCCGGAGGAGATGCACCGTCCCCGAGGTGGCGAACAACACGGCCAGCGCCTGGAGATCACGGGTGAGCGGTGCTTTCTTCGGGGGTCTCATCACAGAATCCAACCAGAACGAGCCGAACCAGCAGAGCCAGACCGACCTGAGACCAGGGCTAGTGCCCACGCCGGCTCACGTCAGGGCTGTGCCTCATCAGATCAAGACCGTGCCTCATCACATCAGGACGGTGGCGAAGCTCCCGATCTCGGTCAGCCCGACCCGCGCGTAGGTGGCCCGCGCAGGAGTGTTGAAGTCATTGACGTAGAGGGTGACCACCGGCGCGATCCTTGCCTGGACCTGTCCGACGACCTCGGCCATGGCCGGCGCGGCGAGCCCCTGACCACGCCATCGCGGGGCCACCCAGACTCCCTGAACCTGTGCGACGCCCAGGGCGACCGAACCGACGTCGGCCTTGAACACGACCTCACCACCCTCGACCCGCACGAAGGTGTGGCCGTCCCTGATCAGAGAGGCGATGCCCTGCCGGTAGAGGTGCCCCGAGCCCCGGTACGGCGGGTAGCCGATCTCTTCGGTGAACATGGCCGCGGCGGCCGGCATCACGAGGTCCACCTCGTCGAATCGCGCCAGGCGGACCTGCGGGTCCCGCGTCGTCCCGGACGCCAGGGGGCCTTCCGTCGCCATCACCGGCTGGTGGGCGCGAATGGCGCGCGGCTCCCCCCAGCCGGGTCTCAGAGCCTCCCACAACGGCAGCACCGTGTCAGAGGGCCCGAACACGGAGGAGCAGTGGTGCCGCCACCGGCGCATCCTGGTGGCGAAGGCCGACAGCGCCGGCCCGTCGCACTCGACGGGGACCAGGTTGGCCGACGCCCAGCAGATCGACTGCAGACCCGAGTCCCCCGCATAGCCCAGCAGCGCGCCCGGGGACGTGATGAGCGCGCCCTCAAGGATGCGCGCGGCGACGAAGACGTTCGTGCGCGAGTCGCGCGCACAGACTTCCAGCGCCTGATCGTGGTCAGCCGACGTCAGGACACGGACGGCACTCTTGGTGCGCAGCACTCCCTAAGCCTGCCCTGCCCGCTCTGCCTTGTCGACCGCTCCGGATGGCACGCCGTCAGCCGACGGTGACGACAGGCCCCGACTGCCCGGTCGGCACCCCTTCGTCCCCCACCGGCTCGCCCATCTCCTCGGCGAGGCGCATGGCCTCCTCGATCAGGGTCTCGACGATCTGGGACTCGGGCACCGTCTTGATGATCTCTCCCCTGACGAAGATCTGGCCCTTGCCGTTGCCGGAAGCGACACCAAGATCGGCCTCACGAGCCTCGCCCGGGCCGTTCACCACGCAGCCCATGACCGCGACTCGCAGCGGCACCTCGAGGCCCTCCAGGCCCGCCGTCACCTGCTCGGCCAGGGTGTAGACGTCAACCTGGGCGCGCCCACAGGACGGACACGAGACGATCTCCAGCTTGCGGGGGCGCAGGTTCAGCGACTGCAGGATCTGGATGCCGACCTTGACCTCCTCCACCGGTGGAGCCGACAACGAGACCCGGATGGTGTCGCCGATTCCCTTGGCCAGCAGCGATCCGAAGGCCACCGAGGACTTGATCGTCCCCTGGAAGGCGGGGCCGGCCTCGGTCACGCCGAGGTGCAGAGGCCAGTCGCCACGGGCCGCAAGCTGCTCATACGCCTTGATCATCACGACCGGGTCGTTGTGCTTGACCGAGATCTTGAAGTCGTGGAAGTCATGCTCCTCGAACAGGCTCGCCTCCCAGATGGCCGACTCGACCAGGGCCTCAGGAGTCGCCTTGCCGTACTTGGCCATGATGCGAGGGTCCAGCGAGCCTGCGTTGACGCCGATCCGCAGGGAGACTCCGGCGTCCTTGGCCTCCCGGGCGATCTGCCTGACCTGGTCGTCGAACCTGCGGATGTTGCCCGGGTTCACCCGGACCGCCGCGCAGCCGGCGTCGATCGCGGCAAAGACGTACTTGGGCTGGAAGTGGATGTCGGCGATGACCGGGATCTGGCTCTTCTTCGCGATCTCTGCCAGGGCGTCGGCGTCGTCCTGGGTGGGGCACGCCACCCGCACGATGTCGCACCCGGTCGCGGTGAGCTCGGCAATCTGCTGCAGCGTCGCGTTGACGTCGGTCGTCGGGGTGGTGCACATCGACTGCACCGAGACAGGGGCATCACCGCCGACCTCGACCTTGCCCACGGTGATCTTGCGGGACCTCCGCCGGGCTGAGACAACGGGGGGCGGCAGGGGTGGCATACCAAGAGAAACCGACATGGCGTCAGTATCCCCTACCGGTCAGGGCCCGGCGCTCACGTGCCGGGAGATGTCGGGCAGGCAGGGCGATCAGCCGCCGAACTTGATGGGGTTCACCACATCGGCATAGATCAGCAGGACCGACATGCCGATCAGGGCGACCGATACGGCGTAGGCCACCGGAAGCGCCTTCGCGACATCGACGTAGCCCGGGTTGGGCCGTCCGCGGAGCCTGGCCACCTGACGCTTGAACCCCTCCCACAACGCGCCCGCGGCATGCCCGCCGTCCAGCGGCAGCAGCGGGATCATGTTGAAGACGAACAACGCAAGGTTGAGGGAGGCGATCAGGCTCAGCAGGATGACGAACTTGGCGGAGCCCCCGCCACCGGCCAGCCCGGCGAGCTGTCCGTCGGCGACCTCTCCGGCGACCCGACCCACGCCGACCACGGACATCGGGCCGTTCGGGTCCCGCGCACCGTCACCGAACGCTGCCTTGGCGATGCCGGCCATCTTCTCCGGGATCCTGAACACCACCCCGGCGGTACGGGAGATCTGGTCCCCGATCAGGGCCGGAACTGCGGTGACCGGCTGTTTGACGATCTCTGCACTCGGCGAGAAGCCCATGAAGCCCACCCGGTCGGTGAGCGCCTTTCCGCCGGGCCCCACGACGAGGTTGCCCTCGGCGTCCGCCCGCGGCACCTCAGTGAGGATCGGCGTCGCAACCAGGCTCACCCGCTTACCGGCCCGCTCGACGACGACGGGAATCCGATGGCCGCCGTTGGGCCGGACCAGGGCACGAACGTCATCCCAGCTGCTGACCGGCTGACCGGCCAGGGAGACGATCCGGTCGCCCGGCCGGATGCCCGCCACGTTGGCCGGGGCTTTCGGGTCCGTCGGCGAGCACGCCGCGGGCGCGGTGCCGCTGGCCGGCACGGTCTGGACGCACTGTGACACCGAGCTCACGCGGCCGGTGAGCTCGGCCATGCCATAGAGCGTGAAGATGCCGCCCAGCAGGATCACGGCGATGAACAGGTTCATGGCCGGACCGCCGAGCATCACGACCAGCTTCCTGGGCGCGGTGAGCTTGTAGAACACCCGGTCCTCGTCGCCGGGCTTGACCTGCTCCATCGAGTCGTCGCGGGCCTGGTCCATCAGCTGGGAGAAACGGCCGGTGCTCGACGCGCGCAGCACCGAGGGGTCGGCCCCGGGCTTGGGCGGGAACATGCCGATCATCCGGATGAACCCGCCGAGCGGCACGGCCTTGAGGCCGTACTCCGTCTCGCCACGGGTGCGCGACCAGATGGTGGGGCCGAAACCGACCATGTAGTGGGTGACCTTGACGCCGAACTTCTTGGCCCAGTAGAGGTGGCCGGCCTCGTGCAGCGCGATGGAGACACTGACACCGAGGGCCATGAACAGCACGCCGAGGAAGTACATCACAGAACCAGCGTCTCACTTTCGGCAAGGCCCAGGACCTCGTGGGCACGTCTACGCGCCCAGATCTCGGCGCTCAATACGGTATCAACGTCCAATGTCCCCGATTCGTTCTCAGGATGGGCGCTCCACTCGTCGACGACCCGCCGGACGGTCTCGACGATGTCGACGAACCGCGTGCGTCCCGCCAGGAACGCCCCCACGCACTCCTCGTTCGCCGCGTTGAACACCGCAGGGAAGCACAAGCCGGCCGCGCCGACCTCTCTGGCGAGGGCAACCGCGGGGAAGGCGTCCTCATCGAGCGGGAGGAACTCCCAGGTGGCGGCTTTCGTCCAGTCGACGGACGGACCCGCGTCAGGAACCCGGTCGGGCCAGGCCAGGCCCAGGGCGATGGGGATCAACATGCTCGGGGGGGAGACCTGGGCAAGGGTGGATCCGTCGGTGAACTCCACCATGGAGTGGACGAAGGACTGGGGGTGGACGACGACGTCGATCCGGTCGAACGGGATGTCGAAGAGCAGGTGGGCCTCGATGACCTCCAGTCCCTTGTTGACCAGCGTCGCGGAGTTGGTGGTGATCACCGGCCCCATGGCCCAGGTTGGGTGAGCCAGCGCCTGCGCGGGAGTGACGTCCTCGAGCTGTGCCCGGCTCCAGCCCCGGAACGGTCCGCCGCTGGCGGTGACCACGAGCCTGCGCACCTCACCGGCCGACCCGCCGCGCAGACACTGGGCGATGGCACTGTGCTCACTGTCCACCGGGACGAGCTGACCGGGGCGGGCCGCGGCGGTGACCAGCGAGCCGCCGACGATGAGGGACTCCTTGTTGGCCAGGGCCAGGGTGCTGCCGCAGTGGAGCGCCGCCAGGGTGGGACGCAGCCCGATCGAGCCGGTGATGCCGTTGAGAACCACATCGGCCCCGCTCCCTGCGAGCTCGGTGCTGGCCTGCTCCCCCACCAGGATGTCCGGTGCGAACCCCCGCTGGCCGGCCTCCTCGGCCACCCGGTGGATGGCGGCTGCGACGGCGTCGTGCTCCCCGCGGGCGACGCCGACAGCCTGGACTCCGAGCGCGACAGCCTGACGGGCCAGCACGTCGAGGTTGCCGCCGCCGGCACTGATCGCGGTCACCCGGAACCGCCTGGGCCTGCCCGATACGACCTCGATGGCCTGGGTTCCGATCGACCCTGTCGATCCCAGGATGGCGATGCTGCGAGGTGAGGTCACTGTCCCATTGTCCGTCACCACTGGCTGCCGGTGTCGCGTGACCGCCCCGGGATCCGGACCCGGCCTAGTCCACGAAGATCCGATCGTCGATCAGCTCCTCCTCGACGCGTCCGCCGTCGGTGTCGAACCTGCTGTGCTCGAAGCGCTTGTGGAACTCGAGGTCGACGTTGTCCACGCCGTTGCGGTTCTTCTCGATACTCAGGACCACCCAGTGGTGGAACTGCTCGGCATTGGCCGAGTTGTACATCAGGTGATGCCGGGCGACCACGTCGAACTTGTTGTTGAGGATGAGCACGATATCGGCCTCGTGGGCGAGGGCAGATGATCCGCGCAGGTCCTGGGTCCGCGTCCTGGTGGCGGCGGCCAGGCCGCTCTTGTCGACGGCGACGAGGGCGAGGACCGGCACCGTCAGGTCCAGCGCCATGTCCTTGAGACCCTCAACGACCTCGGTGATCCGGTCGTCCTCGGACAGGTGATCCGACTGGCGGCCATCCGGCGACGGCGCGGCCGCATGGACCTTCTGCAGGTAGTCGACGACGACGAAAGGCGTCATCCCGGTGCGCTCCCGGATGTTCTCGATGACCACTCTCATGGCCTCGACGTTGGTCTCTGCCCCGCTGGAACGGTGCAGGTGGAGCCGCTCGCAGTACTTCTGCAGCGCCTGGATGGCCTCGACCCCGCCCTCAGTGCCGGCCAGTCGTCCTTCCATCATCCGGTCCGAGCTCTGGGGGGCCTCGAAAGCCCGCCGGACCGCGGGCAGCCGGACCGCCAGGGAACCGGCGATCTCAGCGGCCTCCATGATGATCAGCCGCTCCAGCAGATTGTGGTTGTCGTGCTCAAACGAGAAATAGACCACGCTGTAGTTGGCTGCCACGAGGTTGCGGGCCACCTGCAGCGCGAACGTGGTCTTGCCCAGCCCCGGCCGTGCGCCCAGAAGCGCCAGCTCACCCGAGCGGAACCCCCCGGTCAGCGCAGCGTCCAGGGCGCCGAACCCGGACGGCCAGACTGCGGCCCCGGCGCTTTCCTCCACCTGAAGGCGACCTTCGGTCTCCTCAAGGACGGTGTGCAGCGTCTTCAGCCGATCGGTCCTCATAGGTGAATTCCAGCACGAGAACGGGCCAGAGCGCCGGAGGTTGACCAAGATCTGACCGAAGGGCCGATGCCGGGTTCGTGCCAGTGTGTGCTCAGCCGGGCTCCCTGATGGGCTCAGCCGGGGTCCCTGTCTGTGCTCAGCCCGGGCGCGCGTGCTGGGACTCAGCCGGGCTGCCGAGGCGGTCCCGGGTCAGCGACCGTCCAGCAGTGGCCCGGCGGGGTCCCAGGTCGTCCCGTCGCGCTCGTCCTGCCGTCGGCGGGCGATTGCTGAAAGCGCTTCCAGGACCACCCGGTTTGCCAGGGCGGCGGTGATGTCAGCATGGTCATACGGCGGGCTGACCTCGACGACGTCGACCCCCACGACCGGCAGCTCGAGGCAGATCCGTCGCACCGAGTCGAGCAGCTCACGAGCGGACAGACCACCCGGCTCCGGGGTGCCGGTGCCCGGCGCGTGCCCGGGGTCGCAGACGTCGATGTCGACGGAGAGGAACACGCCCTCGCAGTCGTCCGTCGCGATGGCGAAGGCCTCGGTCAGGCACTCCTGCAGCCCACGGCGGCCGATCTCGGTCATCTCGTAGGAGCGCATGCCCTGGCCGGCCATCCAGTCCAGGGTCTGCGGCGGTGGCCAGTAGCCACGCAGCCCGATCTGCAGGAACCGGTCGCCGCGCAACGCCCCGGACTCGATGAGCCGGCGCAT
>DASVKO010000178.1:0-21774 GCA_036385355.1 Dermatophilaceae bacterium
TCGCGGAGGCGATCGGCGCCGCCGCCGCGCTGCACCAGGCGACGGGCGACGCGCGATACGCCCGGGACTATGCCCGCTGGTGGGACTATGCGGCCGAGTACCTGCTCGACCGCGAGCGGGGGTCGTGGCACCACGAGCTCAACGCGGCCAACGAGCCGAGCCGGGAGGTGTGGCCGGGCAAGCCGGACCTCTACCACGCGTTCCAGGCGACTCTGCTACCCCTGCTGCCGCTGGCTCCGGGACTCGCGGTCGCGGTGCGGGACGGGTTGCCGGAGTCCGGCCGCTAGCTGCACCTGGCGGGCACGCCGGCGAGGCAGAACCACCGGGCGCTGGCTGCGTCAGGAGGCTAGCGGCCGTAGAGCGCCTCCACGTCGTCACCGCAGGTCTTGAGGACGATGTGGCGCTTGACCTTCAGGGTCGGGGTGAGCTCCTCGCCATCCACGGTGAAGTCGGTGGTCAGCACCCGGAACGTCTTGATCGCCTCCGCGGCCGAGACCGCCTTGTTCGCGTCGTCCACTGCCGACTGAACGGCGGCCAGCAGGTCCGGGTCCTCGCGCAGGTCGGCCACGCTGGCAGCGGCCGGCTTGCCGGCCTTCTCCTTCCAGGGCGTGAAGGCATCGGCGTCGATGGTGACCAGGGCACCGATGAACGGGCGTGCGTCGCCGACCACGACGCACTGACTGACCAGCCAGTGGGCCCGCAGCCTGTCCTCCAGCAGCGTCGGTGCCACGTTCTTGCCCGAGGAGGTGACGATGAGGTCCTTCTTGCGGCCGGTGATCGTGAGGTAGCCGTCGTCGTCGAGCTCGCCGAGGTCGCCGCTGTGGAACCAGCCGTCCTCGTCGAAGGCCTCGCGGGTCGCGTCGTCGTTGTGCCAGTAGCCTCCGAAGACGTTGCCACCCTTGCACAGCACCTCGCCGTCGTCGGCGATCCGGAGGGTGCAGCCGGGGATCGGGGGCCCCACCGAGCCGATGCGCTGCCGGGCGGGCAGGCTCAGGGTCATCGCCGCGCACGTCTCGGTGAGCCCGTAGCCCTCGAGGACGGTGAGCCCGATGCCGCGGAAGAAATGCCCGAGCCGGGCGCCCAGTGGTGCCCCGCCGCTGACCGCCCAGCGCACGTCGCCGCCGAGGGCGGCGCGGAGCTTGCCGTAGACGAGCCGGTCGAAGAACGCGTGCCGCAGCCTGAGCATGAGCCCGGGGCCGCCGGTGTCCAGGGACTCGCTGTACGCCATCGCCGTGGCGTCAGCCATCTCGAAGACTCGTCCCTTGCCCTCGGCCTCAGCCTTGTGCTTGGCGGTGTTGTAGACCCGCTCGAACACCCGCGGCACCGAGAGCACCGTCGTCGGCCGGAACTCGACCAGCAGCGGGACGACGTTCTTGATGTCGCCGGTGTGCGCGAGGTGCACCCGGTTGTGCACCGCGGCGAGCTGGATGGACCGGGCCAGGATGTGGGCGAGCGGCAGGAAGAGCAGGGTCCGGGTCTGCTCGTTGAAGACACGCTCGGTGACGCCTTCGGCCGCGCAGACGTTACGGACATAGGCCAGCAGGCTGGCGTGCGTGATCGCGCAGCCCTTGGGCCTTCCCGTGGTCCCGGAGGTGTAGATGATGGTGGCCACCAGGTCGCTGGTCACCTCGCGGCGGCGTTTCAGCACGGTCTCCACGGCGACCTCGCGCCCCGCGGCAACGAGCTCGTCGAGGCCCCCGGAGTCGATGACCCACACGTCGCGCAGCTCGGGAAGCCGGGGCATCAGCTCGGCCACCATCGTCGCGTTGTCGTCGGTCTCGACCAGCGCTGCGACCGCCCCCGAGTCGGTGAGGATCCAGTCGAGCTGCTCAGCCGAGGAGGTCTCGTAGACGGGGACCGTGATGCCACCGGCGGTCCAGATCGCGAAGTCGCACAGCATCCACTCGAACCGGGTGCAGGAGAGCAAGGCGACGCGGTCACCCGCCTGGATGCCGGAGTCGATCAGCCCGGCTGCCAGCCCGGTGACCTGCTCTGCGACCTCCCGGTAGGTCACCGGAACCCAGCGGCCGTCCACCCGCCGCGAGAAACCCACCTGCTCGGGCGCCTGCTCGGCATGGACGAAGACGTCGTCTGTCAGGTTCTCCTCAAGGCCCGGCACGTAGCAGGGCCGCACGCTGAAGTTATCCATCCCACACCTCGCCGGGGCTGTCTGTGATGCGCTATGGGGTTGTCCTGCTTCCAGCATCCTGCTCGCGCTGCGGCGCGGCAAAGGGACCAAGGTCCCGAAGGGTCGCTATACTTCGCCGGCTGACGTTGCCAGTCAGATTCCGTCGCCGTCGCCAGCGCCCCGGCTGATAAGTTACTCACTGGTAATCGTCTTGTCATTCTGATCCGTAGTGGTGACCATTGTTGGTAGGCAACACCAGAATGGGATGGATGGACTCGGATGACGACGGCCGGAAGGCCGGAGGCGCTCTGACCTGTTCGGTGGACGGCTGTCCGGTCGTCTGCGCCCGGAGGGTCAAGGAGGAGCATCATGACCGCTGAGAGGTCGGAACAGCAGCCCGGGATGCCACCATCCCTGTGGGTTGACCTTGATGGTCCTGTTCACTACGTCGACTATGGGGGCCCGGCCAACGGCCCCCAGCTGGTCTGTGTCCACGGGCTGGGCGGCTCCCTGGTCAACTGGGCGGCGGTTGCCCCGACGCTGGCGCAGACCTGCCGCGTGCTGGCGCTCGACCTGTCCGGGTTCGGCCGGACCCGCGGTGAGGGCCGCTCGAGCTCGGTGAACGCCAACCAGCAGCTCGTCCACCGGTTCCTGACCGAGATGTCCCCGGATCCGGTCATCCTGGTGGGGAACTCGATGGGCGGGCTGATCTCGGTCCTGCAGACCGCGGCGCATCCCGACACGGTCGCCGGGCTGGTGCTGATCGACCCCGCCCTGCCGATCGGGCTGGGCGCGCGGCCCGACCCGATGGTGGCTGCCATGTTCGGGCTGTACTCCCTGCCCGCTGTCGGACGCAGCGTGGTCGCCCGGCGGCGCTCGGCCCACTCGGCCGAGCAGCAGGCGCTGGCCGTGATGCGGCTCTGCTGCGCCGACACCTCCAGGGTGCCGCAGCACGTCGTCGAGCATCACCTGGAGCTCGCCCGGGAACGCTATGAGTACCCCGACGTCGACTCCGAGCTCCTCGTGGCCGCACGTTCACTGATGTGGGTTCTTGCCCGGCGCAGGCAGCACGCGGCGATTCTGAAGAAGATCACCGTGCCCGTGCTGCTGCTGCACGGTGACAAGGACAGGCTGATCCCGATCGCCTCAGCACGCGCCGCGGCGGCGGCGAACCCGACGTGGCGATTCGAGGTCGCCGAGGGGGTTGGCCACGTGCCGCAGCTCGAGGTGCCGGACTGGACGATCGGCCACATCCTGGACTGGCTGGAGACCGACGGGATTGCCGCGGCCTACGCGGCCAGCCCGGACAGCCGGCGCATCTGACCTCCTCCTACGTGCCTCCTCCTGTGCGCCTCCTGGGCGCGCCGGGCTGCCTCACCAGCCCGACCGGCTCGTTCTACCTCACCAGGGCGACAAGCTCTTCGGTGGCCGCCTCGATACCGTCGCACAGCACCTGAAGGTCGGGAACGGCCTCGTAGTCGCCGGTCACCCCACAGGTGAGGCGCCCGTCATACGAGGCGATCCCGATGGTGATCCGGAGGTCGAGACCGATCGGGATGTAGGGGAACAGCTCTGTCATCCGGTGGCCGAGCAGGTACATGGGCACCCGCGGCCCCGGCACGTTGGTGGTTACGGTGCTGAAGGCCCGTTGTGGCACCCGCGCCGCCACCCGGGCGCCGAGGGCGAACAGGGTCCCGGGCACAAGGTTGGCGGCCGCGAACATGCTGTCGACGCCGACGGCCATGCCGCTGCTCTTGAGCGAGGAGAGCTGGCGGGTCACGGCCGCGAGGCGTTCTGCAGGGTCCACGACGCCCACGGGAAGGTCGGCGAACACGGCAGACACCTGGTTGCCTCGTATGCCGTGCTCCTGCGGGGCGCGCATCGAGACGGGGACCATGCTGCGCACCGTCTGCCCGTCGACCGTCTCTCCCCGAGCCTCCAGGAAGGTCCGGAAGCCGCCGGTGATCGCGGCGAGGATCACATCGTTGACCGTGCCGCCCAGGGAGTTCTTCACGGCCTTGATCTCGTCGAGGTCGGCGCGCGCCCAGCCCCAGCGGCGCCGGGCCCCGATCGGGCCGTCCAGGACGGACTCCGGCCGGATCACCTTCTCCCCGGCCTGGACGAGCCCGTAGAGCTCGGTTGCGACCTGCCGGGTGAACCGCAGCGGCGCACCGAAGGCCTGGGTGAGCACGTGCCCGACCTCCAGCGGGGCGCGGGCCAGGTCGCCCACCGCGGAAGCGGCCAGCCGGACTGCTGAAGGGTCGGGCCCCGGGGACCAGCCCGCAGGCACATGCGGTTCGGGGTCGGGATCGCTGTCCAGGAGCACGCCGAGGATGTCGGCGCCCGTGATGCCGTCGATCATCGCGTGGTGCGTCTTGTTGACCAGGGCCCATCGATCGCCCTCGAGGCCGTCGACCAGCCACGTCTGCCACAAGGGGCGGGACAGGTCCAGGTGCTCGGACATGATGGTGGCGGCCAGGTCGCGGAACCTCACCTCCGTGCCGGGTGGCGGCACCGTGACATGTCGCACGTGGTCGCCGATCCAGAATCCCGGGTCGTCGGCCCAGACGGGGCGTCCCAGCTCCAGGGGAACCCGGCGTACCCGCTGCCGGTACCGGGGCAGGAGGTCGAGCCGGGACTCGATGGCGGCCGTCAGCTGAGCCAGCGACGGCGGCGGACCGTCGAACAGGAGGGCGGTGCCCACGTGCAGCTGCTGGACCTCGCGCTCGAGCTCGAGAAACCAGGCATCCAGGGAGCTCAACCGGTCCATAGGGCCGAACGTTGCACACGGGCGGAGGAAGCGCAATATCCCCGAGGCTGTACTGCCAGCCTGCCTTCACCCTGAGGTCAGCGAACCCGACCGTAGGCGACCGCGGACGTCCAGATGGTGGAGAGCTTGACGTGGTCCCCGGTCTTCGGGCAGTGCCAGACGTGGCCGGCGCTGCCTCGCACGCCCACGTGATACGGCCTGCCGCCACTCATGAAGAAGACCAGGTCGCCCGGCCGGGCGCTCGCCCTCGACACCCGGATCGTGGCCGCATACTGCTGGGCGACGGTCCGCGGGAGGGTTCTGCCGGCACGCGCGTACGCCCACTTCGTGAGCCCCGAGCAGTCGAACCGGGAAGGGCCGGCGCTCCCGTACTGGTAGGGCGCGCCTTTCTTGGAAGCCGTATAGGTCAGGGCCCGGGTCGACACGGAGGTCGAGACACCTGCTGACACCGTGGCCTGCGCCGGGGGTGCGCCGGTGGCGGCAGCACCGCCGCACAGGCCGAGCACCAACGTCAGCGCCACCAGCAGGCGGGCAGCCGGTCGGGAAGATTTCGGACGTGAAACGGTCAGGGTGAACCCCCAGGCGGACGCCTGTGAACATGACCTGTCGGGTTCGGAACCGCTTCCCGGCCGCATCGTCAGCAACGACGGCGACGGCTTCACCCCAAGGATGCACAAGACCCCGTGCACCCGGACAACCTGGTTGGTCCACTCTCGCCGCAGGCTCCACAGGGTTGACCGTCCGGCCGTGGCGGCGAGATTTGGCGTCACGGCGAGGGCCTCGCCACTGACGGGTGAGGTTCAGACGATTATTAGGACTGGAAGCAGGAAGTGCAAGGGTTGTGACCAGGCAATTCTCGAGGGGATACCGCGAGCCTGCCAAGATCTTGGTGATCCTGGGCCCCAGGAGGGACCTCCGGGATGAGGTGGGGTGTTCTGTCAGGCCAGAGCTGCGTGCACGGCCTGGGCCGTGCGGTTGCCGGAGACGAGGGCGCCCTGGATCGAGGCCGTGTCGCGGTGGTCGCCACAGACGAACACCCCATCGCCCAGGGACACCGCCGAGCGGGGACGCAGCGGTGGGGGCACTGCCGGCAGGGCACGGGGAATCCGGTGCCGGACAACGGTCCGCCACCCTGCCGTGCTGCAGCCGAAGATCTGCCCGACGTGTCGCAGCACCTCGGCCTCGGTCGCGTCGCCATCGGGTCGATCGAGCAGGCAGGTGGCCTCGACCAGGTGGCGCCCCGACGGGGCGTAGGAAGGGGCTGCGGCGGTGACGACCGCGGTGTTCCACACCGGGCCGGGCGCGCTGGGGCCAGATCGCCGGCCGTCCACGGCGATGAGCGGGAGCGCGGAGGGAGCCTCCGCCGCCTCGAACCACCAGGTCACGAGCCCTTTCATGGCCGGTTCGGGCAGGGGCGTGAGCCGCGCTGCGGTCAGCGGGTCCGTCGCCACGACAACGGCACGGGCCCGCAAGGTCGACCCGCCCGCAACCACGCTCACCCCACGCCGGCCATCGGGGGCCACCGCGTCGACCGGCATCCCCAGCCGAACCCGTGCCAGCCGCGCCGCCAGCTGCGCGGGAAGGGCACCCATCCCCTGCCGGGGCAGGCCCGGGCGGCCCAGGGCGAACATCCGCACGAGCAGCCTGGCGAAGTTCGCCGACGACGTCCCGTGGCTGTCGACGAGCACCCCGGCCAGAAAGGGCTCGATGACCTCACGGCGCAGTCGACCGACGATCCCGGCCGCATCCAGCGACTCCGCCAGTGTCGTGTCCGGCTGGCGCATCACCCCTCGCGGGTCGACGAGCACCTTCCCTGCCCAGCGGCTGAGGCCGGCGAGCTCACCGGGTCGCAGGTAGCCGCTGCGCAGCGTCTGGGGGAGCAGGCCACGCTCGCGGACCGGGTCGGCGACGATCTGCAGGCCGTCGTCCCTCCTGACCATGACCCCCGCGCCGAAGGACTGGAGCGCCAGCGCGTCGAGGTCGACCCAGCGACGGACGGCCGGGTAGGCCGGGTTGAGCACCTGGAAGCCGCGGTCGCAGCGGAAGCCGTCGACCACGTCGGTACGCACCCGGCCGCCGACGCTGTCCGCGGCCTCGACAACGATGACCTCGCGGCCCAGCTCGGTCAGCCGGATGGCGCAGCGCAGCCCGGCCAGGCCTGCGCCCACGACGATGACGTCAGCGACCATGGCCGTCAACGTGCTTCGTGCAGCAGCGGGGTCCTGTCATGGGGGAAGCGTAGTCGCCGCCTCCGGCAGTTCCGCCCGTGATTGGCAGGTGTGAAAGCTCGCCACCACGAAGGCCCCCGCATACCCGCGGCGTTCTGTATCCGGCTACGCGGCGAGTCGCTGGCCATGATCCGAAGCTTGACGACATACATCGTCGGGGGACATATATCGGTCATGAACTTCAGGGTGACGGAACGGGCTTACCTCGTGCTCCTTTCGCTGGTCGAACAGCCACGGCACGGGTACGGCATCGTCGGCGCGGTGCTCGAGCTGTCCAACGGTGCAACGAAACTCGGCCCGGGCACGCTCTACGGTCTGCTCGACCGGATGGTCGACGCCGGGCTGGTCGAGGCGGGCGGCGACGAGGTCGTCGACGGCCGGCTGCGCCGCTACTACCGGCTGACCGACGACGGGTCGGCTGCTGTCGTCGGGGAGACCGCACGCCTTCGGGCCCTGACCCACCGGGCCGGCTCGGTTCTCGGCTCCAGTCTCGCGTTCGCCGGTGCCTGATGCCGACACCAGCCGCTTCGCCGGCGGGCCGCGCAGGCGCTGTCGCGGACCGGCGGATCGAGCGGAGCATCCAGCTCTGGATGCATGCCTACCCCCGCCGGTGGCGGGCTTCACGGGGTGAGGAGCTGGTCGATCTCGTGGTCGACCTCGCCGGGCCGGACGCGCGGCGCCTGGGGGGACATCCCGCGTTCGACCTGTTGCGCGGTGGCTGGGCGACGCGCTGGCGGGAGCACCCACCCCTGCACACCTGGCTCCTCTACCGCATTCTCGACCGCCGTATCCCGGTGAGGTACCGGTCCTGGGCGCTGGACGACATCGACGGCCTCTGGTACCCGTTGCGCCATGACATGTCCAATGTGGTGCTGATTCCGCTCCTCCTTCTCTTCTTGCGACCGTGGACGTTCGGGACGGGGGGCCTGCTTTTCTGGTTGTTCAACGTCCTGGTCCTGGCACCGATGTTGATCCGGCCGGGACGCCGGCGCAGAGATGCCCGGCTCAAGCACGTCATGCCCTTGGCCGGAGAACCGCTTGTCGAAGGCACCCTCCTGGCCTGGGACGTTCCGGTGGCGAGGGCGTCGGCGCGGTCGGCGCTGGCCTGGGTGGTGCTGTTGTTGGGGTTCACGCTGGCTCTGTCGGCGGTTCCTCCGATCGTCGGGCACCGGTCCGTCCCGGTGCCGGTTCTCCTGGTCGGGCTCGGGTTCGGGGCTCTCGGCGCGGCCGTGGTCCGGCAGCGGATGCGCCGGCTTCTCGGTCAGTGCCCGGACCAGCCCCACCGGATCCTTGGCCCCGTCTGTGCCGCGGAAAAGGGTCAGGTGCTGCTCTGGGCCATGCTGCTTTCGGTGCTCACCTGGCAGGATGCGAGCAGCCAGTACCCGCTTGGTTTCAGCCTGTTGCCGGGTGCGGTTGCGCTGCTCCTGCTGCCTGGGGCGCTTGTCGCTCTTGCGGTCACCAGGGGCACTGATGCCGCCGATCCGGCCGGCCGTGATGTGTGGTCGATCGCGGTCAGGGGCCGGGTCCCGGCTGTCGACCGGCCCGTCCCCGAGCTGCGACCCCAGCCCGGCCCTGTCGTCGAGGGGTCCCTGGTCCAGTTGCGGCGCCCGGAAGACCCGCGGCCGTGAAGCCTGCGGTTGGATGCCGGGAGTCAGCAGCCGGCGATGCTACGGGGCGTACGAGCCGACGAGGTCGGCGATGACGTTGACGGTGCCCGCGGCGTTGTAGAAGGTCACGGTGTTGCCGGGGCCGACGGGGACCAGGACCAGGTTGGGGATCGTCTGTCCTGCGACGAAGTTGAGGTTGGAGGCGGTGGGCCGGGTCGCGTCGCCGGGGTAGACGGTCAGGTAGCCGGCCGCGGTGGGGCCTGTGGCGGTGACGTTCAGGGCGACGGCGGTGGCTCCGTCGGGCAGGTCGGGCAGGGCCAGGGTCAGGGTGGCATCCGCGCCGAGCTTGGCGGTGGGGGCGCCGATGCCCGCCCGGGTGTCCAGCACCCGGGTCGGTGAGCTGCCGGTGAACCCTGAGGCCGCCATCGGGATGACCTGACCTGGCCTGGTGATCGAGATCGTGGCAGCGATGGGCGTCGTGGAGACCGTCGTGATGTGGACGGCGCCGCTGTAGGAGGTGAAGGTGCCGCCCGGGTGAAGCGTGCCGTCCTTGTCGGTGGTCGGCGTGGCGGTCGGGGTCGGGTCGAGCCGGACGGTGGTCCCGTCTGCGGGGTTGAAGCGCAGCACGCGCACGCCGACGGCGTGACCACGGATGTCGGCCGTGTCCGGAAGTGTCGCCACGCGGTACTCCACGTAGTAGGTGACGTCGGTGCTGGGATCCACGACCTCAGCGGCACGGACGCCACTTCCGGTACCGAGGGCGTTCAGCGTCACGGCGCTGGTGCCGGCGGCGGAGACCATGGTCGCGGCGGACCCCGGCAGGATGCCGGTGCGCAACGACTGCGGCGACGAGAGGAACGGCGCGTAGTCCGGCCGGGACGCCGCCATCACGTCGGTGCCGTCGTCGTAGGACACCTCCTGGCAGCCGCTGCCCGTCCAGCCGGTGCCGTTGTACGCCGAGTCGGAGGCCGAGGGGCACTCCAGGGTGTTGGCGTGCATCAGCGACATGTTGTGACCCAGCTCGTGAGCCAGCACGGGGAACACCTTGTCGCTGACGTACAGCATGCCGTCGTCGTTCACGTTCGCGCCAACTGTGCCGAGGCCGTAGCCGCAGCCGCTGGCGCCAGGGGGCAGCTCCACGACGAGGCTGGTGTTCTGCGCGGAGGTGAATCCGGTCCTGGTGGTGGCCTCGCTCCACAAGCTCCATGGGCTGCCGCAGGTGTAGGCGGAGGTGTACGGCGCGGTGATCGTGGCGACGCTCATCTTCACGCCGCCAGCACTGACGGTGGACCAGTAGCCGGAGGTGTTGGTCACCTGGGTGTTGATCTGCGCCTCGGTCACCGCGTTGGCGGGGGACCAGCCCTTGGGCGTGACGACTGCCACGAACAGCCGCCGGGTCGCCGGCGTGTAGGTCCCCGCCGGGTCGGCGGCGGAGATCACCGCGCTCACGGCGAGCGGCTGGCCGGTTGAGGCGGCTGACGCAACAGTGGCCTTGCCGAGGTCGGATGACGCTGCTTCAGGGGTGCCGTCGCTGGCCGCGGCGAGGTCCTGGGGGTTCAACCGCGTTGAGGTCGTCCTCCCGTTCGGGCCGCGTACGGTCAGCGTGCCGCCACTCGCCGCGACGGTGCGCACGGTGGCCGGCGGGACGACCGTCAACGTGATGGCAGAACCGGACCTGAGGCGTGTGAGAGCGGTGGCCTCCACCGGTACCAGCTCGTTGTCTGCTGTTCGGACGGCTGCGTCCTGCGATCCCTGCTGATCGGCCAGCTTCATCAGCGTGCCGGCGAGAGCAACCGTGGGGACGGTCGGCGCTGCGTACGCGGGGGCGGGTGCGAGCGAGATCGCTCCCAGCGCGCAGACAAGGGCGACAACCGTTCCCACACGTCTCATCGACACCACCTCAAGAAGTCCCGGCCGCGGTGGCGCTACATCCTCAGGGGTATGTCCGTGCGGGTGTCCTGGGGCTGGGTGACCTGATGAAACCCCGCCTCGCGCTGCCTGGGCCGCTTTCCTCGATGCTGGCAGTCGGCTCCCGCACCCTGAGGCAGCTTGTCTTCGCAGGGGGGCGAACAGCGCAGGGTTTGGGCCGAACGGACTAGGTGAGGTCCGGGGCCACTTCGTGCTGTCCGGGACCCGGTGAGAGGGTGCGCCTCAGGCGTGCGATATGAGCGAGCCTCGAGCAGCACTCCAGAAGACCACCAGGTCGTCGACGCTGTGCATCTGCGCATGGCTGCGGATCGCCCCGAACGGCGCGTTCCAGAAGTCCGAGTCGCCGTGCTTGTCGCTGCTCACATAGGCGTATGGCTCGGCATGGAAAGCGTCGCCGGGCGAGGTGCCATAGGAGGTGTCGTCCAGCAGGATGGCGACGTCGAAGTGCTCGGGCCACAGGATCGGTGTCTGCCGTGGTGCCATCACCCGAAGCGCCGCATCGGACATGAGGTACCAGTGCGCGATGAACCGGGTCGCAGCGGCGTCCAGTGAGGTGTCGTCGTCCGGGCCTGTCTGGCTGCCGTCCGGGTAGGCATCCGGCGGGGGGCCGAAGTCGACCCCCAACGCGTCGGCCAGCTCGGAGAAGGTCCCGGTGACGGCCACCCGCTTGTTCTCGTCCACCACGAGATCGGTCCCGTCCAGCCGCAGGGCCGGCGCGCCGGTCGTGGCGAAGCCCCCGGGCGTCACCCGCAACGTGAACCGGCCGCCGGCCAGGCGCTGGGGTCCTGCCATGAGGCACTCACCGATGCCGTGCAGTCGCCGGCGGGTGGCGACCAGTACGGCCGGGTCGGGCGCTGACGATACCGGTGGTGCCGACGATGCCTGGTCCATCTGGTCCTCCAGGGTTGTCACGCGAGGGCTGTGCGGGTTTCACGCGAGGGACCTGCCTGGATCCAAGAGGTCTCACCGCTGTGAAACTTCGGGTGAGTCGTATCCGGGTCTTGCGCTCCACCGTCTGGCTGGCAGTAATATATCGCTCCTGAATCAGCGACGATTGTTGCCGATTCTCTTTCGTTGAAGCTCCCTGTTTCGTTGACGTTCTCTGTCGTTGAAGTTCTCTGTCTTTGAAGCGTTGCCCGGATGTGTGCCTGCACAGTTGTACACCGACCGATCGGGGCTCGAGATGTTCTTCGAAGAAAACCCATGGCTGCTCATTCCCGTCATCATTCTCACGGTCGAGGCCTGGAACATCACCAAGGTCGCCGTTCGCGCGGCGATCAGCTCACGCCGTAGCTCCCAAGACGGACTGTCTTGACCACAGGCAGTGCCGGGGCGGGAAGGCCGCTCGTCGGCCCGGCCCTGCGCCGAAGCGTCCGTGAGCTGCTGGGCGCCCGGGACGATCTCGGCGCCGAGTGCGTCAGGCTCCTGGAGGTGGTCAGAGCGCGGTGCCCGGGCCTGCTTCCCGCAGATCCGCTGCCTGCCGGCACCGTCGGGCCCGAGGTCGACCTGAACCCCGATGAGCTGCAACGACTCGTGAGCGTGGCCGCGGCGTCGGCCGCCGGCATTCCGGCGGGCACCCGATCCGACACGGTGGTGTGGACCCTGGGCGGCAGCGAGCTGCTCGTGATCGTCGCCAAGGTGCAGGTCCGCCTCGACCGAGGAATCGTCGTGGTCATCATCCCCGTCTCCTGTGACCAGACCCCCGGGGCCGAGATCGAGGTCGGCTTCGCGGTGGGTGATGACTCGCGCCCGGCCGGCATGCTCGCGGTCACCGAGGAACGCCCGCGCGGCCCGGCTGCGGTCGTCGAGATCTGGGGTGAGGCGCTCACGGGATTCGCCTGGCAGATCATGCTTTCCGTGACGACCGGCCTGGCGGGCGCGACCGGCGAGGACGTCGATCGTGCCCCGCTCGTGCCCGTTGCCGTCACGGCGTCGCCCAACGGCTTGCGTGTGCAGACGATGGCCCGCCACACCTTCGACCGCGTCGTTCGCTGAACAGGGGTACGCCGCCATGACGCTGACCGGCTCTGATCTCGGCTTGATCGGCGACCTCGCCACGGCCCTCGGTCTCGTGCGGGGCGACGGCGAGTTCGAGGACGGCTGGCTCTCCAGCCCGGGCGACCACCTCAAGACCATCCTCGCCGACGACACGCAACGTGACGCGCTCGTGAGCTTTGTCGACACGGTGCTCGGTGGCGCGGAGCGCAGCAGCGACGCCGGGGGTCTGGTCTGGCTGCCGATTCTCGAGCACGCAGCCCCGGACCTCAGGCTCTTCGCCGTGTTCGATGTGCAACCGGAGTATGTCGGGATCGGTGTGGGGGCATCCATCACGAGCACGTCGGCGCCCACGGCGTCAGCCCGGGCCTACGTCCCGGTGTTCCGTGCCGCCCGGCGGGGGCACAGCGTCGCCTCGCCGATCCTGCTCGGCCAGCCGGGCGCAGCGGTCCACCTGAGCGCGGACATCACGGTGGACGCGGGGGCGCCGGCGCCCGGCGAAGCACACCTCGCAGGGATCGCGGTCGACCTCCGCGTCCCGACGGCAGGCGATGCCCCGCCTCAGATCTCACTGGCGCTGCGCGCGTTGCAGCTGCCGGGGGCGACGCACCCGAGCGACCTGTCGCTCTCGTTGACCGACGCCGACCAGCTCTCCGACTCGGTCCTCCAGCTCGTGCTCGGGCTCGTCAAAGCGCAGGCCGACGCGCTGGGGTCTGGGCCGTTGAGCGCACTGGCCGAGCTGATCGGCCTGGGCGACGGAGCAGCCATCCCGCCGTTTCCGCTGCAGGCCCTCGCGCAGTCCGGCGTCCAGGCGCTCGCCGGCTGGTTCGAGAGCATCGTCAATGACGCGAGCGCCCGGGGCGCCTGGCTGACGGCGCTTGCCGACCTGGCGGGGACTGGGGCGAACGTCGTCGGCGACGTCGTGCACCTCCCGATCGGCGGCGCCGACGTCGAGCTCAGCGTCGCCGTCGCGCCGGCCCCGAGCGGACACCCGCGCGTGACACCGCGCCTCGCCGCGACCGTCGCCGTCAACGCCGACGTCCGCGTGCAGGCCGTGGTCGACCTGGTCACCCTCGACCTGGCAACGGGATCGGCGACGGCGCTGCCGCGGATCGAGCTCTCGGCGGTCGCCGGACACGCCAGCGGTGGCCCGGCTCTGCTCACCGGTGATCCGGCGTGCCGTGCCGTGCGCGTCGGCTTCGGACTGGACGCTGCGCGGCGGCCGGCGTTCGTGCTCGCTGCCGACGTCGTCGACATCGGCACGCACCACTACGACACCCTCGATCTCACGAACCCTGACGCGCTCGCCGACGCTATCGGCGCGGCCGTGGGCGACGTCCTCGATCACCTGCTCGGTCGCCTCGGCGCCGACCTGGCCACAGCGCTGCGGGTCCTGCTCGGGCTGACTGCGCCCCCGGGCCATCCAGCGGTCCCGACGACTCCCGTCGCGCGGCTGGTGTCCGACCCGCTGGGCGCTGTCCGGGAGTACTGGCGGGTCCTGCTCGCCGACCACCCTGAGGCGGTGGTCGCCGCCCTGCAGCCGCTGCGCGATCTCGTCAGCGACGCGACCAAGGCGACGACAGATGTCTCTGGCACCGGGACCGCTGCCGATCCGTGGACGATCCCGCTGGTCGGCCCGGTCGACCTGCAGCTCTTCACCGAGGAGTCGATCCTGCATGTGGCGGTCGGCGCCCGGTACGTCGTCGACACCCTGGGTCAGGGGTGCACCCGCGTCGAGTCGCGCCTGCGCATCGCCTTGGTGTCGCTGGACCTGGCCGCCGGTCACGCCACGTTCTGCTCGCTGGTAGAGGCCCGGCTGGCCGCCCGCGCCCGGGGCGCCGACCCAGCCGCGCAGTTCCGGATCGGTGACGCCGACATCCGGGCCGACGAAGTTGGTCTCAGCGCCGGCTGGCGTCCGGGCTCCGGGCTTGCGATCGACGTGCTCGCTCCCAACCTGGCGGTGGTGACCGACTCGGGAAGCGTGCCGCTCGTCCTTCCCAGGATCGGCTCCGACGGGTCGGTGACGTTGGACCCGGCCGGCTGGGACGGCGTCGAGCAGCTCGCCGCCCTGCTCGCCGAGACCTCCCCGGCACCGTGGATCGCCAATCTGGTGACGGCGCTCGGCTGGCGGTTCGACGGCACCGAGGTCCCGCATCGCCTCCGCCTGGCCGATCTGGTCAGCGACCCCTCGGCCGCCGTCATCGACTGGTTCACCGGCGTCGCGCTGGAAGGCCGCGACGCGCTGGTCTTCGCACTGCACGCGCTGGCCCGGGTGATCGGTGGGACGGCCAGCGCGTGGGGAGTCGTGCACGGAACGGGTCGCCCCGACGACCCGTACGCCATACCGCTCGGACCGGACTCGCCCGGGATCCCGCAGCTGGCCGTATGGCTGTTGCCCGACGGGCCGTCCCGGGCGCCGACCGCAGCCGCCCGCGACGTGCGCGACTGGCGGCCGGGAACGCCCGGGCTGGGTTCCGGCACCCTCGCGGGCGCGATCGCCGACGAGGCGACGATCGGGACTGATGTCGCCGACCTGGTGAGCGGACGACCTGACATCGCGGCCGGGCTCGACGCCCTGGTCACGAGGTGGTCCGGCACCGACGGTCGCATCGTGCCGCCGTCCGTCGACCCGGCCGGCATCACGGTGCACCGGCTGGAGGACGTGCCCTCGTCTGCGCTCTCCGGCGCGCTCGACCTTCCGTCGATCCTCGGTCACGCACCCGCAGCCGTCGTGATGCACGTGGTCGTCGCCGCGCCGGCCGACGACGTCGCCGACCTGCACCCCGAGATCCCGGCAGCCCGCCGGGTGGACCTGCGTGCCACCGGGCTCGCGCCGGCCACCTTCGTGGCACCGGTCGCCGGCGACGGCGGGTGGATGGTGCTGCTCGGAGGACGCGCCGACTGCGTGCTGCCGGCCGCCGACCCTGACGGGGTGTCCGGTCAGGCGGCCCGGCTGCGCAGGGTGTTCGGCGCGTTCGGGCTGTCGACCGTCAGCGTGGTGGCCAGCGCGGAGGCAGGGCATGCGGTGCTGCGCGCCGTGGCCGACCAGGTCGCTGCCGGCGAGCCGCTGGCCGTCACCGAGGTCGTGACCCTTGGTATGCCGCTGGGTCCGGTGTCGTTCTCGGTCGTCGATGACCAGCCGGCAGCCGACACCCTTCGGCTGCTGCACCGCCTGCTCCCCGGGTACGACGGGAACGATCCCGACGACGCCGACCTGGCGATCGGCCGCGCGCTCATCGACGGGCTGCACGCGATGACGGCGTCGGACGACCCGGGCCGCGAGCTTCGCCCGCCGGTCGGCGGCGTCCCGGCCGTGCCTGCCGGCGTGGGCGTTCACGCTGTCTTCGGCGTGATGCAGGATGCTGCGATCGCGCGCGGCCTGACCGCGGTGGTCATGGCGGGGCTGGCCTTGCGGGCGCGCTCCCGGGCTGGCGCCGTGACGACGCCGGCGACCGGCGTACGCCTCGGAATCCGGGTGCCGGTGACGACTGCCGGCAGCAGCGTCACAGCCGGCGGGCACGCGGTGCTCGAGCTCGGGGGACTCGATCTCGACCCGGGCGCGCCGTCCGGCGTCACCCTCACCACAGGCCGGTCGGTCATCGCCCGGCTGGAGCTTCGCCGGGCGGGCGGCTGGCTGGTCGGGGGACCAGATCCCGGCCGCACCCCCGGACCGCGCCCGGGGCATGAGGTGCGCTGGGCCGCAGCCGAGGTCACGGTGCCCTTCGGCTCACCGTCCGCTGCGGTCGGCTCCTCGAGAGTCGTACTGCACGAGGCGCGGGTATTCGGGCTCGACCGCGAGCGCTGGGTCGTCACCGCTGACGCGGCCGCGAACGCCGCAGCGGGACTCGCCGCGACCGCCTCCGACAGCGTCGCGTCGACCTTGCCCGAGGTCCGGGTGCTGGTGTCCGACGTCATGGCTGAGCTTCACGAGGCGGCCGTCTCGGCGCCCGCGACCGCTATCGCGACGGCCGAGCAGCTTCTGGTCGCGCTGGGGGTCATCGGAGCCGGGGGTGGCGCCGTCCCTGACGCCCTGGACCACCTGCTGCACGATCCGGCTGCCCACGTCCGGGCGGCCCTTGCCGACCCGGCCAGCCGGTCACAGCTGTCGACCTCGGCGGCGGCGCTTCTCGGGGGCGGCATCACCCTCGACCTTGCCGCCCGGGCCGCCGCGGTCCAGGTCTCAGGCGCACCTGGTGCGTCTGGTCTGCTCCCGTGGACGATGACCGCTCACCTCGCCGCGGGGGCTGCCCCCGACATCACGGTGGCGATCGGCTCCCCGGGCGCGACCGCGGCGGGCGGGGCGGTGCTGGGCCTGACGACGCTGCCGCATCTGGCTCTCGTGCTGGACTGGCACCCAGCCGGCTCCGCGACACCGAGGACGATCCCCCTCTGGCCCTCGGCCGATGTCGCTGCACTGACCAGCGCACTTGCGTGCGTCCTGCCGGCCGAGATCGGGCGGATCGGGCTTGGCTACCTGCGCGAGCTCGACGCCGGGGCACAGCCCGTCATCGATGCCGCCCTCGACGCGCTGGGGCTGCTCGGTCAGCCGGCCGTTGACGGCAGACGCCAGGTGCTCTCGCCCGCCGGTCTCGTCGCCGACCCGGTCGGCTGGTTCGCCCACGACGGGTCGTTCGGTGATGGCGCGGGCGGACCGGGCGCACTGTCGACCGTCAAGGTGGCCGCTTTCCTCGATGCGTTCAAGCCGATTCTGGGCATCGGTGGCGGTCCGGGAACCTGGCTGCTGACGAACGGTGTGTCCGTGCGCGCCGGCGCGCGTGACGGTCACCTCGAGCTCTCGGTCGATCTCGACACCTCCGCGTTCACGCCGATAGACGCGGGCGCCCGTCTCGTCGTCACGGTCACCGCCGGGCTGACGCTCGCGCCGGGTGCCGCGCCGCGGCCCGCGATCGAGGTTGCCGTCGGACCATCGCGCAGCACCCCCGGGACTGGCGCTGTCCACGTGCGGCTCGACGCCTCCGGGGTGGCCGTGTTCCTGCGACCCTCCGGCGGCGCCGACATCCCGCTCTATCCGAACGCGGCCGGCCTCGGCGGCCTCGCCACCCAGGCGGTCCAGCAGGCGCTGCCGCTGGTGCTTGACGCTGTCGCGGACCTGGCCGGGCAGCCGGGCTTCGAGGGCGACGTCGGTACGGCGGTTGCGGCGGCCGGCGACGTCCTCGGCCTACGCCAGAGCGGGAAGTTCGCGGGCTCGCGGCTGTCGGCCTGGGCGGCTGACCCGGTCGCGAGCCTGGAAGCAGCCCTGCTCGCTCCGGCACCGGCTGCGCTGACCGCACTGGCCACCGCGCTCGACGGCCTGCTCGGCGCAGCCGGTACGGCGGCCCCGGTGGGCGGCGGCATCTCCCTGACTGTGCATCAGGTGACCGTGGGATGGCTGCCGAACCCGTTCGCCGTGACCGTGTCGGTGGACACCGACGTGCCCGGGATCGACCATGCCGCGGGAACGATCACGCTGGACGCCACCGGCCTGCGCACGCTCGACGTGCAGGTCGGCCCGGCGTTGATCCCGGCCGGCGGGGCGACCCTGCGGCCCTTCGTGGGGTTCCGGGTCGGCAACGCGCCTCCCGGGGGTCGCGCGGTCGAGCTCGGGCTGCACGGCTCAGGCGACACGGTGGTGGCGGGTCGCTGGCACCTCGACGGCATCGGGCTGGGGCTCGTGGCGGTCGACGGCTCGGGCGAGCACACCGATGCCGAGCACGTCGCCCTCGCGCTCGTCGACCTGCTGGTCGACCTGGTCGCCGGCTTCGCCCTCGGCACCGACGCCGTGCAGGCCGTGCTGGCGAAGAACGTCGGCACCGGCACCGTCCGGCAGGTTCTCACAGGCCCGGTGCTGCAGCCGGCCGGCGGGGATCCGGCGCTCGTCGCGGGCCTGTTCGACCCCGCCCATGTCCTCGACCGCCTGCTCAGTCTCGGAGCCAACCTCGCAGCGACCCAGCCGCACGTCACCATCGACGAGCACCTGCATCTGGGCCTGACGGCCGAGGGCGGGCGGGCGGGTGTCACGGTCGGCATTGACGGGCGGGTCGCGCTCGGGGGCGATGACGTCGTCGTCTGGCTCGAAGCGGACACGCGATGGGTGCAGCGGCCGGACCACGCGGTGGTCGCCCCCGGGCTGTCGCTGTTCATCCTCGACACGAGCGGCCCGACGCCGGTCCTCGACCCGGGCCTGGAGCTGGGCGGGGTCGGCATCCGGGTCGGCAAGAACAGCGGACCCCTGCTCGACCTCGGGGTCACGCTCGGGTCGGTGGCCGTTCACGGCTACGGCCACATCGGGGACGGTGACAACGGCGCCGGCGTGCAGCTCCAGCTGAGCGACCTGGCGGTCGGTGTCGGCGGGGCAGGAAACGGTGCCAACCCCGTCGCCGAGGGGGTCCTGCGCGACAGCGGCAGTGGTGGCAGCAAGCTGGCCCCCTCGTTCTCGCCGGCTGTCGCGGTGCAGAAGCACGGTGCCAACCCGGTGCTCGTCTCGCTCAGTGCGGGCGAGGGCGCCGGGCCGTGGTGGCTGTCGATCCAGAAGGGCTTCGGGCCGGTCTACATCGAGCAGGTCGGGCTCGGGGTCACCGTCCAGCAGTCGCAGCTGCAACGCATCTCGTTGCTGCTCGACGGGCGGGTGTCGCTGTTCGGCCTCACCGCCTCGGTCGACGACCTGCAGCTGTTCTACGCCGTGCCCGGTGGCGGCTCCTTCGTCGACCCTCGGCACTGGGGGGTCGATCTCGCCGGATTCGCGTTCAGCGCCGACATGGCCGGGGTCACTCTCGAGGGAGGCCTGCGCAAGTTCGCCGACGGCGCCAACGTCGAGTACGTCGGCATGCTCATCGGCCGTTTCGCGGCATACGGGCTGTCGGTCTACGGCGGCTACGGCACCGGGGTCGCCCCGGACGGCACGTCGTACGCGTCCTTCTTCGCGTTCGGAGCGGTGAACGGGCCGATCGGCGGGCCACCGGCGTTCTTCCTCACCGGCATCGGCGGCGGGCTCGGCATCAACCGCGGACTCGTCATCCCCACCGACATGTCGAAGTTCGGCGACTTCGTCTTCCTCAAGGCGCTCGACCCGTCCGCGCGGCCCTCGGGCGACCCGATGCAGGAGCTTGTCGCCGTGCGCGACGCCTTCCCGATGCAGCACGGCGAGATCTGGTTCGCCGCCGGCATCAGCTTCACCAGCTTCGCTCTGGTCGACGGCATCGCGGTGATCGCGGTGGCGATCGGTGACGGTCTGGAGATATCACTGCTGGGCCTGGCCCGGATGGCCCTGCCGCGCCCGGAGCTCGCCCTGGTCAGCATCGAGCTCGGGCTGGTCGTGCGTTTCTCCAGCAAGGAGGGCGTGCTCTGGATCCAGGCGCAGCTGACGGACAACTCGTGGCTGCTGCACGAGTCGGTTCGGCTGACCGGAGGGTTCGCGTTCGTCACCTGGTACAAGGGCCAGTATGCCGGCCAGTTTGTGCTCACCATGGGCGGCTTCCACCCGCACTTCCACCGTGACGGCTATCCCGAGGTGCCCCGTCTGGGTTTCCGGTGGGCCCTGGGCGACTCCATCTCCATCAAGGGCGAGAACTACTTCGCGCTCACCTCCGAAGCCGTCATGGCCGGTGGCCGCCTCGAAGCCTCTGCCGACTTCGGCCCGGCCTGGGCGCACATCGTCTTCGGCGCCGACGGCATCGTGTACTTCGACCCGTTCCGCTTCGAGCTCGACATCTATGCGCACATCTCGGCCGGGGTCACGATCGACGTCTGGATCGGCGAGATCAGCATCTCGATCTCGATCGGCGCGGAGCTCCATCTCGAGGGCCCGAGCTTCCGCGGGAAGGCGACCTTCTCGGTCGGGCCGGTCGGCATCACCGTGCCGTTCGGCGACACCGCGCAGAACGCGAAGGTCTATCTCGACTGGACGCAGTTCCTGCACAAGTACCTCGAGGAGGCCGACCCCGGGCGGGCTCGCGCGATCTCGGCGATCACCGGCGGTGGCACCCGGGCGCCGGGCACCGACGGGGACAAGCAGAGCGGTACCGCGGACGGCTCCGCCGAGAAGCCCTACGTGGTCTATCCCGAGTTCGAGCTGCTGGTGAAGACCACGATTCCCAGTACGGCGCTGGTCTCCGGCGGGGCCGAGAGGGCTCATGGCGGGGCGATCATCGGCATCGCGCCGATGAACGTGGCCGACGCCGACACCCGGCTGACGCTCACGCTGGTCGACGTCCTTGACGGGACCCACGCCGACCAGCTCGGGAAGCTGGCCGTCGTCGTCAACACCGAAGGATCGTTCCCGGTGGGGGTCTGGGGAACGCCACAGGCCGACGACGACCGAAAGGTCCCGGCCGGGGACGTCATCAAGGCCATAGACGGGGCGACCTTCACCGCCACCGCCTCGATCACCGGCACCCTGCCGACGCCGGTGAACTACTTCCAGGTGGAGGTCGGCGCCCGCAAGCCCCTGCCCTTCCTGACCGAGCAGGCGCAGCGGACGTCGTTCCTCACCAGTGCCTCCGCACTCACCTCGCTGGTCACCGACGTGCCGGTGGCTGACGAGCTGGCGACCGCTCGCGGCTGGCTGGCCGCCGGGGGCGCGAGCCGTATCGCCGTCGCGGCCATGGAGAGCGACCGTGCCGCACCTCCTCTGCTGGGTTCCCTGGGCGAGGGGTTCGTCAAGCACACCGCCGGCCCGGTCGACAAGCAGGTCGTCGACGCACCGACCGTGCCCACGGCGGACCTGTTCGTCCACCCGCCGCGCGCCATCGGCCTGCTGAGCGCCGACCTGGCCGCGCCTGCTGTGGCGTCCGCCCGAACCACGGTGAGTCAGTCACCGGACACCGTCCGGGTCGCTCCGCCCGACCTCACGACGCTGCGGGCTCGTACCGGTCTCGCTGCACCGGTGCGGCTGCAGCGGCAGACGTCCGCGGTGCTGGCCACCGGCGAGACGGTCGTCGCCACGACCGTGCCGCTCACCCGCGCCGCGCGCGGTGCGGGAGCAGCAGTGTCGGGGAGGCTGGGAGCCGGCGACTCGAAGGCCAGGCTCGACTCGCTCACCACCGCTCTGGGCCAGACCCCGGGCGGACCGCAGCTCGCCGGGCAGGCCGCGCCGGCACCCTCCCCGCAGCCGCTGTTGCG
>DASVKO010000179.1:0-12220 GCA_036385355.1 Dermatophilaceae bacterium
GGTTGCTGCGCAGCGGAAGAAACAACGGAGGCACCTGATGGACCTCAGCCGGATCGTCATCGGAATCGCTGTGGCGGTGCTGGTCGCCTGGTACATCTCGTACGGCGCCGCGCGGCTCGATCGACTGCACACCCGGGTCGAGGGCGCGCTCAGCGTGCTGGACGCCCAGCTGGTACGCCGCGCTGAGGCCACCCTCGAGCTGGCGAACTGCGGTGCCCTGGACGCTGCGAGCTCGCTGATCCTGGCCGGCGCCGCGTCCGACTCGCTCGAGGCGGACACCACGGACCAGACCTCCCGCGAGGCCATCGAGAGTGACCTGACCCAGGCCCTGGAGGTGGCCCTGGGCGAAGAGGCCCTACGGCGCCTTCGAGCGGACGAGTTCGTCGGCACCCCGGTGCTCCAGCGGGTGGCCACAGCCAACCAGCGGGTGCAGCTGGCCCGCCGGTTCCTCAACGACGCCGTGACTGACGTACGCCGGGTGAGGCGCAAGCCCGGCGTGCGTCTGCTCCGGCTGGCCGGTCATGCCGAGCTCCCGGAGACGTTCGAGATCGATGACGAACTGCCGATGCTCGTGCGGGGTACCTGACGCCGTAATATGGACAAATACCAAACAACCACGTGAGAAACCTGGAAGAGGCACTGTCTTGTCTGCGCAAGAGACCACCACCAACGTTCCAGCCACCGGCACCTCGCGAGTCAAGCGCGGCATGGCCGAGATGCTGAAAGGCGGCGTCATCATGGACGTCGTCACCCCGGAGCAGGCCAAGATCGCCGAGGACGCCGGCGCCGTTGCCGTGATGGCTCTCGAGCGCGTGCCCGCGGACATCCGCGCCGAGGGTGGGGTCTCCCGGATGAGTGACCCGGACATGGTGCAGGGCATCATCGAGATGGTCTCCATCCCGGTGATGGCCAAGGCCCGGATCGGTCACTTCGTCGAGGCGCAGGTCCTGCAGAGCCTCGGCGTGGACTACATCGACGAGTCAGAGGTCCTGACCCCGGCGGACTACGCGAACCACATCGACAAGTGGAAGTTCACCGTCCCCTTCGTCTGCGGCGCGACCAACCTGGGTGAAGCCCTTCGCCGGATCAGCGAAGGCGCGGCAATGATCCGTTCCAAGGGTGAGGCCGGCACCGGCGACGTCTCCAACGCCACCATGCACATGCGCAAGATCAGCGGTGAGATCCGCCGGCTGTCCTCGATGAGCGAGGACGAGCTGTACGTCGCGGCCAAGGAGCTGCAGGCTCCCTTCCAGCTGGTCAAGGAGATCGCCGAGACCGGCAAGCTGCCCGTGGTGATGTTCGTCGCCGGCGGTATCGCGACCCCGTCGGACGCAGCCATGATGATGCAGCTCGGCGCCGAGGGCGTGTTCGTGGGCTCCGGCATCTTCAAGTCCGACAACCCCGAACAGCGCGCCGAGGCGATCGTCAAGGCGACCACGTTCTTCGACGACCCTGCCGTGATCGCCAAGGTCTCCCGCGGTCTGGGTGAGGCCATGGTGGGCATCAATGTCTCGGATCTCCCCGAGTCCCAGCGCCTGTCCCAGCGTGGCTGGTAGTCACCAGATCTCCTGGTGAGCACTTCGCCCCTCCGCATTGGTGTTCTGGCAGTCCAGGGCGACGTGCGTGAGCACCTCAACGCCCTGTCCATCCTGGGTGCGCAGGTCGTCGGCGTTCGGCGACCGCGCGAGCTGGACGACGTCGACGCGCTGGTGATTCCGGGTGGTGAGTCAACCACCATGGACAAGCTGGTCCGGGCGTTCGACCTGCAGGATCCGCTGCGCAAGCGGATCTCCGCCGGGATGCCGGTCTACGGGTCCTGCGCCGGCATGATCATGCTGGCCGACCGGATTGCCGACTCCCGGCCGGACCAGGAGACGCTGGGCGGGCTCGACATCACGGTTCGGCGCAATGCCTTCGGGCGCCAGGTGGACTCCTTCGAGGAGGACCTTCACATCCCGGAGATCGCCGAGCGGACGAGTGCTCCGCAGGATCACCCCGCCACCTTCAAGGCGGTCTTCATCCGGGCACCCTGGGTGGAGGAGATGGGGGACGACGTCCAGGTGCTGGCCACGGTCGAGGCCGGGCCGGCGCAGGGCAGGGTCGTGGCCATCAGGTCAGGGAACCTGCTCGCGACGTCGTTCCACCCCGAGGTCACCGGGGACCACCGGATCCATGAGTACTTCATGCAGATGGTTCGCTCCTCGCTGCAGTGAGGACCCTGCAGTGAGATCACTGGAGTGAACGCCATGACGCTGAACAGAACGACGCTGAACAGGACGACGCTGAACAGGACGACGCTGAACAGGACAGAAGGGCACCGAGCAGAGTGGCGCTGAAGGCTCTGCGCCAGGGGGCAACAGCCCCGGTCGATAGGATCGGCAGAAATCTCAGGGACGGTTCGAAGATGTCGGTCAGGCCGGCGAGGGAGAAGCGATGAGCGGTCATTCCAAGTGGGCGACCACGAAGCACAAGAAGGGGGTCATCGACGCCAAACGCGGCAAGCTGTTCGCCAAGATGATCAAGAACATCGAGGTGGCGGCGCGCACCGGAGGAGGCGACCTCGCCGGCAACCCGACGTTGTTCGACGCCATCCAGAGGGCCAAGAAGCTCAGCGTCCCGAACGACAACATCGCCAACGCCGTGAAGCGGGGCAGCGGAGCGACGGCCGGCGGCGCCGACTGGAAGACCATCACCTACGAGGGCTATGCCCCCAACGGCGTGGCCGTCCTGATCGAGTGCCTCACCGACAACCGCAACCGTGCGGCAGCCGAGGTGCGGACAGCCCTGGCCCGCAACGGTGGCCAGTTCGCCGACCCCGGGAGCGTGTCCTACGTCTTCGCCCGCAAGGGAATCGTGATCGTCCCCAAGGGCGAGCAGAGCGAGGACGACCTGCTCGAGGTCGTCCTGGATGCCGGCGCCGAGGAGATCAACGACATCGGTGAGGCCTTCGAGATCGTGAGCGAGGCCACCGACTTCGTGGCCGTCCGCACCGCCCTGCAGGGAGCGGGCATCGACTACGACTCGGCCGAGGCCTCGTTCATCCCCACCATCGAGATCGAGCTCGACCTCGACGGCGCGCGCAAGATGTTCCGGGTCATCGAGGCTCTCGAGGACAGCGACGACGTCCAGAACGTCTGGGCCAACGGTGACGTGAGCGACGAGATCCTCGCCCAGCTCGAAGACGAGGACTGAGCGCCCCGCCTGCGCTCCTGTCAACGCCAGGGCCAGTCAGCGGCAACGCGCCAACCGTGGCCGCTGCGGCGCGTCGCCTCGGCGATCGGGGGCCGCGGACTGTAGATTACCGAACAGGTGTTCGGAAGAGGTGAGGAGTCCAACAGGTGCGTGTCTTGGGTGTCGATCCCGGTCTGACCAGGTGCGGCCTCGGCATCGTCGAGGGCAGTCTGGGCAAGCCGTTGCGGATAATTGCTGTCGGGGTGGTCCGGACTCCGACGTCGGACGACCCGGCCATGAGACTGCTGGCGCTGCAGATCGAGATCGACGACTGGATGGCGCGTTACGAGCCTGACACCGTGGCGGTGGAGCGGGTGTTCGCCAAGGCCAACATCAAGGGGATCATGGGCACCGCCCAGGCGTCCGCCGTGCCGATGCTGGCTGCCGCCCGTCTCGGGCTGCCGCTGGCGATGTACACCCCGACCGAGGTCAAGGCTGCCGTGACCGGCAACGGTCGTGCAGACAAGGTCCAGGTCACCGCCATGGTCACCCGCATCCTGCGACTGGAGACCCCGCCCAAGCCGGCAGACGCCGCTGACGCACTTGCGCTGGCCATCTGTCAGGTATGGCGTGGCGGTGCCCAGAACCGCCTGCAGCAAGCTGCCGCGGCCCAACGTGCCGCCCGGCAGACCTCACGCCAGCAGACCTCACGCCAGGAGCACGCCGTCGAGCAGACCCCACGCCAGCAGACTGCCAGGGCCGGCAGCCGATGATCGCCTCCGTGCGCGGTGTGGTCCTGTCGGCCGGTCTGGACTCGGCAGTGATCGAGGTCGGGGGAGTGGGCCTGCTGCTGCACACCACGGCGGGGACTGCTGCGACCCTGCGGCCAGGTGCCGAGGCCAGCCTGGCCACGACCCTGGTGGTACGCGAGGAGTCACTGACCCTCTACGGTTTCGCTGACACGGATGAGCGGACGGTCTTCACCCTGGTTCAGACGGTCTCCGGCGTGGGGCCGCGACTGGCACTGGCCATGCTGGCTATCCATGCTCCCGACGGCCTCCGCCGTGCCATCAGCGCAGGAGATCTCGGCGCGCTGACCAAGGTCCCCGGTATCGGCAAGAAGGGCGCCGAACGCATCGTCCTGGAGCTTCGGGACAAGATCGGTGTCCCGTCCGGCGCCACCTCCTCAGGGACCACTCAGCCGGCCCCCGACGAGGCGGGCGCACAGGTGCGTGACGCGCTGGTCGGCCTCGGCTGGTCGACCAGGCAGGCCGATGACGCGGTGGAGGCCGTGCGGCCCACCATCAGTCCCTCTGGGGCCAGAACCGGCGACGGCAGTGGCTCAGGTGGCTCGGACGGCTCGGAGGTCTCGGCCTTGTTGCGGGCAGCCCTGAGGGAGCTCGGACGATGACCGACCCTGCGACGTCAGACCCTGCCACGTCAGACTCTGCGATGTCCCGCTACGCCGGCGGCCAGGCCCAGGATGAGAGCTTGCCAGACATGAACCCGTATGCCGACGACCCCTCGTCGATGAGCGAGGCCACCGCGCGGATCGTCGATGCGGGTGGCGATGATGACGAGCGCCGCGTCGAGGCTGCACTGCGTCCCCGACGGCTCAGCGAGTTCCCCGGCCAGACCCGCGTGTGCGACCAGCTTTCGCTCGTCCTGGAGGCTGCCAAGCGTCGAGGAACGCCACCGGACCACGTGTTGCTGTCCGGGCCCCCGGGACTGGGCAAGACCACTCTGGCGCTCATCGTGGCAGCCGAGCTCGAGCAGCCCATCCGGATCACCAGTGGCCCGGCGATCCAGCACGCCGGCGACCTCGCCTCGATCCTGTCCTCGCTGGCAGAGGGTGAAGTGCTCTTCCTGGACGAGATCCACCGGATGGCCCGCGCCGCCGAGGAGATGCTCTATCTGGCGATGGAGGACTTCCGGGTCGACGTGATCGTCGGCAAGGGGCCGGGGGCCACGGCGATCCCGCTGGAGCTCCCACCCTTCACCGTGGTCGGCGCCACCACGCGTTCCGGCCTGCTGCCGGCCCCGCTGCGAGACCGGTTCGGGTTCACCGGCCACCTCGACTTCTACGCCGTGGCTGATCTGATCCGCATCCTGCATCGATCATCGGGCCTGCTGAAGGTTGAGGCGACCGAGGCGGCGATCGCCGAGATCGCCCGCCGGTCGCGGGGGACCCCCAGGATCGCCAACAGACTGCTTCGCCGGGTCCGCGACTGGGCACAGGTGCACGGCAGGGGAGTGGCCGACGAAGAAGCCGCCCATGCGGCGCTGGCCCTGTTCGACGTCGACGACCGCGGTCTGGACCGGCTGGACCGTGCCGTGCTTGAGGCGCTCTGTCGCCGGTTCGGTGGCGGTCCCGTTGGCCTGAGCACCCTCGCCGTCGCGGTCGGTGAGGAGTCGGAGACCGTCGAGACCGTTGCCGAGCCGTACCTGGTGCGCGAGGGCTTCATGATCCGCACTCCCCGGGGGCGTGCCGCCGCGCCGCTGGCGTGGCAGCACCTGGGGCTGACGCCACCACCACCCGAGGCGCGAAACCCCCAGGCTGTGCCGCTCCCGCTCGGCGACGGGGACGGACGCTTCGGCGGCTGACTCCCGATGCCGGCCACATCACATTTGGGTCATATCAGGGACTCTGCGTTGGTGACGTCGCAGCGGCTCACCTAGACTCAGGCTGACGCTGCGGCTTGCGCCGC
Source organism: Dermatophilaceae bacterium (assembly GCA_036385355.1). Classification (GTDB taxonomy): domain Bacteria; phylum Actinomycetota; class Actinomycetes; order Actinomycetales; family Dermatophilaceae; genus UBA4719. Next base: position 5,880 of record DASVKO010000179.1, read on the forward strand.
TGCTCTTGTGTGTCCACTCTTCGGATGCGCCCCGCCACACTCTTCTCCATGAAGGATTGACTCATGTCTTCGCTTGTTGCGGCTGGATCATCGAGCGGATCCGGCAGCCTGCTGATCTTCGCACCTCTGCTTCTCCTGGTTGCCTGGATGTTCTACTCCCAGCGACGCCGGACGAAGGAGTCACAGGCGTTGCAGGCGAGCCTGGGCGTCGGCGATGAGGTCACCACCACCTCGGGCCTGCTCGGCCGGATCACCACACTGGACGACGCGGTCGCCACCCTCGAGGTGAGCCCCGGCGTGGAGATCCGTTTCAACCGCCGGGCCATCGCCGGTCCTGCACCGACGACCTCAGGTTCGCCCACAGCGCCTGCATCCGACGAGTCGGAGACCGACGAGCCGTCGGATCCCACCCGCCTGACCGACTAGGACACACACGTGGCCATCAATCCGCACAATCGCGGGCCCCTGCGCACTCTGTCGGTGCTCGTCCTGCTCATCTTGGGCCTCTACGGCCTCCTGGGCGCTGTCAGCACGTGGGGCACTGCTCAGCTCACCCCGAAGCTGGGTCTTGACCTCGAGGGCGGCACCCAGCTAATCCTTGCGCCCAAGATCGTCGGCAACCAGAAGATCAGCGAGGGCCAGGTCCAGAAGGCGGTCGACATCATCCGCGCGCGGGTGGATGGATCGGGGGTCGCCGAGGCCGAGGTCACCACCCAGGGGACCAACATCGTCATCTCGCTGCCGGGTACCCCTGACAAGGCCACGATCGCCTCGCTGCAGAAGTCCTCCCAGCTGCGGATGCGCGCCACCCTGGTCGAGGCCTCGGGCGCGCCGACCCCGCTTCCCACGTCAACAGGGACAGCCACCAGCAAGCCCACGAGCCCGGCCACCAGCACTCCCAAAGCCACGGCCAAAGCCACAGGGGCCGCCACCGGCATGGCCACGACCGCTCCCAAGTCAGGCTTCCCGCCGGCCCTGACCGCGGCCACGACACCGGCACCCACTGCCGGTGCCACACCCACGGCCGTGGCAACCGCGACAGCCAAGGCCACGACTGCGGCCAAGCCCAAGAACCCGAGCGACCTGGCGTGGGTCACCCCAGAGCTCCAGAAGACGTTCACGGCACTGAACTGTGCCGACCCCAAGAGCGTTGAGGCCATCGTCGACGACCCTGCCAAGCCGATGGTGACCTGCTCGTCCGACGGTCAGGTCAAGTACATCCTCGGCCCGGCAGAGGTCTTCGGAACAGAGATCAAGAACGCCACCTCGGGCCAGAAACAAACCCAGAGTGGCTCGACCGGCGAGTATGAGGTGCGGCTCGACTTCAACGCGGCCGGCACCAAGTCCTTCTGCGACCTGACCTCGCGCATCGTGTCACTGCCGTCTCCGCGCAACCAGGGCGCCATCGTGCTGGACAACCGGGTGATCTCCAATCCGGTCCCGCAGACGGCGCTGTGCTCCGGCAACGCCAGCATCACGGGCAACTTCACCGCCGCGAGCTCCAAGGTGCTGGCCGACCAGCTCAAGTTCGGCGCCCTGCCCCTGTCCTTCAACCTGCTGACCCAGGACAACATCAGTCCCACCCTTGGTGGCGACCAGCTCAAGTACGGTCTGTTCGCCGGCCTCATCGGGCTGCTGCTCGTCGTCGCCTACTCGCTCTTCCAGTACCGCGCCCTGGGACTGGTGACGGTCACCTCGTTGCTCATCGCCGCTGTCGTGACCTATGGCCTCGTGACGCTTTTCGGCTGGTCCCATGGCTTCCGCCTGACCATGGCCGGGGTGACGGGTCTGATCGTCTCCATCGGTATCACCGCTGACTCGTTCATCATCTACTTCGAGCGCGTGCGCGACGAGGTGCGCGACGGGCGAGCACTCAAGGCAGCGGTCGAGACCGGCTGGGCCCGGGCCCGGCGCACGATCCTGATCTCGGACGGGGTCAACTTCCTGGCCGCGATCGTGCTGTACGCCCTGGCGGCCAGCAACGTCCGGGGGTTCGCGTTCACCCTGATGCTGACCACGGTCGTCGACATCGTCGTGGTGATGCTGTTCACCCACCCGCTGCTCTCGATCCTGGCCACCACCAAGTTCTTCGGTGAGGGACACAAGTGGTCCGGTCTGGATCCCAAGCGTCTCGGGGCCCGAACCGTCACCTATGCCGGACGCGGTCGAGTGACGATTGCCGCACGACGAGCCGCGACCGATGGGAGTCAGTCATGAGCAGCAGCTTCGCCGAGTTCGGCAACGACCTCTACACCGGCAAACGCTCGTTCAACATCGTGGGTCGTCAGAAGATGTGGTACACGGTTTCGGCGGTCCTCCTCGTCCTGGCCGCCGTCGGTCTGTTCGGGCGCCACCTGAACGTTGGCCTGGAGTTCCGCGGAGGCACCGAGTTCCGGGTCTCATCGATCACCAACACGCAGAACTTCGAGTCCCGTGGCAAGTCCGCCGTCGGCACCCTGGACACCGGTTCCGATGTCATCATCACCAAGATCGGCGACAACACGGTCCGGGTCCAGACCGAGAAGTTCCAGAGCAACCTCACCGACAAGGCCCAGGCCGCTCTGGCGAAGGAGTTCAAGGTCAGTGTCGAGAACGTCTCGTTCTCCACGGTCGGAGCCTCCTGGGGTGCCTCGGTCAGCCAGAAAGCCATCACTGCCCTGATCTGGTTCCTGATTCTGGTGTCGATCGTCCTGGCGCTCTACTTCCGTACCTGGAAGATGTCGGTGGCCGCCCTGGTTGCCCTGGCGCACGACCTCGTGATCACTGTCGGCATCTATGCCCTGGCCGGTTTCGAGGTCACCCCGGCGTCGGTGATCGGCTTCCTGACCATCCTTGGCTACTCGCTGTACGACACCGTGGTGGTGTTCGACAAGGTTCGCGAGAACACCATGGCAGCCGAGGGGAATGGTCGCCTGTCGTACTCGCAGGCCGCCAACCAGGCGGTGAACCAGACGCTGGTCCGATCGATCAACACCTCGGTGGTTGCCCTGCTTCCGGTCGCATCGATCCTGATCATCGGGTCCAGGCTGCTCGGGCCCGGCACGCTGCTGGACCTCAGTCTCGCCCTGTTCGTCGGGATCGCGGTCGGCACCTACTCCTCGATCTTCATCGCCACCCCCGTGCTCGCGGATCTGCGCGAGCGCGAGCCGGGGATGCGGGAGCTCAGGAAGCGGGCACTGCGCTACCAGACCGCCCAGGCGCGCAAGGCGGCGTCCTTCCCCTCTGACGGCGACCAGCTCGTGCCGGCCGGCGAGAGCGGCACTGAGTCCACCGGTGCCGGCACCCCGGGCACCGGGCGGGCGCTGCACCCCTATGTGCAGACCGGACCGCGCAACCAGCCCAAACGCCCACCGAAGTCGAAGCGATGACGACCTCAGGGCCGTCGAACGCCGTGCCGGCTGTGCCGGCGCCGCTGACCGCCCCGATCAGCGAGGTCGTCGCCACTCGTCTTCGAGACGTCCCGGACTTCCCCGTCATGGGTGTGGTCTTCAAGGACTTCACGCCGCTGCTCAGCGACGGCCCCGCTCTGAGGACCGTCGTGCAGGACATCTCCGGCCGGTATGCCGGTCAGGTGGACGTCGTCGTCGGCATCGAGGCGCGCGGTCTCATCCTGGGTGCGGCTGTCGCCTATGAGCTGGGTATCGGGTTCGTACCGGTCCGCAAGGCGGGCAAGCTGCCCGGAGTGACGCACAGCGCCGAGTACGACCTGGAGTACGGCAGCGCGGTCATCGAGGTTCACGCAGACGCGTTCGCGGGTGGCAAACGGGCTCTGGTCATGGATGACGTGCTGGCCACCGGTGGCACAGCCGAAGCGGCCTGCGAGCTGGTCGAGCGTGCGGGAGGCAGCGTTGAGGCGGTCGAAGTGGTGCTGGAGCTGTGCTTCCTGCACGGCCGCGACAAGCTGGCTGGTCGCCCGTTCCACGCGATGCTGTCACTACAGGGCCCATAGACTGCACGCATGAGCGAGGAGAGCGTGCCGGACGTCCCCGGCAGTGCCACGTCTCCAGCGCCTCCGACGCCCAAAAAGGCTCCGAGGCCGCCGACACCTGCCCCGCCGACTTTTTCCGTCCCCACTGCGGCCCGGGTCAGAGCCAGGTTCGCGCGCTTCGGCGGACCACGCACTGACGTCAACCCCGTGCTGGAGCCGTTGCTGAGCAGCGTCCGGGCCCAGCATCCGAAGGCGGACCTCTCGATCATCGAGCGCGCCTACGCGGTGGCCGAGAAGGCTCACCAGGGCCAGCTGCGCAAGAGCGGTGACCCCTACATCACCCACCCGCTGGCCGTCACCTCGATCCTGGCCGAGCTCGGGATGACCCCGGACACCCTGGCCGCAGCCCTGCTGCACGACACGGTGGAGGACACGGCATACAGCCTGAAGTCCATGACCACCGACTTCGGTGACGAGATCGCGATGCTCGTGGACGGGGTGACCAAGCTGGACAGGGTGACCTACGGGGAGGCGGCGCAGGCCGAGACCGTGCGCAAGATGGTCGTCGCCATGGCCAGGGACATCCGCGTCCTGGTGATCAAGCTGGCCGACCGTCTGCACAATGCCCGTACCTGGCGCTACGTCTCGGAGGAGTCCGCCCAGCGCAAGGCTCGTGAGACTCTCGAGATCTATGCGCCGCTGGCCCACCGGCTCGGGATGAACACCATCAAGTGGGAGCTGGAGGACCTGTCGTTCGCGACCCTCTATCCCAAGGTCTACGACGAGATCGTGCGACTGGTGGCAGAGCGCGCTCCTGCGCGGGAGGAGTATCTCGCCACCGTGCGTGAGGCCATCACCAAGGATCTGGCGGCGACGAGGATCAAGGCCGTCGTGACGGGCCGGCCGAAGCACTACTACTCCGTCTACCAGAAGATGATCGTCCGCGGCCGCGAGTTCGAGGAGATCTACGACCTCGTCGCCGTGCGGGTGCTGGTGGACTCGGTGCGAGACTGCTATGCCGTGCTGGGCGCCCTGCATGCGCGCTGGAACCCGGTGCCCGGGCGTTTCAAGGACTACATCGCGATGCCCAAGTTCAACATGTACCAGTCCCTGCACACCACGGTCATCGGTCCGCAGGGCAAACCGGTCGAGATCCAGATCCGGACGCACACCATGCACCGTCGCGCCGAGTACGGCGTGGCAGCCCACTGGAAGTACAAGGAAGATGCGCCGGGCAAGGCCGCCGAGACGGGGACCGCCGGCAGGCAGTCCGATACCGGTCCGGTCAACGACATGGCATGGCTGCGCCAGCTGCTCGACTGGCAGAGCGAGATCTCCGACCCCGGAGAGTTCCTGGACTCCCTCCGCTTCGAGATCAGCGCCCAGGAGGTCTACGTCTTCACCCCCAAGGGGTCCGTGGTCGCCCTGCCGGCCGGTTCGACGGCGGTGGACTTCGCCTATGCCGTGCACACCGAGGTCGGGCACCACTGCATCGGCGGCAGGGTCAACGGCAGGCTGGTCCCGCTCGAGAGCCCCCTGGACAACGGTGACGTCGTCGAGATCCTGACCTCCAAGGCCGAGGGGGCAGGTCCCTCACGTGACTGGCTGACCTTCGTGCGGAGCCCGAGAGCGCGCAACAAGATCCGACAGTGGTTTTCCAAGGAGCGCCGCGAGGAGGCCATCGACCTCGGCAAGGACGCCATCGCCAAGGCCATGCGCAAGCAGGGCCTGCCCCTCCAACGGCTGATGACCCATGACTCGCTCACCGATCTCGCCAGCGAGCTGCACTACCCCGACATCTCCAGCCTGTACGCCGCCGTGGGCGACAGCCACGTCTCTGCCCAGCACGTCGTGACGCGTCTGGTGGCCCACCTGGGCGGGCAGCCGGGGGCCACCGATGACCTGGCCGAGGCCACCACGCCGTCGTCCGGGCTGCCACACCCTCGCACCGGAGACCCCGGTGTCGTGGTCGTCGGAGCCGATGATGTGTGGGTCAAGCTGGCACGATGCTGCACACCGGTCCCCGGCGACCCCATCATGGGTTTCGTCACCCGGGGCAGGGGCGTCTCGGTACACCGCTCGGACTGCACGAATGCCGAGTCACTGCTTTCGCAACCCGATCGGCTGATCGAGGTCGAATGGGCGCCCTCGGCCGCGAGCGTGTTCCTGGTCCAGCTACAGGTCGAGGCCCTGGACCGGAACGCCCTGCTGTCAGACGTCACGCGCGTCCTCTCGGACCAGCACGTGAACATCCTCTCGGCCACGGTGCACACCTCCCGGGACCGGGTCGCCCTGTCCCGGTTCACCTTCGAGATGGGCGACCCCGGCCACCTCGACCACGTGATCCAGGCGGTGCGCAAGATCGACGGCGTGTTCGATGTCTATCGAATCACCGGAGGCAAGACGGTCGACA
>DASVKO010000180.1:0-3004 GCA_036385355.1 Dermatophilaceae bacterium
CTCCCGGGAGGGGTGTTCGGCGAGAACCTCACCACGACAGGGCTTGACGTCAACGGGGCGGTGATCGGCGAGCGGTGGCGGGTCGGGGACGAGCTCGAGCTGGCGGTGACCGACCCGCGAATACCGTGTGGCACGTTCCGCGGGTGGATCGCCGAACGCGGCTGGCTGCGGACGTTCACCCTCGCGGCCATTCCCGGCACCTACCTGAGTGTGGTCACTGCCGGGCAGGTCCGGTGCGGCGACCCGATCACCGTCGTCCACCGCCCGGCACACGGGGTCACCGTCGCCCAGGTCTTCCGCGCGCTCACCCTCGAGCCCGAGCTTCTGCCGTCGATCCTGGCCGCCGACGAGCTCGTGGCGGAGACCAGGGCGAGGGCCCTCGAAGGCAGGAGCTTCCGGCTGGACCTGTCTGAGGTTCCCGCCGATCCGAGCTGACCTCGCCTCGACCGACTTCACGCCGGGCGATCCCCGCCAGGTGCCACTGTCCGCGGGCGGCTTCGCGGCCCTGGCCCCCTGACCTCACCCCGCGCGCGGGATCACAGCCATCCGCGGTGGATGGCCAGGGTCTCGAGGAAGTTCGCGGCGGTACATCGCTGATGCTGGCGCAGCGCCGTCGTGGTGCCCGGGGGAGGTGTCTCGTCCAGGCCGCACAGCATGAAGACCGCGACGAGGGCCAGGAACACGTCCACAGCGTGCGGGTCCGCCGAACGGGAGAGGGGCGTCGAGTCCAACAGCTCGCCGAGGTCGTGCCCCTGGTCCGCCATGGCCGGGATCAGCCCCACCCAGTCGCACCAGAGCGGTCCCAGGGCGACCCAGTTCCAGTCCAGCACGTATGCACGGTCGCGGGCTTCGCCGGCGCCCCGACCGATCAGCAGGTTGTCCGGTCGCAGATCGCCGTGGTTGAGGCGGACGGGGTGGTTGCTGACGCGCAGCGCATCGGTGTCGGCGGCGAGCGTCATCACCTCGTCGATCCGGGCCGGGAGCCATGGGGGGAGACGGCCGGGCGACCTGGGCGGCGTGAACCCGTTCGTGAGGGCGTCGCGCAACGAAGGGCTTCCGAGGAAGTCGTCCACGAGCTGCACCGGCGTCAGGACAACCAGCGCTGAGCCCGGCACCTCGGCGACGCTTTCGCAGGCCGAGCGGACCAGCGCGATCTCGTCCCCGGTCCAGGGGAGCCCCGGCAGATGACCCTCGACCCAGTCAAGGGCCAGCACCTGACCCCCATCGCTGGACGCGCCCGCTCCGATTCATTGCCACCGAGGGAATCAGGCCGTCCAACGCCCCGAGCACCTGCGCCTCCCTGCCCAGGGATTGGACCGCGAACGAGAACTCAGGCCCCGCCGCCTTACAGGAAGGCCCGGCGGCCGTCGCGCAGCAGCACGCCACCGGCATACGCGTTCGTGAACCCCGAGGTGACCGGTGGCGCGGCCCGGACCACGGGGGAGCCCAGCGCCGTGTCTGCGGCCGCGCGCACGGCGGGGGACAGGTCGTCGTAGTGGATGCGCTCGGAGGTGGCGTGGTAGTCGACACCCGAGGTGTGCCGGGAGGTTGGCGCGGGTTCCGTCCTGCCAGCGGGGTTCATGGGTCCACAGTCTGCCCTGAGGCCGGTGCTCTCAATTTTGGCCGGGGCCTGACGGCTGGGAGCATTGGGCAGTGACTCCGCAGTGACGCAGGCCCCCGTCCTTCAGGAGACCCAGCACGTCGACGTCGAGGCCCCGGCATCCTGCAGGCATGTCAACCTCGCTATCTTCGCGCTCGCCATCGGTGGATTCGCCATTGGCACAACAGAGTTCGTCACCATGGGCCTGCTCCCGCAGATCGCCGGCGGAGTCGGCATCTCGATCCCGACGGCCGGCCACATCGTCTCGGCGTACGCCCTCGGGGTCGTCGTGGGCGCCCCGCTGATCGCCACCCTGGCCGCCCGGATGACCCGCAAGTCCGTCCTGATCTGGCTCATGGTCGCCTTCGCTGCCGGCAACATCGCCTCCTCGATGGCGGCCAGCTATCCGCAGCTGATGGTGGCGCGGTTCCTGTCGGGGCTGCCGCACGGAGCGTTCTTCGGTATCGGAGCGGTGGTCGCAGCCTCCCTGGTGGCTGCCCACCGGCGCACCTGGGCCGTCTCGATGATGCTCGCCGGGCTGACTGTGGCCAACATCATCGGGGTGCCGCTGACCACCTGGGTCGGCCAGACCTTCGGCTGGCAGTGGCCGTACGCGCTGGTCGGGGTCATCGCCCTGGTCACCGTGGCCGCCACCTGGGCCTGGGTGCCGCACCAGCCGCCGGCCGGTGACGCCTCCATGCGGGCAGAGCTCCGTTCGCTCAAGAGGCTCCAGGTCTGGCTCGCGCTGCTCATCGGCACCGTCGGGTTCGGCGGCATGTTCGCGACCTACTCCTACATCGCCCCGACGATGACCGAGCTGACCGGATATCCCTCGGCGGCGGTGCCGGTGATCCTGGCGATCTACGGGATCGGTATGACTGTCGGGGCCTTCCTGTCGGGGCGCATCGCGGCATACGGACTCATGCGGGGGATCTTCTTCTGCCTGGCCGCGATTGCCGTGATTCTCGCCTTGTTCGGCTTCGCCGCCCACAACAGGGTCACCGCGGTCCTGGCGGTGTTCCTGCTGGGCATGGTGTCCACGATTCTCGTGCCGATGCTGCAGACCCGGCTGATGGATGTCGCGCACGAGGGGCAGTCCCTGGCTGCCGCGCTCAACCACTCGACCCTGAACATGGCCAACGCCCTGGGCGCATACCTGGGCAGCGTCGTGCTCCAGGCGGGCTTTGGATACGAGTGGCCCTCCCGGGTGGGTGTCCTGCTCGCGCTTGCGGGCGTGGGCATCGCCGCGATCTCGGTGCTGGTCGGCCGGCGCGAGAGAAGGACCGCCTGAGATGACCGACGTCGACCTGACGGCAGCCAAGGACCTGGCAGCGAAGGACCTGGCAGGCACCCGGGCAATGCTCGCGGTGGCAGGCTTGTTCGCGGTGAACGGACTCCTCATCG
>DASVKO010000181.1:0-4275 GCA_036385355.1 Dermatophilaceae bacterium
CGGCTGGCGCACCCGCCCCACCCTGTCACCCCCGAGACGCCCGGCTAACCGTCCCAGACATTATCGCAGATGGCAGCCAAATCACCGCCTTTCGACACGCCGAATTGCCTGCTCAGAGGGCATGTGGGGCTCAGTCAGGCAGGTCCTATGTCAGGAGTTCTGGGCCCGGCACTGCGCCTGGGTGGCGGGCGCCCCAGCCAGGCGGTCCCCCTCACATCCCAGTCCAGTCTCACGTCCCAGGAGCCCCCTCCATGGCCATGGACCTCGCCTCGATCGTCTCCGAGCCGCCGTCGGGCCGCGACACCGCGGTCGTCATCGACCACCAGCAGTACGCGCAGGCCGTCATCCTGCGAGGTCAGCCGGTCCCGTGGGCCGACCCAATCGCCTACGCCCGGTTCCTCGGGCAGGCTCAGGGTCTGTTGATGCCGGATGCGACCCTGCTCGACCTGGGCGCACTCTACGACCACGCCCTGGCCCCCAACGACGCGCTGAAGTCATCCCTCTCGGCGCGGTCGCGCACGGGATACGCCCTCAAGACCCTCCTGGCCGATGAGAAGACCGCGGGCGCAGCCCTCGAGCTGGCCAGCGTGGTGTCGCAGACATCGAAAGCCCCGCTGGTGCTGCAGATCCCCTCACCGATGCTCTGGCTGGCCCTCACCCACCAGCTCAGCGGTGCCGGCACCGTGGCCGACCTCTCCGTCGACCACGCGGAGAACGCGGCGATGTACGTCGCCGACTGGCTGCGGCGACTGTCGAAGCTGCCAGTGACGATGCTGCTCCTCGACGAACGCTGGACGGGGACGGGCGAACTGCCACTGGTGGACAGCTCGACCTACACTCCGGTCTCCAACGTCACCAACCACTATCGGTGGGCACTCGCGCTGCGCAGGCACGACAGGGTCGACATCCTCGGGTCTGCGGTCACCGGGACCGTCGTGCCGCCGGACTACTGGCTGTCCGACGCAGCGGGCGCGCCCTCGGGCGACTTTCTCGTCGCCGAGATCCCCGCGGACGCGGTACCGGAGACGGTGCTGTCGCAACTCGCGAAACTGAACTGAACGGTGAGGAACATGGACCAGAAGCCAGCTTCTTCGACCCGAGCACGAGCTTCCGCATGATCCGCTCCGGCAAGATCGACGCCGCTATCCTCGGAGCGCTGCAGGTGTCCGCGCACGGCTACATCGCCAACTGGATGATCCCCGGCAACATGATCGAGGGGATCGGGGCGATGCACCTCGTCCAGGCCCGCGAAGGGTCATCGTGCTCACGGAGCACGTTGCCCAGGATGGAGCCTCCGAGATCGTCAAGGAGTGCTCGTTGCCGCGCACCGGTGAGCGCGTCGTCCACCGCATCATCACGGATCCGGCGGTCCTGGATGGCACCGACGAGTGCCTCCGGCTGGTGGAGCGCGCGCCGGGGTGGCACGGAAGCCAAGGTCCGAGCGGCGCCCGATCCGGACCTGATCACGGACTTGGCATGAACATCGCCCTGCTGCTCGATCGTGCCGCGGCCGCGTCACCGGATCGCCCGGCCGTCTATCTTGGTCCGCAACCGCTGCGCAGCTACCGTGAGCTCAGGGACCGCGTGGCCGCCCTTGCCGGAGCGCTGACCGGCCTCGGCTGCGGGGTCGGTGACCGGGTCGCGGTGATGATGGATAACCGTCCGGAGTACCTCGAGGTGCTCTTCGCTGCGTGGTGGGCAGGGCTGGCCGTGGTGCCGGTCAACGCAAAGCTCCATCCGGGCGAAGTCGCCTGGATCCTCCAGGACTCGGGCGCACGGGTTGTCGTGACCGATCGGGCGCACGTCGCCGGACTCCGCGGCGTCCTCGAGGGGGACTTGGCCGAGACGAGGCTTCTGGTCGCTGATTCCGCTCACTATGACGCGTTGGTGTCCGTCGCGACCGGCACGGTTCGCCCCTGCGCGAACGCCAGGGTGACCGACCTCGCATGGCTCTTTTACACCTCGGGTACGACCGGTCGGCCGAAGGGCGTCATGCTCGGGCACCGTCAGCTGCTGGCTATGACACTCAGCTACCATGCGCAGGTTGACGCCGTCGGCGCGGATGACCGCACGGTCTACGCGGCTCCGATGTCCCACGGTGCTGGCATCTACAGCCCCGTCTTCATGCTGCACGGCTCCGGGCACGTGTTCCCGCCCAGCGGCCGGTTCGACGCTGCCGAGATCTGCGACACTGCCTTGGCGCTGGGGAACGTGTCGCTCTTCGCAGCACCCACCATCGTCAACCGGCTCGCCGCCTACATCACCCAGTCCGGTGCGCGTGTCAAGGGCACCACCGCGTTCCGGACGATCGTCCACGGCGGCGGCCCGATGTACGTCGAGGACCTGATCCGTGCGCGCGAAGCCATGGGCGACTGCTTCGTCCAGATCTACGGTCAAGGTGAGTCCCCGATGACCATCACCACACTCAGCCGCGACACCATCGCCGACGACCAGGATCCGCGTTGGCAAAGCCGAATCGCGAGTGTGGGCACGGCCTTTGCGATATGCGACGTCGCCGTGGTCGACGACAGCGGGGAGCCGGTGCCACAGGGGGTGACCGGCGAGATCGTGGTGCGCGGCGACACGGTGATGATGGGCTATTGGCGCAACGAAGACGCCACGGCTTCGACGATCCGCGACGGCTGGCTCTGGACCGGCGACATGGGCAGCCTCGACCACGAGGGCTGCCTCACCCTCAAGGACCGGTCCAAGGACGTCATCATCTCCGGCGGCACCAACATCTACCCGCGGGAGGTGGAGGAGGTGCTGCTCCGGCATGCTGCCGTGACGGAGGTCTCGGTGATCGGGCGCGCCGACCCCGAGTGGGGCGAGTCCGTGATGGCCGTCGTCGTCGTCGACGACGCCTCGGTGGGCGCACAAGAGCTCGATGAGTTCTGCCGGCAGCACATGGCTGGATTCAAGCGTCCCAAGCAGTACCACTTCCTCCCGGCCCTGCCGAAGAACAGCTACGGCAAAGTGCTCAAGACCGACCTGCGCACCACCTACGCAGCACCAACCCCTATACCGGTGGTGGCTGCCCAGCAGCCGGCAGCATCAGAGGACCGGATATGACGACGCAGCAACCGGTATCGATCATCGGCGGCTATCAGAGCGACTTCGCCCGCAACTTCACCAAGGAGTCACTGGAGATCAGCGACCTCGTCAAGGAGACCACAACCGGCACCTTGACGGCAGCCGGCATCTCCACGTCGCAGGTCGAGGTCGTCCACGTCGCCAACGCGATGGGGGAGTTCTACGTCAAGCAAGGCCACCTGGGCTCCATGGTGGCCAGCGTCGTCCCAGACCTCTCCGGCGTTCCCGCGACGCGACATGAGGCGGCATGCGCGTCAGGAAGCGTGGCGGTCATGGCGGCCATGGCCGACCTCGAGTCAGGCCGCTACGACGTCGCCCTCGTGCTCGGTGCCGAGATCGAGCGAAACGTGCCGGGGACAGTCGGAGCGGGCTACCTGGCCTCCGCTGCCTGGGTCGGACACGAAGGGGAGGGGCAGGACTACGCGTGGCCGTTCACGTTCTCCGAGATCGCCGAGGAGTACGACCGACGCTACGGACTCCAGGATGAGCACCTGCGCCGCATCGCCAGCCAGAACATCGCCAACGCCAAGACCAATCCCCAAGCGCAGACCCGCGGTTGGCTGACGCCCCCGGAGTGCTTCAGCGACGACGACGATGCCAACCCGACGGTCGTTGGGCGGGTGCGACGCTACGACTGCAGCCAGGTCACGGACGGCGGGGCCGGCATCGTCTTGGTCTCCGACCGATGGTTGCGTGAGAACCGGGGCACGGTTCGTGGCCCCGTTGCGCGGATCGCCGGCTGGGGACATCGCAGTGCGTCACTGCACCTGCAGGACAAGCTCGATGCCAGCGCCGGCGCTGACTATATTTTCCCACACGTTCGGGACGCGATCTCCGACGCCTTCGGCAGGGCCGGGATCGACAACGTCTTCCAGGTCGACGGCATCGAGACCCACGACTGCTTCACCATCTCGCAGTATCTGGCCATTGACCACTTCGGGATCACCAAACCCGGGTGCAGCGGAGAAGCGGTCGACAGCGGCATCACCCGGCGAGGCGGGGAACTGCCCATTAATCCCAGCGGAGGCCTCATCGGTGGGGGTCACCCGATTGGGGCGACCGGAGTGCGGATGCTGCTCGACGGCTACCTGCAGGTGACTGGGCAGGCAACCGGTTACCAAGTCCAGGGCGCTCGACGCTTTGCGACGCTGAACTTCGGAGGCAGCATGGCGACGGTGGTGT
>DASVKO010000182.1:0-1864 GCA_036385355.1 Dermatophilaceae bacterium
GTGGCCGCCTCCGTCGCGCAGGCGTACTGCTCAGACGTCGCGGTGAAGGCCGCCGAGGAGTGTGTCCAGCTGCACGGAGGAATCGGGATGACGTGGGAGCATCCGGCACATCTCTACCTCAAGCGAGCCAAGGCCGACCAGATCGCGTTCGGCACGGCCGGGGCACACCGGGCACGCCTCGGCGAGCTCGTGAGGCTGCCCGCCACGCCGGCCTGATCGATCCACCAGCAGTCAGCACACCAACGCTGATCACACCAACAGATAGGGAGTCATGAGGTCATGGATCTGAACCTGTCCGAAGACGAGCGCGAGGTCCGCGACTGGGTCCGTACTTTTGTGCGGAAGGAGATCATCCCGCTCGAGCCTGAGGCGTTGAACCGCGAGCGCCGAGGTGAGCCAGGCCTACGGGAGGAGGAGCTCACGTCCCTTCGTGACAAGGCGAAGACGTCCGGGTTCTTCGGGGTCCACACACCGGCGGAGTATGGCGGCATGGGGCTCGGCGCGGTGATGAACGCCCTGGTCGAGATCGAGCTGGGGCGGTCGTTCATCCAGTTCAAGTTCGGTGGCGAGGCTGACAACATCCTCTACCTGGCCAACGACGAGCAGAAGCAGAAGTACCTCCTGCCCACCATCAGCGGCGAGCTCAAGAGCTGCTTCGCGATCACCGAGCCCGGGGCCGGCTCCGACGCCCGTGCGATCCGCACCTCTGCCGTCCGCGAGGGTGACGAGTGGGTGATCAACGGTGAGAAGACCTTCATCACCGGAGGCAACGAGGCCGACTTCACCATGGTCTTCGCGGTCACCGACAAGCAGAAGGGCGCCGATGGCGGGGTCACCTGCTTCCTCGTCGACCGCGCCCAGGGCTGGACATCGGAGTACATCGACACCATGGGCGAGTGGGGCCCGGCCGCCCTGATCTTCGGCAACGTGCGGGTGCCCCACTCGAGCATTCTCGGGGAGGAGGGCAAGGGTTTCGAGCTCGCGATGCAGTGGATCGGCAAGGGTCGATACCTGCTGCCTGCCCGCGCGCTCGGGGCGTGCGAGCGGCTGGTCGAGATGGGCATGGAGCACGCCCGCAACCGGGTGACCTTCGGCCAGCCGATCGCGGACCGCCAGGCGATCCAGTGGATGATCGCCGACTCTGCCGTGGAGATCGAGGCACTGCGCTGGCTGGTGCTATCCGCGGCGTGGCAGGTCGACGCCGGGCTCGAATCGCGCCAGGCCCAGTCCATGGCCAAGCTGTACGGCGGCGTGAAGGCCAACGAGATCGTCGACCGGGTGCTGCAGATGCACGGCGGCATGGGCTACACCCGTGAGCTTCCGATCGAGCGCTGGTACCGGGAGCTCCGGCTCCTGCGCATCTACGAGGGCACCGACGAGATCCAGCGCCGCACGATCGCCCGCAACCTCTTGAAGGGACACGCCTCGGTCCGCGGCTTCCTGGGCTGACCCCCATACCGCCGGGTCGGCGCAGGTCGAAGCCGGTCAGCGGAGGATGAAGTCACTCTCAGGTCCCCTGGTGGTGCTCCTCGATGCGGACGACCGCAGCCCGGCCGGACCCCTCGACCAGTCGCACGTGCACCGCGCTGGGGCACACGGCATCCAGCGGGTTCAGCCTGACCAGGCTGCCGTCGGCCCCGACGACCGCGGCCGAGCCGGTCAGCAGAATCAGGGCCTGGTTGCCGTCGATGGCAATCGGGCGGGTCTGCGACAGGTCCCTGATCGCGACGCTGGCCGACAGCCGGTCGTTGCGGGTCATCACGTTGAGGTCGCGGACCGGTCCGCGCAGCCGGGTGCACTCGGTCCGGCTGGCCCCGTCGAAGCTCAGCGGCTCATGCAGCCCCAGGACGTGCTCGACCCCGTC
>DASVKO010000183.1:0-17886 GCA_036385355.1 Dermatophilaceae bacterium
TTCTTGTCGTCGTGCGCTCCGGTGCCATCAAGTCCGCGCTGTCCGGCCTGATCGCTTCCGCGCTGTCGATCGCGTCCTGATGGTGGCGTCCTGATGGTGGCGCGGCGGTGTCGGTCGCCCTCATCTCCTCGCGGTCTGGCATGGCCGGGCCCGCCAGGTCCCCCGAAATCCCAGCCCAGTCTGCCGGACAACCTGCCCTGCTTTCCGAACCACTCGCCCAGCTTTCCGACCTGTCCGACGGCGCCCGGCGAGGACGGCATGGTGACGGCTGAGTTCGCGGTCGTCCTGCCGGCTGTCGTTCTCGTCCTGGCTCTGTCACTGGGTGCGATGGGGCTCGCCCTGGACCAGATCAGGTGCGTGGATGCCGCCCGGGCGGGGGCTCGTGCAGCTTCGCGGGGGGACAGTTATGGGGCGGTGATCCTGGTTGCCCGCCGCGCTGCTCCGGCACGGGCCCTGGTCTCGACGTCCAGGTCCGGTGACCTCGTTCGGGTCTCCGTGGTGTCCCGACCACGGGTGGCAGGGAGTCTGCTGCCCGGGTGGCTGCGTGCGAGCGCTACGGCGTCGGCCGCTCTGGAGCCATCGGATCCGCAGAAGTGACGCCTGCGGCGGGCCTGGGGCGACCCGGGCCGGACGAGCGCGGGTCGGATGAGCGCGGGTCGGCCACGGTGGTCATGCTCGCCGTGATCGCGGTGGTGTTGATCCTGACGGTCTCGGGACTGATGCTGGCCAGCGCAGTGTTGGCGAGTCACCGCGCCCGGGCAGCCTCCGATCTCGCGGCACTCGCCGGGGCAGGTGCGCTGATCCGGGGTGAACCGCCTGTTGTGGCCTGCCAGTCCGCGGCGCAGGTGGCCAGAACCAATCACGGACGGCTGCAGAGCTGCGCAGTCGCCGGAACGGAGATGCGACTCAGCATCGCCGTCCCGGCGGGAGTGAACGGGCTGGGGGTCGCGACGGCGAAGTCACGCGCCGGACCCGGCCCGAGCGGGGGCTGAGGCCGCCGGACGGCTCAGCTGCTGGGGTTCTTCTAGGCTCGGGGTTCCGTGCCCTCGTTCGACGCGGCCGGCGGTTCCGTGCTCTCGTTCGACGCGGTGGGTGCGTCCTTGACTTCACTGTTGTCCGGGACTGTGCCGGTGCTCTTGCCCGGGGCTTCGTCGGTGTTCTTGCCCGGTACCTTCGTCGAGCTTGTTCCCACGGCCTTGTCGGAGCTCGTCCCCGGCTGGGCGGTGTTCGCGTCCTTGCGGCTGCTGGGGTCAGTGTCACTGGCTGACTTCTCGGCTGCGACGACGCTCCCACGTTCGGCGGCGGCTCGGGTCGCCGCGATGGCGTTCTCCTTGCGCAGCTGTTTGAGTTCCCTGTGCGTCCTGGCGCTGCGGCGGGTGCCCCGGCTGAGCAGTGCGAACCCGAGCACGAGCAGTGCCACCGAGAGCGCGCCGGCGATGAACAGGGCCAGGGGTGTTGCCGAGATGGTGACGTTGAATGCTGTCAGCTCGATCGCAGTCGAGGTGGTCGCCGAGGCGACCACCGCAAAAACGGTGGCGACAGCAACGATCAGAATAAGTGCCAAACCGAGCGCGATCACGAGAGAAGCCTCCTGATACTCATCAATCCAATGTCGCAGTTGTCACTGCTTTACGGGGGGTGACTCTACCCAGCGCCGGGCGCCTCGACCGATTCCGCGAGGCCTGCCGGACTGTCAGCCGCCCGGGCTGAACCGGCGAGAACCGCGGTCAGCAGGGTGACAGCGCCCAGCTTGTCCAGGGGTTCGTTGCCGTTGCCACACTTGGGGGACTGCACGCACGAGGGGCAGCCGGTCGCGCACTGGCACGCCAGGATCGCGTCCCGCGTCGCGGTCAGCCAGATCGTGGCGGCATGGAACCCCCGCTCGGCGAACCCTGCGCCTCCCGGATGGCCGTCGTAGACCAGGATCGTGGGTCGGCCGGTGTCCGGATGCAGTGCTGTCGAGACCCCGCCGATGTCCCAGCGGTCCGAGGTGGCCACCAGAGGCAACATCCCGATGGCTGCGTGCTCGGCAGCGTGGGCCGCCCCCGGGATGCTGCTGCCCGGGATCCCCGCGGCGTCCAGCATCTCCTCGCTCATCGTCCACCACACCGCCTTGGTGTGCAGGGACCTCTCCGGCAGGTCGAGGGGATGCTCACCCAGCACCTCTCCGCCGGGCAGCGTTCGCAGGAACGAGGTCACCCGGGAGCGCACGTCCACGCTGCCGAAGCACAGCTCGACCGGGCCCCAGGCCTGCGACTGCTCGATGTGACCGATGTCGAACGCGCTCACGGACCGTGCCCGGGTGGACCACCCCGGATCTCCGGCCACGACGATCGCGGTGGAGTCCTCGACGTCATAGTGGGCGACCACGAACGGCTGGCCCTGATGCAGATAGACCGCACCGGTGTGGACGCTGGAGTGTGCTGCCGAGCCGTCGACGGTGCCCAGGACCCGCCCCGTCGACCGTTCGGCGATTCGCACCGTCTCACCGGTGCCGCGGAGCGAGACGTGGTCGGTGGCTCGTTCGGGTCGCGTCCAGTACCACCCGCCCGGTCGTCGCCGCAGCAGCCCTCGAGCCACCAGGACCTCGAGCAGGCCGGGCATGGTCGGTCCGAAAACCTGCTCATCGGCCGTGGTGAGCGGCAGCTCCGCGGCAGCAGCGGCCAGGTGCGGAGCGAGGACGTAGGGGTTCTGCGGATCGAGGACCGCAGCCTCCACCGGACGGGCGAACAACGCCTCCGGATGGTGGACCAGATAGGTGTCCAGCGGGTCGTCGCCGGCGATCAGGACCGCCAGGGAGGCAGACCCGTTGCGTCCGGCCCTGCCCGCCTGCTGCCACAGGGAGGCGCAGGTCCCCGGCCAGCCGGCCATCAGGACGGCGTCCAGGCCGCTCACGTCGATGCCCAGCTCCAGAGCGTTGGTGGCCGCCAGACCGCGCAGCGCACCCGAGCGCAGGCGCCTTTCCAGCTCGCGGCGCTCCTCGGGCAGATAGCCGCCGCGGTATGCCGCGACGCTGGCTCCCAGCGCCGGGTCGACGTCGCGAAGCGACCGTCGGGCGCTCGCGGAGATCGCCTCGACTCCGGCGCGGGAGCGGCCGAATGCCACGGTCTGCACGCCGTCGGCCACGAGGTCCGCGAGCAGGTCGGCGGTCTCGGCGACGGCGCTCCGCCGATGCTGCGCATCGAGCTGCCCGACCCCGCCGGCAACGCCACTGCCGCCGGTGACCAGGCCGGGCTCCCACAGGCCGAAGGTCATCGACTCGCGTGGCGACCCGTCGAGGGTGACCGGGCGGACCGGCATACCGATCAGGGCACTTGCCTGGGCCTGCGGGTCGGCGACCGTCGCGCTCGCGAGGATGAAGGTCGGGAAGGAGCCATAGTGCGCGGCGACCCGGCGCAGTCGGCGCAGCAGCGCGGCCAGGTGCGAGCCGAAGATCCCCCGGTAGACATGGCACTCGTCGATCACGACGTAGCGCAGCGACCTCAGGAAGGGGGCCCAGCGCGGGTGGCCGGGCAGCAGCGAGTGGTGCACGAGGTCGGGGTTGGTCAGGACGTACTGGCTGTGGTCGCGGATCCAGCGGCGTTCGTCCGGCGGGGTGTCACCGTCGTAGGTCGCAGCCCGCAGCCCGGGGATGGCCAGAGCGGTCAGCCGTGCCAGCTGGTCGCCCGCCAGCGCCTTGGTGGGGCTCAGATAGAGCGCAGTGGCGCCCCGGCCGGAAGGAGCAGCCGACCCGTCGACCACATCGGAGAGCACCGGCAGGAGGTAGCCGAGGCTCTTGCCCGACGCCGTGCCGGTGGAGAGGACGACGTGCGTGCCGTCATGGGCCCAGTCCGCAGCCTCGCGCTGGTGGGACCAGAGCTCGGTGACCCCTGATGCGCTGAAGGCCGAATACACCGCTGGGGCAACCCATTCGGGCCACGGCACGACCCGTTCACCGCGGGCAGGGACTTCGTGGACATGGACGAGCCGTTCCGTGCGCCGCCCCCGGGAGAGGCGCGAGAGCACCCCGGCCGGGTCGAAGGCCCGCCGGGTCGTGGGGGAGGGATCGCTGGGCATCAGAAAACCATATTCCTCCTGTTGCGCCACGGGGCTAGGGTGACTTTGGTTGGCCGTCAGATGACGACGAGGGGAGCGCGACGTGGATCTTTCCATCACGAGTGAGGTTCGCGGTGAGGTGACGGTCGTGCATGTGGGCGGCGAGATCGACATCTACACCGCTCCGGTGCTGCGCGAGCATCTTGATGAACACATCTCGGCCGGCCGCAGCCACCTCGTGGTCGATCTCGGGGGGGTCACGTTCATGGCCTCGACGGGTCTTGGCGTACTGGTAGGACGGCTGAAGCTCGTGCGGGCCGCCGGTGGCACCCTGCGTCTGGCATGCTCCAGCGACCGCATTCTGAGTGTGTTCTCGATCACAGGCCTGGACAAGGTATTCCAGATCTTCCCAAGCGTCGATGAGGCTCTGGCCGCGTCGACCGCGACCGCCTGACGCGGACCTCGACCGTCTGACGGGCCGTGCCGGGCAGGCACCCGGCGAAAAGCGGGGCGCGTTCGCGCCTCCGGCAAACCCCTGCGGGTTACACTGCACCGCACGCCCGCCCCGGCGGCTGTGCTGCCGCGTCACAATGGGGTTTCGCTGGTCACATCATCAGGTGAGTCCTTTGTGCGCACGTCCGAATGCGATCTGTGATGTCCCTCATGGAGGATTGAATGCCAGGCCTTATCCCAGCCGTCGGCGAAACACCGTTAACCCTGACAGGTACGAACCTCACCCTGGTGATAGTCGTCGCCGTGATCGCCGCAGTGGCGCTGACCATGGGTGTCATCTTCCGCAGCGAGGTGCTCGCCGCGGACCCAGGCACCGCCAAGATGCAAGAGATCGGCGATGCCGTCGAGGAGGGCGCTCACGCCTATCTGACGCGGCAGTTCAAGACGCTGTCCGTCTTCGTGGTCATCGTCTTCTTCCTTCTTCTGATCCTGCCCGCGGACACTGCGGGGATCAAGTGGGGGCGCTCCGGCTTCTTCCTGCTCGGCGCGCTCTTCTCCGCGTCGGTCGGCTTCTTCGGGATGAGCCTCGCGGTCAAGGCCAACGTGCGAGTCGCCGCGGCCGCGAACGACTCCGGTCGCGACGTGGGCATGCGTATCGCCTTCCGCACCGGCGGCACCGTCGGCATGCTGACGGTGGGCCTGGGCCTGCTGGGCGCCGCCTCAGTCGTGCTCATCTACAAGGGCAACGCCCCGACGGTCCTCGAGGGCTTCGGGTTCGGCGCCGCTCTGCTGGCCATGTTCATGCGGGTCGGCGGCGGCATCTTCACCAAGGCCGCTGACGTCGGCGCCGACCTGGTCGGCAAGGTCGAGGCCGGCATCCCCGAGGACGACCCCCGCAACGCCGCGACGATCGCGGACAACGTCGGCGACAACGTCGGCGACTGCGCCGGCATGGCCGCTGACCTCTTCGAGTCGTATGCCGTGACGCTGGTCGCCGCGCTCATCCTCGGCAAGGCCGCGTTCGGCGAGCAGGGCCTGGTCTTCCCGCTCATGGTTCCCGCCATCGGCGCCCTGACCGCGATCCTCGGTGTCTACATCACCAAGCCCCGGGTGGGAGAGAACGGCCTCAAGGCGATCAACCGCGGCTTCTACATCTCGGCGGCGGTCTCGGCAGTGCTCTCGGCAGTTGCTGCCTTCGTGTACCTGCCTGCCAAGTTCTCCGGCCTCGTGGGTGTCTCCCAGGCGATCAAGGACCTGGACGGCAACCCCACCGCTCAGCCGCCGATCGACCCTGCTCATCTGTTGTTCCTGACCCTGAACCCGCGCATCGTGGCAACGCTGGCGGTCTTCGTCGGTATCGCGCTCGCCGGAATCATCCTCATGCTGACCGGCCACTTCACCGGCACGGACAAGCGCCCCACGATGGACGTTGCCCGAACCTCCCTGACCGGAGCGGCCACCGTCGTGCTGTCCGGCATCGGCGTCGGTCTCGAGTCCGCGGTCTACACCACGGTCATCATCGCCGGGGCGGTCTATCTGGCCTTCCTGATCGGTGGCTCATCCGTCGTCCTGTCCTTGTTCCTGATCGCGCTGGCCGGTTGTGGTCTGCTGACCACCGTCGGGGTCATCGTCGCGATGGACACCTTCGGCCCGGTCTCGGACAACGCCCAGGGCATCGCCGAGATGTCCGGCGACGTCCACGGCGAGGGTGTTCAGGTCCTGACCGAGCTCGATGCGGTCGGCAACACCACCAAGGCCATCACCAAGGGCATTGCGATCGCCACCGCAGTGCTGGCGGCCACCGCCCTGTTCGGGTCCTACACCGACGCGTGGCAGACCGAGGTCAAGAAGATCGTCGCCGGCGGCGGTCTCAAGGTGGAGCCGAGCACCTTCATCCAGTCGATGTTCGACCTGCAGATCGTCACGCCGAGCACGCTGGTGGGCCTGCTGATCGGGGCCTCGGTCGTCTTCCTCTTCTCCGGCCTGGCCATCAACGCGGTCACCCGTGCCGCAGGTGCCATCGTCTTCGAGGTGCGTCGCCAGTTCCGCGAGCACCCCGGGATCATGGACTACAGCGAGAAGCCCGACTACGCCAAGGTCGTGGACATCTGCACGAAGGACTCGCTTCGCGAGCTCGCGACACCCGGCCTGCTGGCCGCGCTCATGCCCGTCGTGGTGGGCTTCGGGCTCGGCATCGGCCCGCTGGCCGGGTTCCTGGCCGGAGCGATCGGCACCGGCGCCCTGATGGCCGTCTTCCTGGCCAATGCAGGCGGGTCGTGGGACAACGCCAAGAAGATCGTCGAGGACGGTGCCCACGGTGGCAAGGGCTCTGACGCCCACGCGGCCACGGTCATCGGTGACACCGTCGGTGACCCGTTCAAGGACACCGCCGGACCGGCGATCAACCCGCTGCTCAAGGTGATGAACCTCGTATCGGTGCTGATCGCCCCCGCGATCGTCACCCTCAGCGTGGGCCCGGGCGCCAACGGCGTGGTCCGTTATGGCATCGCCCTGACCGCACTCCTGGTCGTGATGATCGCGGTGATCATCAGCCGCAGCCGCGAGATCGGGATCGGCGTCGATAGCGACGGCGACGCTGAGCCTCTCGCGCACCTTCCCGCATCGGCCTGATCTCGGGCTGAAGCACCCGCAATACAGACCGGTGGCCGGTCACCTCACCCGAGGTGACCGGCCACCGGTCTTCGTGCCGGCATGGCTCCTGGTGCCTGCACGGACTACCCTCCGAAAGGCAGGACGTCAGCTGTCTCAGACGTCAGCTGAGCTGCCTCGCCAGGTCAGCTGAACTGCCAGGAGCGCTTGGACAAGCCGTACCAGAAGCCGTCGATGACGCTGCGGCTCTCCAGGCTGCCGCTCTCGTAGGCCGCACCGAGCGCCACGAACAACGGCGCGAAGTGCTCCGTGCGCGGGTGCGCCTCGTGAGCGGCCGGGGCCTTGTCCAGGAAGTCGAGCAGGGAGTCGATGTCGGCGGACGCCATGGTCTCGGCGGCCCAGGCGTCGAACTCCGAGGAAGCGGCCGGGGCGGGGCCGTCCGAGCCGGCCGCGGGGTTGAACCAGCGCAGGTTGTGGGTGGTGAACCCTGACCCGACGATCAGCGTGCCCTGGTCGCGCAGCGGTGAGATCTTGCGGCCGATGTCGAACAGCCTCTGCGGGTCAAGGGTCGGCATCGACAGCTGCAGGACCGGGATGTCCGCGCTGGGGAACATCTCGACGAGCGGGACATAGGCGCCGTGGTCCAGGCCGCGACCCTGGTCGTGGTGCACCGGGATCCCGGGAGCCTGCAGGATCCTGGTGACGTCCGCGGCCAGCGCTGGGGCCGTCGGCG
The DNA here is from genome assembly GCA_036385355.1 of Dermatophilaceae bacterium. GTDB lineage: Bacteria > Actinomycetota > Actinomycetes > Actinomycetales > Dermatophilaceae > UBA4719. Next base: position 7,832 of record DASVKO010000183.1, read on the forward strand.
CGTCATACGTCACGTCGTAGTAGCGCTGCGGGAAGCCCCAGAAGTCATAGATCAGCGGCACTTTCGTCGTTGCCGACAGGGCCAGCGGTGCCTGCTCCCAGTGCGCCGAGACCATCAGGATGCTCTCGGGCCTGGGCAGGTCCGCTGACCACGACGCGAGCTCTGCGGTCCAGGTGGGGTCATCCGCGAGCGGGGGAGCGCCGTGGCTGAGGTACAGCACCGGCATCCGGCCAGCGGTGGTCTGGGAGTCAGCTGTCGTGGTCATGGCCCGATCCTAGCGGAAACAAGTTCAACATTCAACTATTTGTTTCTTGGGGTGTTTCTTGCCACCATCTCCGCGTTGAGTTGCCAAAAGCCCACCGCGAGGCGTTACGGTCTAGGCGCATTGCCATGTCGGAGCAGCGACGAATCCGCTGCACGTGGTGATGGGAAGGTGTGGATGCAACGTGGGCTCTACCTCTGGACAGAAGACCGCCGGACGCACGCTGGTCATCGTCGAGTCGCCGGCGAAAGCCAAGAAGATCGCCGAGTATCTCGGCAAGGACTACGACGTGGACGCCAGCGTCGGGCACATCAGGGACCTGCCCACTCCCAGAGACATGCCGGCCGACATGAAGAAGGGGCCGTACGCCAAGTTCGCGGTCGACGTGGACAACGGGTTCGAGGCCTACTACGTGGTCGACCCCGACAAGCGCAAGAAGGTCGCTGAGCTCAAGCGCCTGCTCAAGGATGCCGACCAGCTCCTCCTGGCCACGGATGAGGACCGCGAGGGCGAGGCCATCGCGTGGCACCTGCTCGAGGTCCTCAAGCCCAAGGTCCCGTATCGCCGGATGGTCTTCCACGAGATCACCAAGGAAGCGATCATCCGCGCGGCTAACGAGACCCGCGAGCTGGACACGCGCCTGGTGGACGCCCAGGAGACGCGCCGGATCCTGGACCGCCTCTACGGGTACGAGGTCTCCCCGGTGCTGTGGCGCAAGGTGCGCCAGGGTCTCTCGGCCGGCCGCGTGCAGTCCGTCACGACGCGCATCGTGGTGGAGCGTGAGCGCGAGCGGATGGCGTTCCGTGCCGCGTCCTACTGGGACGTCGAGGGGGACTTCGCCCCGGACTCCGCCGGGTCGAGCTCTGAGGCGGCACAGGCCTTCACCGCCCGGCTGAGCATGGTCGACGGCCAGCGCGTCGCCACCGGCCGGGACTTCGGTGACGATGGCGTCCTGAAGGGCTCCAACGTGGCCCACCTCGACGAGAGCACCGCCACCCTCATCGCCAGCGCCGCGATGGACGACAGCCACTTCACCGTCACCGACGTCGCCGAGAAGCCGTACACCCGCCGTCCGTATGCGCCGTTCACGACCTCGACGTTGCAGCAGGAGGCGAGCCGCAAGCTGCGCCTGTCGAGCAAGAACGCCATGCGGGTGGCCCAGCGGCTGTACGAGAACGGCTACATCACCTACATGCGTACTGACTCGACCACCCTGTCGGAGGCCGCGCTGACCGCGGCCCGCGGCCAGGCCCGGGACATGTATGGCGCCGAGTACGTCCCGGACTCGCCTCGCCGGTATGAGAAGAAGGTCAAGAACGCGCAGGAGGCTCACGAGGCGATCCGCCCGGCCGGTGACAGCTTCCGCACCCCGGCACAGGTGGCCGGCGAGCTTCGCGGTGACGAGTTCGCCCTGTACGAGCTGATCTGGAAGCGCACCGTCGCCTCGCAGATGGCCGACGCCCGCGGCTCCACCGCCACCGTCAAGCTCGGTGCCACCCTTGCCATGCCCGGAGACGGGGCGGCTCGCGTCGTCGAGTTCAGTGCCAGCGGCACGGTCATCACCTTCCGCGGCTTCCTGGCCGCCTACGAAGAGGGCCGGGACGATGATGCGACAGCGCGCGCCCTCGCCGCCGACCAGGAGCGTCGCCTGCCGAAGCTCACGGTCGGTATTCCGCTCGACGTGCTCCGCGCGCAGGCGGGCGGGCACGAGACCTCGCCACCGGCCCGCTATACCGAGGCAACGCTGGTGAAGGCCATGGAGGAGAAGGGGATTGGCCGCCCGTCGACGTACGCGTCGACTGTCGGCACGATCCAGGACCGCGGCTACGTCAACAAGCGCGGCTCGGCCCTGATCCCGACCTGGCTGGCGTTCGCGGTGACCCGGTTGCTCGAGGAGCACTTCACCAAGCTGGTCGACTACGACTTCACCGCCTCCATGGAGGAGGACCTCGACCGCATCGCCAACGGGGAGGAGCAGCGCACCAACTGGCTCAAGCGCTTCTACTTCGGCGAGGAGGCCAACTCGATCGAGGGTCTGAGGCACCTGGTGGACGACCTCGGTGAGATCGACGCCCGGGAGATCTCGACCATCCCGATCGGCGACGGCATCGTCGTGCGGGTCGGCAGGTACGGCCCCTACGTGGAGGAGACGACCCCGGCCGGGGTCGACGAGGCCACCGGTGAGGTTGCCGAGGGCGCCACCGGCCAGGTCCGGCGCGCCACGATCAAGGACGACGTCGCCCCCGACGAGATGACGGTGGCCATCGCCCGCGAGCTTCTCGAAGCGGCCGCCGATGACGGTCGCGTCCTGGGCCAGGACCCGGGGACGGGGCGGGACATCGTGGCCAAGGCCGGTCGCTACGGCCCCTACGTCTCCGAGGTGCTGCCCGAGGAGGTTGCCGCACTCAAGGGCAAGTCCAAGGTCAAGCCCCGCACCGCCAGCCTGTTCAAGGACATGGACCTTGCCTCCCTGGATCTCGACGTGGCCCTGCAGCTGCTCACGCTGCCGCGTGTGGTTGGCAAGGATCCCGCTGACGATGAGGAGATCACGGCCCAGAACGGCCGGTACGGTCCCTATCTGAAGAAGGGCACCGACTCGCGCTCCATCCAGACCGAGTCGCAGCTGTTCACGATCACCCTCGAAGAGGCCCTGGCGATCTACGCCAAGCCCAAGGAGCGTGGCCGGGCCGCAGCGGCTCCGCTCAAGGAGCTGGGTGACGACCCCGTGTCCGGCAAGCCGATGGTGATCAAGGAGGGCCGGTTCGGCGCCTACGTCACCGACGGCGAGACCAACGCGACGTTGCGCAAGGACGACGAGCCGGAGACGATCACGCCCGAGCGCGGCGCAGAGCTGTTGGTCGAGAAGCGGGCTCGCGGCCCGGTGACCCGCAAGCGGGCCGTCAAGAAGACCACGACGAAGAAGGCCGCGACGAAGAAGGCCGCGACCAAGAAGGCTGCGACCAAGGCGACCGCCAAGAAGACCACGACCAAGAAGAGCGCAGCCAAGAAGTCCACAGCCAAGAAGAGGGTGGCGGAGAAGGTCTGACTGTGTCCGGCGTCGACCCGGCCACCGCGCGGGCTCTCTCGCACCGCCTGGCGGTGGAGCAGTCGCAGTGCCGGCTGCCGTCGGTCGCCGCCGGGCTCGTCCGCGGTGGTGAGCTGGTCTGGTCCGACGCGGTGGGCACGCTCGACGGGCGCTCCGATGGTGCGGCCCCGACCGTCCGGACGCAGTACCGCCTCGGCTCGATCACCAAGACCTTCGTGGCCGTCGAGGTGCTGCGGATGCGCGACGAGGGTCTGCTCGACCTCAACGACCCCCTCCGGGTACACCTCGACGACGCCCCGTTCGGCCAGGTCACGATCGCCCAGCTTCTCTCGCACACCTCCGGCCTGCAGGCCGAGACCAACGGGCCGTGGTGGGAGCGGACCGCCGGCTGCACCTGGGCAGAGCTGATGGCGGGCAGGCCCGCGCTCACGTTCAGACCCGGCGCGACGTTCCACTACTCGAACGTCGGGTACGCCGTGCTCGGTGAGCTGATCGGACGGCTTCGCGGCCAGCCGTGGGGCGACGTGGTGCGCCGGGACCTGCTGGAGCCGCTGAGAATGCGGCACACCACTGCCCGGCCCCAGAACCCTGCCGCCGGTGGCCTCGGGGTGCACCCGCTGGCCGATCTCCTGCACGTCGAGCCTGAGCATGACGCCGCGTCCATGGCGCCGGCCGGCCAGCTCTGGTCCACGGTGCAGGACCTCTCCCGCTGGGCGACGTTCCTGGCAGGGGAGACCCGGGGCCTGCTGTCTGCGGACACCCTCGAGGAGATGCGCTCGCCCATCGCACTCGACGACAGGCTGGGGGCGGCGTGGACCGGTGCCTACGGTCTCGGCTGCCAGGTCTGGAACATCGAGGGCACCCGGTACGTCGGGCACGGCGGCTCGATGCCCGGCTTCCTGGCCGGGGTGCGGGTGAACATCGAGACCGGTGACGGCTGCGTGGTATTCGCGAACTCGACCTCAGGACTGGGTGCCGTCAGCACCGACCTGATGGCTCTGCTGGCCGACCGTGAACCGATCGCGCCGAAGCCCTGGTCGGCGGATCCGGACCAGGCGAGCCTCCTGGAGCTGACCGGCGAATGGTACTGGGGCCCCACGGCATTCACCCTGTCGGCCACTCGGGACGGGCAGCTCGTCCTGGGTGAGCCCGGCGCCGGCCGCGGCTGCCGTTTCACGTCGGCGACCGGCGGCTGGACGGGCCTGGACGGGTACTACGCGGGCGAGACCCTCACCGTGGTGCGCGATGGCTCCGCGAGAGTCAGCCACCTCGACCTCGGCTCGTTCCGGTTCACGCGCATTCCCTACGACCCGGCGGGAGACGTCCCGGGCGGCGTCGACCCGGCCGGCTGGCACTAGGGCCCGGGTCGCACCACCCCTGACAGACCGGCGGAGGTGACTCTGCGTCATATCCACAGACCTCCCGCCCAGCCCGCCGGCGGGAGGTGCCCTCCTGGTGTCAGAGTTGGACTTGACCCTCACGCGACGTGAGGCCGCACGGTAGGGACATGACCGCGATGACGAAGGCAAACGGGCTCGGGCTCGCAGTACTGACGGTTGGCCAGGTGGCCGAGCAGTTCGACGTGACGGTGCGCACGCTGCACCACTACGACGAGATAGGTCTGCTGGTCCCGGGCGAGCGCACGTCTGCCGGCTACCGGCTGTACAGCGGCGAGGACGTCACGCGCCTGCAGCACGTGGTGGTCTATCGCCGGCTCGGGTTTGCCCTGGAGGAGATCGCTCTCCTGCTGGACGACCCGACAGCTGACCTGGGCGAGCACCTGCGTCGCCAGCGCGAAGCGGTCATGTCCCGGCTTGATGAGATGCGTGATCTCGTGACGGCCATCGACCAAGCACTGGAGAGAGAGATGTCAGGGATCAAGCTGACCAGGGAAGAGCAGAAAGAGCTGTTCGGCGACGGCTTCTCCGATGACTACGCCGACGAGGCGGAGCAGCGGTGGGGCGACACCGAGGGATATCAGGAGTCGCAGCGCCGTGCATCGGAGTACACCAAAGAGCAGTGGCAGCAGATCAAGACCGAGGGTGACGCCAACATCGGCGAGCTTGCCGCGGCCATGAATGACGGTGAGCCCGCAACGAGTGGGCGAGCCATGGCCGCAGCGGAGCATCATCGTCTGTTGATCGAGAAGTGGTTCAACCCGGTTCCCTACCCGATGCACAAGGGCATGTCCGACCTGTATGTCACCGACCCGCGGTTCACCAGGACATACGACGACGTCGCCCCCGGGCTTGCCCGGTACGTCCGGGACGCGATCCACGCGAACGCCGACAGCGCTGCTGGTAGCGCAGGCGACAGCGCAGGCGAGTAGTCCTGGGAGACGGTTTGCTGCCCTCCGCACCGCAGGTGCGGGGCGCGGCATTCCGCGTACCCGGCACATCACCGGGTACGGGCCCGGTGGATGCCCTGACATAGGCTCAGACGAGTGATCCCGCCGGAGTCGTCCTCGTCCTCGCAAAGGGCATTCATCGCCCTCGATGGCGATGGCGGAGCCGGCAAGCCCGCCCGATACAGAGATGCCAGGTAACACCGTGAGCAAGGAAGAGAAGAACGAGCTGTTCGGCGACGGCTTCTTCGATGAGCATGCGCAGGAGGCCGAGGAGCGGTGGGGTGAGACCGAGGCCTGGCAGGACTCCCAGAACCGGATGTCGAACCGCACCAAGAAGGACTGGACCCGGATCCAGGCCGAGGTGGAGGAGTCGAACGCGGCGTTCGCGGCCGCGATGGATGCTGGTCTGCCTGCCCCCAGTGCGGAGGCCATGGACGCCGCAGAGCAGCACCGCCTGCACATCCAGAGGTGGTTCTACGACATCACCCCGGAGCTGCACTGCAGTCTGGGCGACATGTACGTCACGGACCCGCGGTTCACGAAGAACTACGAGAACATCCGCGCCGGCCTGGCGCAGTATGTCCGCGATGCGATCCACGCAAACGCCGACAGATCAGCCGGGGCAGCGCCTTCCGAGGGTCAGCCGTCCTAGAAGCAGGTATGCCGTGCCCGGACCTCGGGCGCGCCCAGAGCCTGCGGCGCGGAAGGATGCGGTGGGCCTCTGTGGGTGCCCTGGCATAGGCTCAGGCGCGTGACCAAGCCGGAGCCGCCCGTGTCCTCGCGCGGGGTGTTCATCGCCTTCGAGGGCGGTGACGGCGCGGGCAAGTCCACCCAGGCAAGACTGCTGTGCGGGTATCTCGAGGAGCTCGGCCGAACGGTGGTCGTGACCCGCGAGCCGGGTGGCACCGAGTTCGGACGCACCGTCCGTGAGCTCGTGCTGCACGGTGACCACGTCGCCCCGAGGGCGGAGGCGCTGCTGTTCGCCGCGGACCGGGCCCACCACGTCGAGACCCTGGTCCGGCCCGCGCTGGCGCGTGGCGAGGTGGTCCTCACCGACCGTTACATGGACTCCTCGATCGCCTACCAGGGCGCCGGGCGGGACCTGGGCGTGGACGAGGTCCGCGACCTCAACCTGTGGGCCACCGGCGCCCTGGTGCCAGCCCTCACGGTGCTGGTCGACCTGCCGGCCGAGGTCGGCCGGACGCGGCGCCGCGGGGTGCATGATCGCCTCGAGTCCGAGCCCGCCGACTTCCACGGCGCTGTCCGCGACCTCTTCCTGACCCTGGCCGGCGCCGACCCCGACCGGTATCTCGTCGTTGACGGCGAGCTGCCGGTCCGGCAGATCAGCCGGCTCGTGCGCGACCGGGTCCTCACCCTGCCAGGGATCACCCGGGTGCCGGGGGTGGCGCGGTGAGCGTCTGGGACGACGTCATCGGCCAGGAGTCAGTTGTCGCCACGCTCACCCGGGCGGTCACCGAGCCAGGCGCGATGACCCACGCCTGGCTGCTGACCGGTCCACCCGGGTCGGGCAGATCCGTTGCGGCCAAAGCGTTTGCGGCTGCGCTGCAGTGCCCCGACGGCGGTTGTGGCACCTGCCGCGAGTGTCGCACCGCACTCGAGGGCACCCACGCCGACGTCGACCTCGTCGCCACCGAGGGCCTCACCCTCAAGGTGGACCTCGCCCGCGACCTGGTCCAGCTTGCGGCCCGGCGGCCCTCCCTCGGGCGCTGGCGGGTGATCGTCATCGAGGATGCGGACCGGTTGAGCGAGAGTGCTGCCGACGCGTTGCTCAAGGCACTGGAGGAGCCCGTCGCCCGGACCGTCTGGATCCTGTGCGCCCCCTCGCTAGAGGACGTGATCATCACGATCCGCTCGCGCTCGCGTCACGTCCGGCTCCGGACGCCGCCGGTCGAGGCGGTGGCGGCGCTGCTGGTTCGGCGGGACGGGATCGACCCGCCCATGGCCACGTTTGCGGCTCGTGCGGCCCAGAGCCACGTGGGGCTGGCCCGCCGGCTGGCCCGTGACGAGGGTGCCCGCAACAGGCGGCATGAAGTCATCTCGCTGGCGGCGAAGATCCGAAGCGTCGGCGACGCGGTCGGCGCCGCAGCCGATCTCGACTCCATCGCGAAGGACGAGGCCGGGGCGGCCTCGACGGAGCGGGACGTCCAGGAGAGGGCCCGGCTGATGGAGACCCTGGGTGCCGACCCCTCCGCACGCGTCCAGCCAGTGCACGTGCGCTCGCAGGTCTCAGCGCTGGAGAGGGAGCAGAAGACCAGGGCCACCCGGTTCGTCCGGGACGTCATCGACAGGTCGCTGATGGACCTCCTCTCGGTCTACCGGGACGCCTTGATCGTGCACACCGGCGCCTCCATCGGGCTGGTCAACCAGGACGTGAGCGAGCAGGTCCGTCAGCTGGCACGCGTCCTGTCGCCCGAGCAGCTGCTGGGGTGCATGGATGCGATCGGCACTGCCCGTCAGCGCATCGACGCCAACGTCAACACCCTGCTGGCCCTCGAGGCGATGGCCATCTCCCTGCAGCTTCCGCGGTGAGCTCCGAGGTGCTGACCGGCCCACTCAGGGTCTTGGGATACCGTCGGAGCGCCAGCAGGTCGACGACGGGAGCATGGGCGTGACATCCACGGGGGACAACCCCTTCCTCGGCGTACCGCGGGCGCGACGCCTGCTGCTCTCGGTGGCCGGCGCCCTGGCGGTGGTGCTCACCCTGTCCGCCTGCGCCCTGCTCCCCGGCAAGCCCGGCCCGGACAGGACGCCGAACCCGGTTCAGAAGTCCGCGGCCCAGGTGCCACCCTCCGGCCATGAGCCGCTCACCAAGTTCTACAAGCAGGACCTGGCGTGGTCAGCCTGCAGCGACTTCCAGTGCGCCAAGCTGACGGTGCCGATCGACTATGCGCACCCTGAGGGCGGCACCATCCAGCTGTCCGTGCTGAAGGTCCCGTCCACGAAACCTGCCAGCCGGATCGGCTCTCTCGTGGTCAATCCCGGCGGTCCCGGCGGTTCGGGCGTCTACTACGCAGCCGGAGCCGACTTCACCGAGCCGGTGCGGGCGGCATACGACATCGTGGGGTTCGACCCCCGGGGCGTCGGGGCCTCTGCGCCGGTCAAGTGCCTGAACGACCGTGAGCTCGACAGCCTGCTGGGCGGCGACCCGACGCCCGACAGCCCGGCCGAGGAAGCACAGCTCGCGGCGGCGGCCAAGGTCTTTGCCGACAAGTGCAAGGCCAATGGCGGCAGGCTGCTCGGTCATGTCTCCACGATCGAGGCGGCGAAGGACATGGACGTCCTGCGCGCGGCCCTGAGCGAGACGAAGCTGGACTACCTGGGCAAGTCCTACGGCACGTTCCTTGGCGCGACGTATGCCGACCTGTTCCCCGGCAAGGTGGGCCGGTTCGTCCTGGACGGCGTCATCGACCCGAACCTCACGTCGAGCCAGGTCAACGAGGGTCAGGCGGTCGGGTTCGAGACCGCGACCCGTGCCTATGTCAAGGACTGCGTCGACAACGGAAACTGCCCCCTGGGCACGTCTGTCGACTCGGGGATGGCCAGGCTGCGCGCCTTCCTCAAACAGGTGGACGCCAAGCCGCTTCCGCTGAAGGACCCCTATGTCAAAGGGCTCACCGAGGGCTGGGCATCGCTGGGCATCGCCGGGCCGATGTATGACCCAGGTCGCTGGCCCGACCTGACCACCGCATTTCGTGAGGCCTTCGCCGGCCGCGGTGAACCCCTGATGAAGCTTGCGCAGGACTATGCCGAGCGCACCAGCCAGGGGGGGTATGTCACCAACCTGATGCAGGTCATCTACGCCGTGAACTGCCTGGACCGCGCGGACGTGAAGTCGCTGGGCCACTACGAGTCAGAAGCGCGCTCACTGGTCGTCAAGGCGCCGACGTGGGGTCCGTTCCTGGCCTGGAGCACGGTGCCCTGCGGATACTGGCCGGTGCCTGCCAACAACGCCCCCAAGAAGATCACGGCAGCCGGCAGCGGCCCGATCGTGGTCGTCGGGACCACGCGGGACCCCGCAACGCCGTACAAGTGGGCGGTGGGTCTTGCCGCGGAGCTTCAGAACGCCCATCTCATCACCTACAAGGGTGATGGTCACACGGCATACATGCGGTCCAACTCCTGTGTCGACGGCGCAGTGGATGCCTTCCTGGTGAAGGGTGTCGTCCCGCCGCCGGGACTCAGGTGCTGACCCGTCGTTGGTCGCTCCGACGATGGCGGGGGACCTTCGCGAGCCGGGAAACCGGTCGGTTCGGACATCCACCCGAACATCCGTATACTCGTGCATCGTGTCCCATGGACACTCGCCGCCTTAGCTCAGTCGGCTAGAGCGATTCACTCGTAATGAATAGGTCATCGGTTCGATTCCGATAGGCGGCTCC
>DASVKO010000184.1:0-1791 GCA_036385355.1 Dermatophilaceae bacterium
TCCCAACCAGCCCGTGCAGCCGGGCTATCCCTGAAATGCCTTCCGGTAGGCGGGCTTTGGCAAGTCGCCGCCCGGTCTCGTCCTGGATCTCCACATCGTGATGGTCCTCAGCCCAGTCATCTCCGACGAACAGCAATCTGATGTCCTCCACTTCGCTCGACTATCTGGTCAGCAGCCTGCAGGAAAACCCGCGACCTGCTCAGAAAATAGCTGAACGTGATGCTGGGACCATGGTCATGCCGCGTCGGTGCGGGGCTCGATGGTGACCTGGTAGCCGAGGTCTTGTAGTCGTCGGACGGCTTGGCGAGTGAGGCGTTGGGCGGTGAGTCTGCTCAAGGTGGTGGGGCCGGGGTCGGTGTAGGGCTGTGCGGTGGCCAGGACGCGGTAAGCGGCGAGCAGGATCTCGTGACCGAGGGCGACGATGGCCTTGGCGTCACCGCGGCGGCGCATGACCTGCCGGTAGCGTTCGGACAGGTAGGTGCCTTTGCTGCGTGAGGCCGCCCGGGCGGACTGGACCAGGGCTCCGCGTAGCCACTTGGATCCCTTGCGGGTCTTACCCGATCCGTGTTTGCCTGCCGAGTCGCGTTGCCCCGGGCACATCCCGGCCCACGACGCGAGGTGCCCTGCGGTGGGGAAGACCGACATGTCGGGGCCGATCTCGGCGAGGATGACCTGGGCGGAGCGGCGGTCGACACCTGGGATCGTGGCCAGCAGCTCAACGTGGGCGACGAAAGGGGCTAACGCGGCCTCGATCCGTTCATCCAGGGCGGCGATGTCAGCCTCTTGGGCCTCGACGTGGTCCAGCATCCTCTTCAACAGGAACCCGTGGTGCTCGCGGAATCGGCCGGTCAGGGCCTTACGCAGGTCCGGGATCTTGGACCGCATCCGACCCTTGGCCAACTCGGCCAGCGCTGCGCTGTCGCTCTGGCCGGCGATCAGTGCCCGCATCATGGCCCGACCGGACACCCCCATCACATCGGTGGCGTAGGTCGTCAGCTTGATCCCACTGTCTTGGAGCACCTTGTGGATCCGGTTGACCTGCGCGGTCTTCTCGTTGATCAGCGCCTTGCGGTACCGGGTCAGGTCACGCAGCTCGCGCACCGGTGGGGGTGGCACGAAGCTGGCGGTCAGCAGCCCGTGGGCGAGTAGCTGGGCAATCCAGGCAGCGTCGATCGTGTCCGTCTTGCGGCCGGGCACATGTTTGATGTGGGCGGCGTTAACCAGCAACACCGTGAAGTCATCCTCCAGCAGGTAGTAGATCGGTTTCCAGTACACCCCGGTGGACTCCATGGCTACGTCGGTCACACCCAGACCACGAAGCCAGTCGACCAGCTCGAGCAGGTCAGGGGTGGTCGTGCCGTAGTTGGCGATCAGCTCCGCCGGGGCACCGGTGACCGCGTCCGGGACCCGGACACAGACCATTGACTCGGCCTGCCCCACGTCGATGCCCGCGCATCGCTGAATTAGTTGTTCCATGACGCCTCCTGACCGAGTATTGGACGTAGGTGAACCGTCACTCGATCGGAGGCTGTCCTGGGTTCAGCGATTCTGCTCGTCGTGCTCGAAGGCAACAGTTCGGGGTGCCGGCGCAGCCTCACGTCAGACTAACTCGCGGGCTCCTGGCACCAAGGGGTGGCCGACGTCGCCACGAGTGACGGTCCACCCCCCATTTTCATCCTTCGGGGTGGCGGCGCAGCCGCCATGAGTGACTAGCTCGAAAATGAGCTTAAGCGGGCAGGCGACAGCATCGCGGCGGAGCGAAGCGAAGCCGCGATGGGCTTGTGGCGGTGA
>DASVKO010000185.1:0-11059 GCA_036385355.1 Dermatophilaceae bacterium
CTCCACCCCATCCTTACCGACGTAGTGGCGACGATGGGTCGATACGTGGACCGCGCTACCTCGTTTAGGCATAACCGAACTCTACTGTGACTTGCACCTCATTACAAGAATATTAGTGACGACACACCGAAGCCATTTCAAGCCCATCCACGCACGTCAGGGCACGGATTGGCCCCCAGATGCCACGTAACTTCGGACTAGGCGAACCGCATCGAGAACTCCCTCCGGAGGGATGGAGTCCATCGACCGTACACACGCGATCCGCCAATGTCACATCCCCGCCTCAGAGGGTCCTGGGCCACCCGCCGTCAGCCTTGCGCAGAACCGCCTCCGTGTCGGACGTCGGCGTCAGCCCGTGGAGAACTGCCACGTCGTCGAGGTGGCGTAGGACTGACCCGGTCGCAGGACGGTGGAGGGGAAGGCCGGGCGGTTGGGGGAGTCCGGGAAGTGCTGTGTCTCCAACGCCAGTCCGTCGCCTTGCCGGTACGCCCGCCCGCCGGTCCCGATGAGGGAGCCGTCCAGGGCGTTGCCGGTGTAGAGCTGCAGCCCGGGCTGGTCGGTCAGCACCTCCAGCACCCGCCCGCTCGCCGGGTCGGACACCCGGGCGCACCGGCGCAGGCCCGTTCCCCGAAGGACGTAGTTGTGGTCGAAGCCCCTGGCCGCCAGCAGTTGGGGGTGCGGGTCGCGCAGGCGGGCGCCGACGGCGCTCTCGCGGCGAAAGTCCAGCGGGGTGCCCGCCACGGGGGCGACCTCGCCGGTCGGGACCAGGTCTCCACCGACCGGCGTGTACTCGTCGGCGTCAATCACCAGGGTGTGCGCCTCGACCGGGCCGCTGCCCTCGCCGGCGAGGTTGAAGTACGGGTGGCTGGTCAGGTTGACCACGGTGGGCGCGTCCGTCGTGGCCCGGTAGTCGATGCGGACGCCGCCCTCCAGCAGGCGGAAGGTGACCTCGGCGTTCAGGCGACCCGGGAAGCCCTGGTCGCCGTCCGGGCTGGTCAGGCTGAGGCGTAGCCCGTCATCGCTGAGCGGTTCGGCCCGCCAGAGCCGTTTGTCGAAACCGGTGCCGCCGCCGTGCAGGCAGCTGCCGGCGGCGTTGACGTCAACCACATGGTCGTTGCCGTCCAGGGTGAAGCGGCCACCGGCGATCCGGTTGGCGAACCGGCCGATCAGGCCACCGAAGTACGGCTCGTTGCCGGCGAGGTACCCCTGCAGCGAGGCGAAGCCGAGAACCACGTTCGCCAGCTGACCGCGAGCGTCCGGCACGTCCAGACTCTGCACGATGGCGCCGTAGGTCAGAACTCGCATCGTCAGGCCGCCGGCCCCGCTCAACGTGTAGCGGGTCACGGGGGACCCGTCGGGCAGCGCCCCGAAGGGTTCAGCGGTCAGCGACATGGGTGCTCCCTGTGGTTCAGCTACTCCCGGCCGGTCAGGACTCGCGACGAGCCGGCCCCTCCGCGGCGACCTCGAAGCAGTCGGGGGCGCCATAACCCCTGTCCGCAAAGGATTGTATGACGGCTGCGGTCACCTCAGCTGCGCGCCCGGCGGGCACCAGGGCGATGGCCGAGCCGCCGAACCCCCCACCGGTCATCCTGGCGCCCAGGGCGCCGTGCGCCCTGGCCACCTCGACCGCGACGTCAAGCTCGGCGCACGAGATCTCGAAGTCGTCGCGCATGGAGGCATGCGAGGCGTCGAACAACGAGCCGACATCGGGCAGCCGCCCCGCGCGCAGCAGGGCCACCGTCCGGCGTACCCGTTCGATCTCGGTCACGACGTGCCTGGCCCTGGCCCGGATCCGCTCGTCCGGCAAGCGGTCCAGGGTCTCGTCGAGGTGGTCGAAAGCCACCTCCCGGAGGGAGGGGAGGCCCAGCTGCCGGGCCGCCTCCTCGCAGCCGTCGCGCCGCTGGGCATACTGCCCGTCGACGAGCGCGTGCTCCGCGCGGGTGTCCATGATGAGCAGCGAGAGACCATGGGCGGACAGGTCGAAGGGCACCTGGGCGATCGAGCCGTCACGACAGTCGAGCAACAGTGCCCGGCCGACCTGGCAGCGCAGGGCCGCGGACTGGTCCATGCCACCGGTCGGGGCCCGGGCGATGGTGTTCTCGGCGTTGACACAGATGCCGGCCAGCGCTGAGCGGGCATCGTCGTCGCCGGTCAGCCCCAGGTCCAGGAGGTCGGAGAGCGCTACGGCGACGGCACATTCGAGAGCTGCGGAGCTGGAGAGCCCGGCGCCGACGGGCACCTCGCCGTTCACCATGAGGTCACAGCCGCGGACCTGGTGGCCGGCCTCCTGCAGGGCCCAGAGAACGCCGGCGGCATAGCCACCCCAGCCGGAGGGGTTGCCGGCCCTCACCTCGTCGAGGTCGAGCTCGTACTGCTCCGGCGACTGCAGGGACCTCAGCCGGAGCCGGTGGTCCGTGCGCAGCCGCACCGCGGCATACGTTCGCTGGGGGAGAGCTATCGGCAGGCACAGACCCGCGTTGTAGTCGGTGTGCTCGCCCATCAGGTTGACCCGTCCCGGCGCGGACCAGACTCCCGACGGCGCCGAGCCGAACGCCTCCGAGAAGGACCTCGCGACAGTCAAGGCGGGACCTGCGGGAGTCGCGGCAGGTTCGGGAGCAGCGGGGTGGCGGGCCAACTCAGCCCACCTCGCGCAGCCGGGCTGCCACGGCCTCGGGGGAGACGTCGTTGATCCAGGCGCCGACGCCGGACTCGGAGCCCGCGAGGTACTTCAGCCGGCCCGGCGCGCGCAGCACCGACATGACCTGCAGGTGCAGGCGGGAGACGTCGCGCCCCTGGCGAACCGGTGCCTGGTGCCAGCCTGCGATGTAGGGCATGGCGATCGGCGAGCCGTCAGGGGTCTGGTAGTAGCGGTCGAGCCGGCGCAGAAGATCGAGATAGATTTCCGCAAGCTCGTCGCGTTCGGCATCATCGAGTGCGACCAGGTCGGGGACATCGCGGTTCGGCACGAGGTGCACCTCGACCGGCCAGCGGGCGGCATACGGGACGTAGGCCGTCCAGGCTGCGCCCCTGATGACGACCCGCGAGCCGGCCTCCAGCTCGGCGGCCAGCAGATCGGCACCCAGCAGGCGACCCGTCCGGTCATGGTGCTCGGTGGCCTGTCGAAGCAGGTTCGCGGTCCGGGCGGGCACGAACGGGTAGGCGTAGATCTGACCGTGCGGATGATGGAGGGTGACGCCGATCTCCTCGCCGCAGTTCTCGAAGGGGAACACGTGCTCCACGGCCTCGATCGCGGACAGCTCGGCCGTGCGATCCGCCCAGACGTCCACGACCGTTCGGGCCCGGGCCGGCGACAGGGACGAGAAGCTGGCGTCGTGGTCGCTGGTGAAGCAGACCACCTCGCAGCGGCCCAGCGCGGGAGCATGGGCCAGCAGAGGGTTCCCGGGTGGCCCGGCGGCAGCCGATCCGGCAGCAGTCGATCCGGCAGTCGATCCGGCAGTCGATCCGGCATCGACGGAGCCGGCGGCGAAGGAGGGGAAGCGGTTCTCGAAGACGACCACGTCGTACTCGCGGGCCGGGACCTCCGACGGCATCGTGCCCCCGCCGCTCGGGCACAGGGGGCACTCGTCGGTCGGCGGCAGGAAGGTGCGGTTCTGGCGGTGGTCGGCGATGGAGACCCAGTCGCCGGTCAGCGCGTCCAGGCGCATCGTGCCGGCCGTCGGGCGTTCGTCCAGCGGGCGCTCGTCGACCACCTCGCGGGTCCGGGCGCCGCTGAGATAGGGCTCGGAGTCGTCGAAGTAGATGAGCTCGCGGCCGTCGGCCAGAGTGGTGGAGGTGCGTCGCACCCTCGGCGAGAACTCGGGGTGTCCGGTCATGAGACGGTGACCTTCCTGGGGTTGTTGTCCGGCTGGAGTTCAAGGGACTCGGCCACGATGAGCTGGCCCACCTGCTCGCCGATCATCCGTCGCGCCTCGCCGTCGAGCCCTGCGTTGGTCACCAGCACGTCGACCTGGCCAAGGGTGGCGAACGTCGACAGACCGATGACGCCCCACTTGCTGCTGTCGGCGACGACGATGATGCGCCGGGCGGTGGCGATGAGCGCCCGGTTGGTCGCGGCCTCGATGAGGTTCGGCGTGGTCAGCCCCGCGACGGGTTCGAAGCCGTGCACGCCGAGAAGGAGCGTGTCGACGTGCATCGAGCCCAGCGTGGCGTCGGCCACCGGACCGGCCAACGCGTCCGAGGGGGTGCGCACCCCGCCGGTCAGGATGACGGTCAGGTGTTCACGCTGGGCGTTGTGCAGCAGGTCGGCCACCCTCGGAGAGTTCGTCAGCACGGTCAGGTCGGGAACGGTGAGCAGTTCCTGGGCCACGGCATAGGTGGTGGTGCCCGCCGAGATGGCTATCGACGAACCGGGGGAGATCAGACCGGCCGCCACGCGGGCGATGGCCGACTTCGGACCGGGGTTCAGCCCGGACTTCACCTGGAACCCGGGCTCGTCCGCGCTGCGCCCGACCACCGCGGCGGCGCCCCCGTGGACCTTCAGGACCAGGCCGCTGGCGGCCAGCACCTCGATGTCACGGCGCACGGTCATGTCCGAGACGCCGAGGATGTCGACCAGCTCGGAGACGCGCACTCCGCCGGTGCGGTCAACCTCACGAAGGATCGCTTCCTGTCGCTGTCGTGCCAGCATGCGGTCTCCCTTCGGGTCTCGGCCTGATCGGTGCGGTCTCCCGGATGACCGCGAGGTCGCCCGCGGCAAGGGTCGTGTCGACGGTCCAGTCCTGGCCCGTGACCACATCCGTGCCCTCGACCGGTAGGTGCACCGGCTCGCTGCCGTGGTTGATGGCGAAGAGGTAGCTGCCGTTGGGCCCGTGGCGCCGGACCGCGTCCAGGCCCGCGGGCCAGGGGTCGAGGGCGAGGACCGGCGCAACGCGGGCGTCGCCCATCGCCCGGCCCAGGACCTCTTTCAGGCCTTCGAGCGGCAGGCGGGTCCCGACATACCAGGCAGTTCCCCGGCCGCGGGAACGGCGGGTCACGGCCGGGTCGCCGGTGGCCGGTCCGTTGGCGTGGCTGGCGATCACCTCGGCGTCCGTGGCGGTGCCCCGCTCGGCCCAGACCGTTGCCAGGTGGTCGCGTCCCAGGCCGGTGATGGTGACCTGCTGACCGGCCAGAAGCGGCGCGAACTCCTCAACCTGTATCCCGAGCAGCTCCCTGAAGGCACCGGGGTAGCCGCCGAGGCGGATGTGGTCGTGCTCGTCCACGATGCCGGAGAACCACCCGACGACGACCGTCCCGCCGCCCCGCACGAAGCGGGCGATCCGTTCGGCCGCGGCGTCGGTGACCAGGTAGAGGTTGGGAACCAGCAGCAGCCGGTAGCGGTCCAGGTCGGCGTCGGGGTGGACGAAGTCGCAGGTAACTCCCTGCTCCCACAGTGCCCGGTGCCAGGACCGGACCTCGGTCATCAGGTTCACGTCCGTGCTGGGGTGGGAGTCCATCTCCAGACCCCACCAGCTGTGCCAGTCGAAGAGGATCGCCACGTCAGCCTCAACGCCCGTTCCGGTGACCTGAGCCAGCGAACGCAGCTCGCTCCCGAGGGCGACCACCTCGCGCCACTGGCGGGTGTCGGTCCCGGCGTGCGGGACGAGGCCGGAGTGGAACTTCTCCGAACCGGCTCGCGAGGCCCGCCACTGGAAGAACAGCGCGCCGTCGGCGCCACGGGCGACATGGCTGAGGCTGTCCCGGCGCAGCTGTCCGGGCATCTTCGCCGGGTTGCGCGGCTGCCAGTTCACGGCCGAGGTCGAGTGCTCCATCAGCAACCATGGCTGGCCGCCGGCGAGCGAGCGGACCAGGTCCGCGGACATCGCCAGGTCATGGGTCGCGCCGCCCTCGCCCAGGCCCTCCGCCATCAGGTAGTGGTCGTTGGAGACCAGGTCCTGCTCGGCGGCCCAGGCCCAGTAGTCCATCGGCTTGAAGAAGTGCATGAAGTTGGTCGTCACCGGCTGGCTGGAGTGGGCGCGCAGGATCTGCGCCTCCGTCCGGAAGCAGTCGAGCAGCTCGTCGGAGGAGAAGTGCCAGAAGTCGAGCTGCTGGGTGGGGTTGGCCGACGTCTGGTATGCCGGGGCTCTCGGCGGGAGCACCTCGGCCCAGTCGTAGTAGTGCTGGCTCCAGAATGCTGTTCCCCAGGCGTCGTTGAGCGTGTCAAGACCTCCATAGCGCTGCCGGAGCCAGGTGCGGAAGGCCTCGGCGGACGTGTCGCAGTAGCAGTGCCAGTTGTGGCAGCCGTACTCGTTGTGGACGTGCCAGAGGACGACCGCCGGGTGAGCGGCATACCGCGCCACCATCGCGGTGGTGAGCCGCGCCGCCGCTGACCGGTAGTCCGGTGACGACGGGCAGAAGGCCTGGCGGGCGCCGTACGAGCGAACGACCCCGTGCTCGTCCACGGGCAGGGACTGCGGGTAGGCCCTGGAGAACCACGGCGGCGGGGTGGCGGTGGCGTTGGCCAGGTCCACGCTGATGCCGCCGGCGTGGAGCAGGTCGAGCACGCGATCGAGCCAGCCGAAGTCGTAGTGGCCCTCCGCCGGCTCCAGCAGCGCCCACGAGAACACCCCGACGGTGACCAGGTTGACCCCGGCCTCCTGCATGAGCCGGACGTCCTCGAGCCACTTCTGCTCGGGCCACTGCTCCGGGTTGTAGTCACCTCCGAAGGCGATCTGCCCTGACAGGGCGAGAGTGACCTCGCCCATCCGTCCTGTGCGCACCGAGCCTCCCGCTGTCATGTTGAAGCAATCTAGACCCTCGAAACCCAACAAAACAAGACATCACTCGCCTCTGGTCATCATCCGGGCTTGCCACATCGCAGCACGAGCTGGGCGAAATGTCCGATCCCGAGGCTCGTGCGGGCGATCCAGCGCATCCAAACCGTGATGATATGTGTCTTGAATTGTTGAGGGTTTGGCTCTAGGTTATTCGACACCTGCCGCATCCGCGCTGGCATTCCCCGTTGTGGAGGACTCATGAACGCGACTCCCGATCCCCTGGCCTCAATGAGCTCAGTAAGCCGTCGGACCATCCTTCAGGCGGTTGCGGCGGGTGCCGTGACCATACCCATGCTCGCCGCGTGTACCGGGCAGACGAAGACCACCGGCTCCTCCGGGAGTGCGGGAGGCGCCAAGACGGCGACCTTCGGTTCCAACGCGTCCGACGCGGTGCCGAAGGCGGCGATGGCTGCCATGATGGCGGCTGCCAAGGCCGCGGTCGGTGTGGACGTCAAGACCAACACCGTCCCGCACAACGACTTCCAGAACAACATCAACAACTACCTCAAGGGCAGCCCGGACGACGTGTTCACCTGGTTCGCCGGGTTCCGGATGAAGGCCTATGCCAAGCAGGGTCTCATGGCGCCGATCGACGACGTGTGGCAGAGCATCGGGAGCAACTTCTCCGACTCGTTCGCGAAGGCGTCGACCGCCGACGACGGCAAGAAGTACTTCGTGCCGCTCTACAACTACCCCTGGGCGGTCTTCTACCGCCCCAGTGTCTTCAAGAAGTTCGGCTACGAGACGCCGGTCACCATGGATCAGTTCATCGCGTTGAGCAAGCAGATGCAGAAGGACAAGCTCACGCCCATCGCCTTCGGGGACAAGGACGGCTGGCCCGCGTTCGGGACCTTCGACTACCTGAACATGCGTCTGAACGGCTACGAGTACCACATGAATCTGATGGCGCACAAGGTGAGCTGGGAGGACCCGAAGACGAAGGCGGTGTTCGACACCTGGAAGAGCCTGCTGCCCTACCACGCCACGGCTTCACTGGGGCGGACCTGGCAGGAGGCGGCCCAGACCGTCATCAAGAAGACGGCCGGGATGTATCTCCTGGGATCGTTCGTGGGTCAGCAGTGGCCCAAGGGAGACACCGACATCGACTTCTTCGCGTTCCCGGAGATCGACGCGGCACACGGGCAGGACGCCATCGAGGCCCCGATCGACGGGTTCGCGCTCAGCAAGAAGGGCGCCAGCAACCCGGCGGCCAAGGAACTGCTGAAGTTCCTCGGCACGGGCAAGGCGCAGGACGTCTACCTGGCCACGGACTCCAACGACGTCGCTGCGGCCAAGGACGCGACCACGAGCAAGTACACGCCGATGCAGAAGAAGGCGGCCGAGATGATCGCCAAGGCCAAGAGCATCTCCCAGTTCCTGGACCGGGACGCCGAGCCGGCATTCGCGAACAACGCGGCCCTGCCCGGAATCCAGAACTTCATCAAGACCGGCGACATCGACGGGACCTGCAAGGCCCTCGAAGCGCAGGCCAAGCAGGCATACACGAGCTGATGGCGCTCACCACCGACAGCACGCCGGCAACGGGTCCCAACCCCGCGCCCGCGGTGCGCAAGGGCCGTCGTCGACTTCGCACGTTCAGCAGGGGCGACAAGATCGTCCTGTCCCTGATGGTGGGGATCCCCGCGCTGTTCGAGCTCGTCCTGGTCTGGTTGCCGGCGTTGCTGTCGGTGGGACTGTCCTTCACCAATGCCCGGCTCGACATCTCCCAGCCAGGGGGGGTGCATTTCATCGGGACCTCCAACTACCAGTTCATCGCCCAGAGCTATCCGCCGTTCGTGCCGGCCATCGAGCACAACGTGATCTGGCTCCTGTTCCTCACGTTCATCGCCACGCCGCTCGGGCTGCTGATCGCCGTGCTGCTGGACTTCAACCTCCGCGGCTCGTGGTTGTACCAGAGCGTCTTCTTCATCCCCGTCATGCTGTCCCTGGCCCTGGTCGGGATCATCTGGCAGCTCATGTACAGCAGCGACAGCGGCCTGATCAACTCGGTGCTCGGCACTGCGGGCACACCCGGGGCCATCGACTGGTTCGGCAACTCGAAGATCAACCTCTGGGCGGCGCTCATCGCCACGTCGTGGAAACACGTCGGCTACATCATGATCCTGTATTTGGCCGGGCTGAAGGGCGTGGACCCCACGCTCAAGGAGGCTGCGGCCATCGACGGGGCGACTGCGGCACAGACCTTCTTCAGGGTCGTGTTCCCCGCCTTGCGCCCGATCAACATCATCGTGGTCGTCATCACGGTGATCGAGGCCCTGCGGGCGTTCGACATCGTCTACATCATCAACCGGGGCACCAACGGCCTTGAGCTGGTGTCAGCCCTGGTGGTCCAGAACCTGGTCGGCGAGGGAACCAACATCGGCGTCGGCGCCGCGCTGGCCACGGTGCTCCTGGTCGTCTCGCTGGTGCCCATCACCATCTACCTCGGCCGGACCTTCCGCAAGGAGATGAGATGAGCAACGACGTCGCCACCGGGCCACGCGCCCGCGCCGACAAGGCCAACCCGAACGGCAGCCGGATCATCAGCTCGCGGACCAGGCTGTTCAGCTACGTCTTCCTGTCGGTCACCGCGTTCCTGTGGATCATCCCTCTGGTGTGGACCCTGTACACGTCCCTGCGACCGGAGGCGGACACCAACAAGTACGGCTATCTCAGCACTGGCGGAGCCTTCAACTTCGACAACTTCAGCCAGGCCTGGACCCAGGGTCTGTTCGCCCACTACTTCGTCAACTCGGCGATCATCACCATCCCCGCGGTCGTCATCACCTTGTTCCTGGCGTCGATGGTCGCCTTCGCGGTGTCCCGTTACACGTGGAAGTTCAACATCACGCTGCTCATCCTGTTCACGGCGGGCAACCTGCTGCCGGCCCAGATCCTGGCCGCACCGCTGTTCCAGTTCTACAAGCACTTCCCGTTGCCGCTGTCGGTCAGTGACTCCGGGTCACTGCTCAACACCTACTACGGCGTCATCATCGCCAACGTGGCGTTCCAGGTCGGCTTCTGCACCTTCGTGCTGTCGAACTACATGAAGGCCCTGCCGTCCGAGCTGGGCGAGGCAGCGCGGGTTGACGGCGCCGGGGTGTTCCGCCAGTACTGGCAGATCATCATGCCGCTGACCAAGCCCGCCCTCGCGGCCCTGGGGACGCTGGAGTTCATCTGGATCTACAACGACTTCTTCTGGGCACTGCTGTTCATCCAGAGCGGCGACCGGCTCCCCATCACGACCGGCATCAACAACCTGAACGGTGTCTTCGCCCAGAACTACAACCTCATTGCGGCCGGGGCCATCATGACCGCCGTCCCCACACTGGTGATCTATCTGGTGCTACAGAAACAGTTCGTCGCCGGACTCACGCTCGGTTCGAGCAAGGGTTGAGTGCGTCCAGTCGCAGAACAGGAGTGCTCTCCCATGCCTGATGTCGAGCCCGCACTAATCCATTGGCGCGGCTGCGGTGTCAGCGTCCTCATCGACTGCCAGGGCGATGGCCTGCCGCGGATTCTGTACTGGGGGGCCGACCTCGGGTCTCTGCAGGACCATGACCTGGCGTCGGTGGCCCTGGCAAGTCTGCCGCATCAGGGGTCCAACCAGACCGACGCCCGGGTCGAGGTCAGCGTCCTGCCCGAGCAGTCCCGCGGATGGATGGGCACGCCGGGTCTGTCGGGTCATCGCGACACCGGGCCCTGGTCCCCGCGCTTTGTCACCCGGAGCCGGGACCTCAGCCAGCCTTCAGCAGCGGCCGAACCGCTCCCTGCGCACCGGCTCAGGGTGACGGCCGAGGACCCAGCGCTTGGCCTTGACTGCCTCTGGGAGCTGGAGATGACGCAGTCGGGACTGGTCCGGCAGCGCGCGACGATCACCAACACCGGGGTCGACGACTTCCAGCTGGGCTGTCTGCTGCCCACCTTTCCCGTGCCGCCACAGGCGACCGAGCTTTGTGACCTGACCGGACGTCACCTGCGGGAACGTTCGCCCCAACGCAGCCCCTTCACCCTCGGAAGCCATACCCGCGAGAACCGGCGGGGTCGTACCGGGCTCGACGCCAGCCTGCTCTTCTTCGCCGGGACCGGCGGCTTCGGCTTCGAGTCCGGCGAGGTCTGGGCCACTCATCTGGCCTGGAGTGGGAACCACCGCCTCGTGGCCGAGCGCGACAACACCGGCGTCAGCTGGCTGGGTGGCGGTGAGCTGCTGATGCCGGGGGAAGCAAGGTTGGGCCGTGGCGAGTCGTACTCCAGCCCCTGGCTCTACGGCTCCTGGGGCCGTGGCA
>DASVKO010000186.1:0-3432 GCA_036385355.1 Dermatophilaceae bacterium
GCGCGGATGATGGCGGCCTGGGCGTGGGTGTGCACCCGGTGGGTGGGGCGGATCTCGATATTGGTGAACCCCGCGGTGATGAGCGCGTCGGTGAACTCGGTGCGGGTCAGGGCCCCGGCGATGCACCCGGTCCACTGGGCCATGTCGGCTCTGGTGGCCTCGTCCATGTCGTCGTCGGCGATGACGTCGGAGAACGCTAGCCGGCCGCCAGGGCGCAGCACCCGGGCGGCTTCGGCGAGCACCAGGTTCTTGTCCACGGCAAGGTTGATGACGCAGTTGGAGATCACCACGTCAACACTGTCGTCGGGCAGCGGGATGTCCTCGAGGTAGCCCTTGAGGAACTCCACGTTGTCCACGCCCGCCGCCTCGGCGTTGTCTCGGGCCAGCTCGAGCATCTCCTCGGTCATGTCCAACCCGAACGCGCGCCCACCTGGGGCAACCCGGCGGGCGGAGATGAGGACGTCCGCGCCCGCCCCGGAGCCAAGGTCGAGGACCACCTCACCGGGGCGCAGGTCCGCCACCGCGGTCGGTACGCCGCAGCCGAGCGAGGCCGCGACGGCATCGCCGGGAGCACCTTGTGCCTCGGAACCGTAGAGCTCGGCGCCGAACACGACCCGACCCTGCTGATCGGTCAGGGACACCGGTGCCGGGCCGCAGCACGAGGTTTCGACCTCGCGGGCCTGTTCATGGTCCCCGACCGCAGATCGGGTTGCGGCCTCGGCGTAGCGCCGGCGGACTATCTCGCGGATGTCCTGTGGTGTGCTCATTGATTTGTCCTCCTCGGATGGGCAGGCGGTTGGTTAGCGATGTGCGGCGGGCGCGGGGCTGTGGTCGGACAGCAGCTCTGCCAGCAGGGCCTGCACCCTGGCCTGGATCTCGTCACGGATGGGGCGCACCGCCTCGACGCCCTGGCCCGCAGGGTCCTCAAGGTCCCAGTCCAGGTAGCGCCTGCCGGGGAAGATCGGGCAGGCATCACCGCAGCCCATGGTGATCACCACGTCAGAGGACTGCACAGCATCAGCGGTCAGGACCTTCGGGGTTTGCGCGGAGATGTCGATGCCCACCTCGGCCATCGCGGCCACCGCCGACGGGTTGACCTGGTCGCCGGGGATGCTCCCGGCGGAGCGGACCTCGACGTCACCTCCGCCGAGGTGGGCCAGGAAGCCGGCGGCCATCTGGGAGCGACCGGCGTTGTGCACGCAGACGAACAGGACGCTGGGCTTATCGGCCATGGGGTACGTACCTTTCGAAGAGGACCATCGGTGTCAGCTCTGGTGGAGGATCTCGCCAAGCAGGGTGGTGACGCTGGCCTGGATGTCGTCGCGGATCGCCCGGACCACCTCGATGGGTTGGCCTGCGGGGTCGGCGACCTCCCAGTCTTCGTACCGTTTGCCGGGCAGGACCGGGCAGGCGTCGCCGCAGCCCATGGTGATGATCACGTCGGCGGCGCGGACGACGTCGTCGGTCAGGGGTTTGGGGAAGGCCTCGGTGAGCTCGATCCCCCGTTCGGCCAGCGCCTGGATGGTCAGGGGGCTGATCTGTTGGTCGGGCTGTGAGCCGGCGGAGCGGACGTGGACCTTTCCGGCGGACAGGTGCTTGGCCAGGGCCGCGGCCATCTGGGAGCGGCCGGCGTTGTGGACGCAGACGAACAGGATCTCCGGGACGGTGGTGGCGATGTTGCCTTCGGCCTGGGCTGCGGCCAGGAGCTGGTCGCGGGCGAAGCGCTGGGTCAGGATCGGCAGGAAGCTGGGGAACTTGGCGACCGGCCCCAGGGTGTCGCGGGCCTTCTCGACTGCAAGCTGGACGGTCTCCCGGCTGAAGACGCCGTCGTAGTGGTAGGTCAGGTCCTCC
The DNA here is from genome assembly GCA_036385355.1 of Dermatophilaceae bacterium. Classification (GTDB taxonomy): domain Bacteria; phylum Actinomycetota; class Actinomycetes; order Actinomycetales; family Dermatophilaceae; genus UBA4719. The sequence continues at coordinate 1,852 of DASVKO010000186.1, forward strand.
ACGATCCGTGTGTACTGCGCGGTGAGCGCTGGCGTGGCGGGGGGTGTGGACACGGTCTGCTCCTTCTCTACGGTGAGGTCAAGGCAGGTACGGGGGTGAACCGCGTGCGCAGGGCGAGGCTGACGTAGACCAGGCCCACGAGCACCGGCACCTCGATGAGCGGACCGACGACCCCCGCCAGGGCCTGCCCGGAGGTCACCCCGAACGTGGCGATCGCGACGGCGATGGCCAGCTCGAAGTTGTTGCCAGCGGCGGTGAACGCCAGGGTCGTCGTCCGCTGGTAGCCCAGCCCGAGCCCGGCGCCGAGGGCGTACCCGCCGCCCCACATCACCGCAAAGTAGGCAAGAAGAGGCAGCGCGATCCGCGCCACGTCCACAGGGTTGCTGGTGATGGCCTTACCCTGCAGGGCGAAAAGCACCACGATGGTGAACAGCAGCCCGTACAGGGCGAACGGCCCCACGCGGGGGATGAACCGCTGCTCGTACCAGATGCGGCCCCTGGCCTTCTCCCCGATGCGCCGGGACAGGAACCCGGCCAGCAGGGGGATGCCCAGGAAGATCAGGACGCTGCGGGCGATGTCCCACGTGGACGCGTTGATGCCGGTCTGGTCCAGGCCAAGCCAGCCCGGCAGCACGGAAAGGTAGAACCAGCCGAGGCCGGCGAAGGCGACCACCTGGAACACCGAGTTGATCGCCACCAGCACGGCTGCGGCCTCGCGGTCACCGCAGGCAAGGTCGTTCCAGATGATCACCATGGCGATGCAGCGGGCCAGGCCGACGATGATCAGACCAGTGCGGTATGCCGGTAGATCGGGTAGGAAGATCCAGGCGAGGGCGAACATCAGCGCCGGCCCAAGGACCCAGTTCAGCAGCACCGAGCTGACCAGGAGCCTGCGGTCGCCGGTCACGGAGTCAAGCCGGTCGTAGCGGACCTTGGCCAGTACCGGGTACATCATCACCAGCAGCCCGATGGCGATCGGCAGGCTGATGCCGTCGACCTGCACTGCCTGCAGCACAGTCCCCAGGTCGGGCACACCCCGGCCCAGCAGCAAGCCCACCAGCATGGCCACTCCGATCCACACCGGCAGGAACCGGTCGAGGGTGGACAGCTTGGCGACCACGGCGTCGGTCGGGGCCGGTGGGCTCCCCGGCAGGGTCATGCCAGCGCCGCCGGCGCGCTCACGCCCGGGACCTCGGTACTAACGTCGGTCGAGCCGAGCACGGCGGACAGCTGGGCAAGCGCCGAGGGCACCACCCAGTAGTAGACCCAGGTACCGCGCCGCTCGCACTGCAGCAGCCCGGTCTCGCGCAACACCTTCAGGTGGTGGGAGATCGTCGGCTGGGTCAGGTCGAAGCCCACGGACAGGTCGCACACACAGGCCTCCCCCCCGGCATGGCTGGCCACCCGGCTCAGCAACCGCAGGCGCACCGGGTCACCCAACGCCTTGAACATCCGGGCCAGGTCGCCGGCCCAGTCCGCGGTCAGCGGCTCACGCACCAAGGGTGTGCAACACGGTTCAGTCTGCGCGACCGGGGACTGCGTCGACAACTGCATCTGCTTCGACATATGTCAATATTGACA
>DASVKO010000187.1:0-3651 GCA_036385355.1 Dermatophilaceae bacterium
GCTTCGGGTGGTCGACGACGGCGCGTCGGCGACGGACAGTGGGCGGCGCATCGCGCGGCCGAAGCGAATGGCTCTACCTTGAGCCACACGGACATCCGTGGGCAGGCACTTCGAGAGCGACCCGCCGACCACCTGACCCCCCAGCCTGCCGACCAGGAGCTTCCGGAAGTCAACAGGTAGGCACTTCGGTGCTGCACGTCCGGATCGGCTCGCTGGGAGTCTGCCGTCTTCGCGACAGTTACTGCCGAGCCATGTGCACGCGGAGTTCGGCGTCGTCATCGTGAATCAGGTCACCGCTCACGTCCACCGTCACGGTGTGGGTGATGCCCGTAAACTTGAATGGGCTCGGGTAGTTACCCGTCACGGGTGACCCTGGATTCGCGCCGCAGGTGAGCGCACCGGGGTTGATGACGAACGGCGTGGTAACGGGGGTCTCGGCATTGCCGACCAGGGAACCGTCGATGTAGAGCTGGAGTCGGCCCGGCGAACCCTTGCCGGAAGCCAGGTCTGGTTGGCCGGTCGGCTCGAACTCGAAGCGCAGCTCGTGCCGTCCCGGGGGTACTGGGCGGTCGGAGATGACTTCGTACTCGGCTCGTCCGACGTAGTTGTGGACGTAGTGGAGCCGGCCGTCCTTGACGTATAGCGAGTAGCCGCCCGCGGCGGTGCCCTGGCTCAGTAGGACGCCCTCCGCGCCGGACTCCGGGATTTCGACGTCGGCTGTGATGCTGTGGGGGCGGTTGAGGACCCTTGGCGCGGCGAAGAATGGGACCGATTGGGTGCCCGGGTAGTACGTGCAGCTATCCCGCGCCGGAGCGGCCAGTGGCTTCTCTACGATCATCCGGGCCAGGCCACTGCCGTCGACCGGCAACACCCCGTATTTCCCGGCTTCGCTGTACCAGGTGCCGATCAGCGCGATGAGCTTGGCTTGGTGGTCCGCGGCGACGTCGCGGTTCTCCGCGAAGTCCTCAGCGACGTGGTAAAGCTCCCACCCGGTCGCGTCCAGCTCGGAAAGCCGGTCCGCCGAGATCGGCTGCCCGAACCCCACACCCGCTTCTGTGAACGACGGCCCCGGCCACGGGCAGACTGCTCGCCAGCCATCATGATAGATCGCCCGGTGGCCGAGCATCTCGAAGTACTGCGAGGTCCTCGGGCTCGGGGCGTCCGCGTCGTCGAGGGTGCCGGCCAGGCTTAGCCCGTGCAACGGCGACTGAGTGACGCCACGGACCGTTCGGGGCGGCTCGACCCCGAGCAGGTCCAGAACGGTCGGCACGATGTCGATGATGTGGCCGTACTGGGTGCGCACCTCGCCCCTGGCCGCGATCCGCTTCGGCCAGGACACGATGAACGGGTCTGACGTGCCCCCGCGGTACGTCTCGCGCTTCCACCTGCGGAACGGCGTGTTCCCCGCCCAGGTCCAGCCCCACGGGTAGTGGTTGAAATGTTTAGGACCACCGATCTCGTCGATGCGCGCGAGGCTGTCCTCGATCGGCTCCTGGGCGTTGTTGAAGAACTGCGCCTCGTTCGTGGTGCCGGCCGGGCCGCCTTCGGCGCTCGCACCGTTGTCCGAAACGAGCATGATCAGGGTGTTGTCGAGCTTCCCCAGCTGGTCGAGGAAGGCGAGCAACCGCGCGAGGTGGTGGTCGGTGTGGCTGAGGAAGCCGGCGAAGACCTCCATCATCCGGCTGAACAGGCGGCGCGCGTCCGGTGACAGGCTGTCCCAGGCCGGGACGTCCGGATCGTGTCGAGACAGCTCGGCGTCAGGGGGAACGATCCCCAGCTCCTTCTGCCGGGCGAACGTGGTCTCGCGATAGGCGTCCCACCCTGCGTCGAACATCCCGCTGTACCGGTCGGCCCACTCCGCTGGCGCGTGGTGAGGGGCGTGGGTCGCGCCGAAGCACAGGTGCAGGTAGAACGGCTTCGCCGGGTCGATCTGATCGGCGTCGGCGATGAACTCGACCGCCTTGTCCACCAAGTCCTCGGTCAGGTGGTAGCCCTCCTCGGGGGTCCGCGGGGGCTCGACCTGATGGTTGTCGTACACGAGGTCGGGATACCACTGGCTGGTGTCGCCCCCCAGGAAGCCGTAGAACCGCTGGAACCCCCGCGCCAGCGGCCACCGGTCGTACGGTCCGACGGCGGTCTCGTGGTTGCTCGGGGTCAGGTGCCACTTGCCGACCATGAACGTGGCGTAGCCGTGATCGAGGAGCATCTCCGACAAGAAGCCGTTCTCGAACGGCACGACGCCGTTGTACCCGGGGTAACCAGTGGCCAGCTCGGTGATTGCAGCCATGCCGTTGGCGTGATGGTTACGCCCGGTCAGCAGGCAGGACCGGCTCGGCGAGCACAGAGCCGTGGTGTGCATGTTGTTGAACCGCAGGCCATTTGCGGCCAGCGAGTCCATGTGCGGGGTTTGGATCGGGCTCCCATAGCAGCCGAGCTGGCCGAAGCCAGTGTCATCAAGCACCACCACCACCACATTCGGCGCCCCAGCATCAGGCCGCGGCGCGACCGGCCACGCGGGGCTCGACTCATCCGTGGTCCGGCCGACAACTCCGGGGAACCTGGCCCCGGGTGGGTACTCGACGATTGGCATGAGCATCCTCCGAGAGGGGCGGCGAACACAGAAGAGATCGCTGACACGCTATCTCCCGGCGCACAGCGACAACATCGGCCTGTTCGGCACCATCACCGTCGATGTCGACCACGAGCTCGCCAACTCGGGCCCACCGGCCACCGGCCCTTGCGCCAGCCGTCCGCAGCGGCCGACCGCCGAGGGTTGGGCTAGCGGACGGCGACGCCGGCGGGCGCATGACGGCGGCAAGCCCGTCGCGGCTACCGGCCAGTGACCGTGGAGCGCCCCAGGGCCGGCCCGGCGTGCCACGCTGCGAAGCGCCAGGGCGACCACGATGGGGAGAGTCGGCGGGGGGCGATGACGGCCACGGTAGCCTCATCCATGCAGATCCAGGCCGACCCTGCGTGCGCGTGCTGACGAGGAAGCTGTAGGACTGGTGGGTGCGGCGTCGCTGTCAGGTGTCCGTCTGCGGGGAGGAACAGGATCATGGGTCTACGGGATCGGCTCCGCGGGGGCGACACACCGGTTGAGCGTTACCGGATGCGTGAAGAACTGCTGTCGATCGGGGACGACTACTGGATCGAGGACGAATCCGGCCGGCGCGCCTTCAAGGTGGACGGGAAAGCAGTGCGGGTCCGCGACACCTTCGTGCTGCGGGATGCCTCCGGACAGGAGGCGGCCAAGATCCAGGAGCGTAAGGTCAATGTGCGCGACACGATGAAGATCGAACGTGCTGCCGGGGGCGCCACCGTGCACAAGGCCCTCGTGGGCCTGCGTGACCGCTTCAAGATCGACGTTGACGGGGGTCCCGACTTGGGCGCGCACGGCAACCTGGTCGACCACGAGTACGAGATCGAACGCGACGGTGACACGGTGGCGACGGTCTCGAAGAAGTGGTTTCGGGTCAGGGACACCTATGGGGTCGAGATCGCGCCCGGCGAGGACGACGCCCTGATACTCGCCATTGCCGTGTGCCTCGACGCCATGACCCGCGATTGAGCGCACAGCGCCGACGTTCTGCGACCTGGTCATCATCGACGAGCTGCACAACCTCAACCTGGGCACCCGAGCTGGGAGCGGGA
>DASVKO010000188.1:0-11563 GCA_036385355.1 Dermatophilaceae bacterium
CGTACTCGTCTGTCTGCGGCCCCTCTCTCCGCTTCGGACGTGTCCATCCGAGCGTCACGAGCCGTATCCCCACGCGGATGCCGTGCCGACTCAACCCAGACAAGAAACAGGAGTCACCACCACAGTGGCCGTCAAGATTCGTTTGAAGCGCATGGGCAAGATCCATGCACCGTTCTACCGCGTCGTCATCATGAACTCGCGCACCAAGCGCGATGGCCGGGCGATCGAGGAGATCGGCAAGTACCACCCGACCCATGAGCCCTCGATCATCGAGATCAACTCCGAGCGTGTGCAGTACTGGCTCGGAGTCGGCGCGCAGCCGACCGACCAGGTCGCGGCGCTCCTGAAGATCACCGGTGACTGGCAGAAGTTCAAGGGCCTTCCGGGCACCGAGGGCACGCTGCGCCTCGCCCCGCCCAAGCCCGACAAGACGGCGCTCTACGAGGCCGCCACCAAGTCCGCCATGGCCGAGCCCAAGGACGGCGCGACCACGTCGAAGAAGAAGAAGGCAGAGCCCAAGGCTGACAAGGCTGAGCCCAAGGCCGAGAAGGCTGAGCCCAAGGCTGAGAAGGCCGAGAAGGCCACGGCGGATGACGCTGTTGTCGAGGCATCTGACGTCGCCAAGCCCGAGGTCTGATCGTGCTCGACGAGGCGTTGGAGCATCTGGTCAAGGGCATCGTCGACCACGATGAGGATGTCGCCGTCCGCCGCAAGGACCTGCGCCGCGGCGAGGTCCTCGAGGTACGGGTTCATCCGGACGACCTCGGCCGGGTCATCGGTCGCTCCGGTCGTACGGCCAGGGCCCTTCGCACGGTGATGGGCGCCCTCGCGGGTGGACAGCCCGTGCGGGTCGACATCGTCGACACCGACCGGGTGCGATAGTCCGCCTGAGCAAGCGTGCGACAGCTCGCTAGGCACGCCTGACAAGGGGTATGCCGGAAGGTCACCTTCCGGCATACCCCTTGGTCTTTGACCGATCGCCCCCGCATCACCTCACGGAAGGAGTGGCCCGGTGCAGGTTGTCGTTGCCCGTATTGGCAAGGCGCACGGACTACGTGGCGAAGTGACCGTCCAGGTTCTTACCGGGTCCCCCGACGAGCGGTTCGTGCCCGGTGCAACCTTCGCGACCGAGCCTGCGGCATCCGGCCCGCTGGTGTTGCGCAGTGCCCGGGACAACAACGGCATTCTCCTGCTCGGCTTCGAGAACACCGACGACCGGAACGGGGCCGAGGAGCTGCGGGGCATCAAGCTGCTGGCTGATGTCCTGCCGGACGATGGTGACGAGGAAGCCTGGTACGAACGGGATCTGGTCGGCCTCACCGTCGTGACGGTCGACGGGGCCGAGGTCGGCACGGTGACGGGCCTGGAGTCCCGCCCCGCCCAGGACCTGCTTGTCCTCCGGTTGACCGATGGTCGTGAGGCGCTGGTCCCGTTCGTGACGGCGATCGTGCCCGAGGTTGACGTCAAGGGTGGGCGGGTCGTGCTCAACCCGCCAGCCGGCCTGCTGGACCTGGACGAGATGTGACAGCCAGGGGTGCAGGGGCGCAGTCATGAGACTGGACGTCGTCACGATCTTCCCGGAGTACCTCCGCCCGCTGGACCTCTCGCTGATCGGCAAGGCACGTCAGGAGGGGGTGATCGACCTGGCGGTCCATGACCTTCGTGACTTCGCCCACGACCGTCATCGCACCGTCGACGACACCCCGTATGGCGGAGGTGCCGGCATGGTCATGCGTCCGGAGCCGTGGGGAGAGGCCCTTGAACACGTGGTGGCCTCGGGGTCATCGGTCGAGCACGGAGAGCTTCCGCATCTGCTGGTTCCGGGACCGGGCGGCGTTCCGTTCACCCAGGCCCTGGCCCGTGGCCTGGCGCTGGAGCCCTGGCTTGCCTTCGCCTGCGGTCGCTACGAGGGGATCGACGAGCGCGTCATCGACCACGCCGAGTCCCTGATGCCGGTCACCGTCGTGTCACTCGGTGACTATGTCCTGGGGGGCGGCGAGGTCGCCGTGCTCGTCATGGTCGAGGCCATCACGCGTCTGGTTCCCGGAGTCATCGGCAACGCGCAGTCCCTGGCCGAGGAGTCCCACGAGGACGGCCTGCTGGAGTATCCGGTGTTCACCAAGCCGCCCCAGTGGCGCGGGTACGGCGTGCCCGAGGTTCTCCTGTCCGGACACCACGGGCAGATCGCGCGCTGGAGGCGGGATGAGCGGCTGCGGCGTACCGCGTTGCGCAGACCGGACATGATCGCCCGGCTGGACCCGGCTGACCTGGATGCCCGGGACCGCGAGGTGCTCGCCGAGATATCTGAGCTGCACCGTCCCTAGGTTTCGCGCTGCACGATCCCTAGGTTTGGCGCTTTCGCGTTGCACGATCCCTAGGTTTGGCGCCTTTCGGTGAGCGATCGCGCTGGTCAATTTCAGGGTGGACCCCTTGCTGTGGCAGACTGACTCCTCGCGCCCTGCACCGATTTTCGCGCCCCTGCCACAGGGGGAGAGCAACGAGTGACGGACTGCAGGAGCACCCCATACGAATCGCGCGCCCGGCACCACGTCGTGGCGTGCATCAGAACCGGCAGTGACCTGTGGCACTGACGAGAAAGCGAAGCGAACATGCAGAAGCTCGACGACGTCGACAAGGCCAGCCTGCGCGACGACATCCCGGCATTCCGCGCCGGTGACAACGTCAAGGTTCACGTGAAGGTCATTGAAGGCACGCGTTCGCGCGTCCAGGTGTTCCAGGGCGTGGTGATTCGCCGTCACGGCGGTGGCCTCGGGGAGACCTACACGGTTCGCAAGGTCAGCTTCGGCGTTGGCGTCGAGCGCACCTTCCCGCTGCACAGCCCGGTGATCGAGAAGATTGAGGTCGTGACCCGCGGGGACGTGCGTCGCGCCAAGCTGTACTACCTGCGCGACCTGCGCGGCAAGGCTGCCAAGATCAAGGAGAAGCGCAACGTGACGCCCGCCCGCTGAGGCGTCGCGTCCGTTCGACTTCCGAGCTCCCCGCACCGCCGGCCCGGGCGATCGACCATCAGCACTCGCGCCATCGGTGGTTAGTCGTCATCGGGGCCGCGCTCGTGCTTATGATGCTCGTGCGCGGCTTTCTGGTGGAGTCCTTCTACATCCCCTCGGGGTCGATGGAGCCCACCCTGGAGCCGGCGGATCGTATTCTGGTCAACAAGATCGGGGGCGCGTCATCTCTGCAACGAGGGGACCTTGTCGTCTTCGATGGCACTCACAGCTTCGCCGATCGTGCGGCGGAGTCGGAATCGGGTTCCGGGATCGGCCGGGTCCTGGGTTCGATGGCCTCGAGGTTGCCCATCCATCTCAACGAGAGCGACTACGTCAAGCGTGTCGTGGGACTTCCCGGAGATCACGTGGTGTGCTGTGACCTCAGCGGTCTCCTGACAGTCAACGGTGACGCGGTGCAGGAGCCCTACCTTTTTCCAGGTGACAAACCCAGTGGCCTGACCTTCGATGTGAGAGTCCCGGCCGCGCGGATCTGGGTGATGGGAGACCATCGCAGCGTCTCGGCCGACTCACGTGCCCATCTGGGTGACCCTGGAGGAGGAATGGTGCGACTCGACGATGTGATCGGAAGGGCCGGGATGATCTACTGGCCGCCGAGCCGGGCCGGGGTCCTGGACGCAGCCAGCTCGCTGAAGGGTGCGCCGGCCGGCGCGGTCCCTGCCGGCACCCTGAGCGAGATCCACCGGTGAGCGTGCCCGAGACAGAGGGGGGCGAGCGCCGGCGGGACGTCCAGCGCCGGCAGGAGGCTGAGCGTCGCGCAGAGGCCGAGCGCCCGCGAGACGTCCAGCACCGGCGGGACAACCAGCACCGGCGGCCCATGGTGGCACCGATGCTGCGCGAGTCCGTGATCGTCATCGGGCTGGCCCTGCTGTTGTCGCTGATCGTCAAGACCTGGCTGATGCAGGCGTTCTACATCCCGTCGGAGTCGATGGAGAACACCCTCCTGAAGGGTGACCGGGTGATCGTCAACAAGCTGGTCCCGTCTCCGATAGCCGTCAAACGGGGCGACGTCATCGTGTTCCAGGACCCTGATCACTGGCTGCCTCCTGTGGTCCCCGTCCAGCGCACTCCCTTTGCCAGTGCCGTGAACTCGACGCTGACCTTCATCGGGCTGCTGCCCAGCGATGAGGGCAACCACCTGATCAAGCGGGTCGTCGGGTTGCCGGGGGACCACGTCGTCTGCTGCAACGCCAAGAGGCAGCTCACCGTCAACGGCGTGGCGCTGACCGAGCCGTACCTCTTCCCCGGTGATGTGCCGAGCCAGGAGACGTTCAACATCACGGTCCCCGCGGGGCGGGTCTGGGTGATGGGGGACCACCGTTCCGACTCCGCGGACTCCCGGCCGCACGACCAGGGTTCGGGCGGCGCCAAGGGCACGGTTCCGCAGAGCCTCATCGTGGGGCGTGCCGTGGCCGTCGTCTGGCCGATCCCGCACTGGGCCTGGCTGTCCAACCCCGGTGAGACGTTCGCCAAGGTCCCGACGGCAACGGCGAAATGACGTCAGGCGCCACCTCCCGCAAACCCTCGTTGAGGGTTGAACGGGGGTTGCAGCGCGCCGGGCACCGGCTGATCGCCGGCATGGACGAGGTTGGTCGGGGGGCTCTCGCGGGTCCCGTGTCTGTCGGCGTCGTGGTGATCGACGAGGTCTGCCGGTCCGCACCGGTGGGCGTGAAGGACTCGAAGCTGCTCTCGCCCCGGGTTCGTGAGCGCCTGGTGCCCGGGATTCGTGCCTGGGCAGCGGCCTACGCGGTCGGACATTCCTCACCGGCTGAGATCGATGAGTTCGGGATCATGGTGGCCCTGCGCTTCGCCGGCCTGCGTGCGCTCGACGCGCTGCCCGTCATACCGGATCTGGTCCTGCTTGACGGCAACCAGGACTGGCTCACCGACCCCGAACAGGTGGGACTGCTGGGCCTTCTCGAGGACAAGCTCGGCTCTGCCCATGGCCCGGCCCCTGGCCCGGCTGCCTGTGCCCCGGTCAGGGCCATCCCCGTGAGGACCATGGTCAGGGCCGACCTGTTCTGCTCATCGGTGGCCGCCGCGAGCGTGCTGGCCAAGGTCGAGCGAGACGCCATGATGGTGGCGCTGGCGACGACCGTGCCGGGCTATGCGTGGGAGCTGAACAAGGGGTACTCCGCGCCCGAGCACCTCGCCGCACTGGGGTCCCGCGGCCCGAGCGTGCATCACCGTCGGTCGTGGCGGTTGCCGGGGCTGGCCGTGGCCGCGCAGACGGATTGCGGTTTGGTGGCTGCGGTGCCTGTATCTGCCGGCGCCCTGATGCATGATGATGGTGGCGTGTGGACTGAAGGCGGAGGAGAGCAATGAGCGAGGCAGTCACCGAGCGAGGCAGCTCATGAGCGAGGCAGTTCGATGAGCGGGGGAGTTCGTGAGCTCTGAGGACCTTGAGAAGTACGAGACCGAGATGGAGCTGCAGCTCTATCGCGAGTATCGCGACGTCGTGGGGCTGTTCTCCCATGTCGTGGAGACCGAGCGTCGTTTCTACCTGGCCAACTCCGTGGACGTGAAGGTCCGTGGCGAGGGTGGTGAGGTCTACTTCGACGTCACGATGGCTGATGCCTGGGTCTGGGACGTCTACCGGCCGGCCCGTTTCGTCAAGAATGTGCGGGTGGTGACCTTCAAGGACGTGAACGTCGAGGAGCTGGCCAAGAGCGAGCTCGAGCTGCCCAAGGATGGCGGTTTCTAGCGCTCTTCAGCTCCCCGGTGCTGTGATCGGAGACCGGGCAGGAGTCGCCCGGACCGGTCGTTAGACTCCGGGCAGAGCCTGGCAGTGCGCGGAATGTGCCCCGGTCGCGCATGACGTCACCAGGCCGGCAACGGAGGCCTCGCATGTTCACCCGTATCGCCGTGGTCAACCGGGGTGAGCCTGCGGTGCGGCTCACCCGTGCCGTGCGAGAGCTGAACGAGGAACATGGCTATGGCATCAAGGTCATCGCCCTGCATACCGAGGCTGAGCAGCGGACCCTCTTCGTGCGTTCTGCCGACGAGTCGGTCTGCCTGCGTGACGTCGGCCCGTCGAGCAGTCCTTACCTCGACCACGAGGAGCTCGAGAGGGCACTGCTGGTCAGCCGCGCCGATGCGGTCTGGGTGGGCTGGGGCTTCGTGGCCGAGGACCCGGCCTTCGTGGAGCTCTGCGAGCGGATGGGGCTCGTGTTCATCGGTCCGCCGCCAGGGGCTATGAGACAGCTCTGCGACCGGATCGAGGTCCGGCTCCTGGCCGAGAGGACCGGTGTTCCGCTGGCCGCCTGGAGCGGTGGGCCGGTGTCGAGCGTTCAGGATGCGGCCCGGCACGGCGCCGCGATCGGGTACCCCCTCGCGATCAAGGCCAGGAGCGGTCGGGGATCTCGGGGCATCCGGGTCGTCCGATCGGCCGCGGAGCTTGGCGCGGCCTTCCTTGGCGCACAGACCGAGGCGGAGAAGGCCCATGGCGATCCTGTCGTCTTCATGGAGAGCCCGGTCAGCGATGGTCGCAACGTCGAGGTGCAGGTCATCGCGGACGCGCATGGCGCGGTCTGGGCGCTGGGGGTACGTGACTTCTCCATCCAGCGGCGCAACAGCTGGAAGCTGGTCGAGGAGTCCCGTTCTCCCGTGCTCACAGCCGAGCAGGAGACCGGTCTGCGCGGCGCCGCTGTCGCCCTCGTGGCGGCGGCGGGCTATCGCGGCGTGGCGACGGTCGAGTTCGTCTACCAGCCGGCTGACGAGTCTTTTGCCCTGGTGGGGGTGAACGCCCGGTTGCAGAGCGACCATCCGGTCACAGAGGCCACCACCGGGCTCGACCTGGTCAAGCTGCAGCTTCTCGTGGCCGACGGCGAGCCCCTGGTCGGGGAAGCACCGCCGCACGCCGGGCACGCCATCGAGGCCCGCCTCAACATCGAGGACGCCGATCAGGGCTTCGCCCCCGCGCCAGGCACTGTGGTGCTGCTCAACCTGCCGTCCGGGCCGGGGATCCGGGTTGACACGGGGATTGCCGCCCGTGACGTGATCCCGCCCGGTTACGACTCGATGGTCGCCAAGATCATTGCCTGGGGACGCGACCGCCCGGAGGCGTTGTCCCGGTTGCGTTGTGCCGTGCGGGAGACCACGGTCGTCCTGCAGGGCGGAACGACCAACAAGTCCTTCCTGCTGGATCTGCTGGCTCGCCCGGAGGTCGTGTCCGGTGAGGCGGACACCGGCTGGGTGGACCACTTCCGCTCCACATCCCCGGCACCGGCGCGGTATGCCGCCGTCGCCCTGCTCAGTGTTGCCATTGACGAGTACGACGCGCAGGAGGGGGTTGAGCGAGGCGCGTTCCTGCGCTCCGCGCGCGGTGGCCGACCACGGGCAAGCCACGCAGCCGGCCGCAGGGTCGAGCTGCGCTACCAGGGCCGGACCCATCCGGTCGTTGTTGCCCAGGTCGGCCCACGCCGGTACCGCCTGGAGCTGGACGGGCGGCTCCTGGACGTCGCCGTCGACCGGCTGAGCCCCTTCGAGAGCCGGCTCTCTCTGGGCGGGCCACCCTTCCACGTCGTCTCGGTGGCCGGCCAGGACGGTTACCTGGTCGAGGTCGACGGCGTCAGCCACCGGGTCGGCGGGGACGAGTCCGGGGTGGTTCGAGCACCGGCCCCGGCCGTGGTGGTGGCCGTTCACGTGACGGCAGGCGAGGACGTGGAGGCCGGAGCGACCATCGCCGTCCTGGAGAGCATGAAGCTGCAGACCGCCGTTCGGGCACCTCGCTCAGGGCGGGTGCGAGAGGTGCTGGCCCGGGTCAACTCGCAGGTGGATGCAGGCGCTCCGCTGCTGCGCCTGGATCCTCCTGTCGGCGAGGCCGTGGTGCCGGACGGCCCTGCCCTCAGCTTCACGGCGCCGGTATCAGGGGACACGCCGGATGCGCCGGCGCGGGCCCGCGCGCGCCTTGAGGCGCTGCGGGCCATGGTCACCGGCTACGACGTGAGCCCGAGGCGGGCTCTCGCCCTGGTTGCCGAGTACGGCACGCTGCGCGACGAGCTCGGGCAGGACGCCGGGCTGATGCGTGAGGAGCTCGCGCTGCTGACCACCTTCGCGGACCTGTGCGAGCTGTCGCGCAACCGGCCCACCAGCGCCGAGGAGGACTCCGAGGAGCGCGTCCACAGTCCACAGGAACACTTCCACACCTACCTCCACTCCCTCGATGTCGAGCAGGAGGCCCTGCCGGCTCCGTTCCGTACGAGGTTGTCGCGGGCGCTTCGCCACTACGGCGTGGCAGATCTGGAGAGGACTCCCGCGCTGGAGGAAGCCGTCTACAGGGTGTTCCTGGCCCAGCAGGGGGCAGCGGACCAGATCCCGGTCGTCGCGGCCCTGCTGCAGCGCAGGCTGGTCGAGGCAGAGGTGTCCCCGGGTCCCGCCCGCGACGAGATGCGGGAGGTCCTCGACAGGCTGATCGTCGCCACCCAGCTTCGTTATCCCGCCATCGGTGATCTGGCCCGGAGCATCCGGTTCCGGTTCTTCGACAATCCCCTCATCCTGGCGGCCCGGGAGCAGGTCTACGCGAAGGTCCGCGAACAGCTCAGGTATCTCGATGCGCATCAGGACGCCGCCGACTACGCGCAGCGGATCGTGGCTCTGACGGAGAGCCCCGAGCCGCTGATCCGGCTGCTGGCCCAGCGCTCCGGTGTCGAGACCCCCGGTCTCGAGCCGATGCTCGAGGTACTCACCCGGCGGTACTACAAGATTCGCCGTCTCGAGGACGTCCGGGCCTTCCGGCTCGGGGCACGGCAGTTCGTGACAGGTGCGTACGAGCTGGGCGGGAAGCGACTCCACCTCATCTCGACGATGGGCGCTCTCCGCGAGCTCCCGGCATGCCTGGCCGAGATTGCCGGTCAGGCCGATTTGGTCGCCGACCCCACGAACCTCGTCGTCGACCTCTACCTCTCGTCGGCCGACGCCTCAGCCGACCCGGACGCGGTTGCCTCGATGCTGGGAGGTGCTCTGGCCGAGGTGCCTTCCCTGGTCCTCGGCCGGCGGGTCACCGTCACGGTGTGCGACCGCACCGGGGGCCAGGTGCAGTTCACCTTCCGGCCATCGCAGGGGCGCATGCTGGAGGAGCGCGTCATCCGCGGCATGCATCCGTTGATCGGTCAGCGGCTCGCCCTGTGGCGGCTCAAGAACTTCGAGGGCACTCCGCTTCCTGCGACCGAGGACACGTACCTCTTCCACATCGTCGCTCGCGACAACCCCGCTGATGAGCGCCTTGTTGCGTATGCGGAGGTCCACGACGCCACGCCGCTGCGGGACGCGTCAGGACAGGTCGTCGCGTTTCCCGCCTTCGAGCGCAAGCTCGCCGCGTGCCTGCAGAGCCTGCGCGCCAGCCAGACCGAGCGCGGGACCACCAGGCGGCTCGACGCCAACCGCATCGTCCTGTACGTGTGGCCTCCGATCGACCTCCCCCTCCAGGAGCTGAGCGGCTTCGCCCGGGCGACCGCACCCATGACGGTGGGCGCGGGCCTGGAAGAGATCATGATGCTGGTCCGGCACCAGTCCCAGCCGGGCGCCGAGCCCGCAGAGGCGGCAATGATCTTCTCCTACCGGCCGGGGGCCGGTGTCGGGGTGAGCGTGACCGTGCCGCCCGGGGAGCCGCTGGCCCCGCTGGACGAGTACACCCAGAAGGTCCGTCGCTCCCGTGCCCGCGGCACTGTCTACCCCTACGAGATCGTGCCGATGCTCACCGGGGCCGGTGGCACCTTCACCGAGCACGACCTGGACGACGCCGGCCGGCTCGTGCCGGTCGACCGGCCACCGGGCCACAACTCGTCGGGAATCGTCGCCGGGGTGGTGTCGACACCCTCGGCGCGTCACCCCGAAGGCATGGTCCGGGTCGCGCTGTTCGGTGATCCGACCAAGTCACTGGGTTCGGTAGCCGAGCCTGAGTGTGCGCGGATCATGGCCGCCCTCGACCTGGCCGAGGAGATGGCGGTGCCACTGGAGTGGTTCGCCCTGTCCTCAGGTGCCATGATCTCGATGGACAGCGGCACCGAGAACATGGACTGGGTGGCCCGGGCTCTGCGCCGCCTGATCACCTTCACCCAGGCCGGCGGCGAGGTGAACGTGATCGTGGCCGGGATCAACGTGGGGGCACAGCCGTACTGGAACGCTGAGGCGACCATGCTCCTGCACACCAAGGGCATCCTGGTCATGACGCCCGACAGCGCCATGGTCCTGACCGGCAAGCACTCGCTGGACTACTCCGGCGGCGTGTCGGCCGAGGACAACTTCGGGATCGGTGGATACGACCGGGTCATGGGACCGAACGGGCAGGCGCAGTACTGGGCGCCCAACCTGAGGGCAGCGTGCAGGACGCTGTTCGCCCACTACGAGCACACCTACATCGCCCCCGGGGAGAGTGCCGGTCGCCGGGCGATCAGCAGCGACCCCCACGACCGGGACGTGCGGAGCTACCCGCACGTGCATCCCTGCAGCGACTTCACGACAGTGGGCGACATCTTCTCCGACGAGGTCAACAAGGAGCGCAAGAAGCCGTTCGACATCCGGACCGTCATGCGTGCCGTGGTGGACCAGGACCATGCGGTGCTGGAGCGGTGGGCCGGCATGGCCGACGCCGACACGACGGTCGTCCTGGACGCCCACCTCGGCGGCTATCCGGTCGAGGTTCTCGGCATCGAGTCCCGGCCGATCCCTCGGCGGGGCTGGATCCCCGCCGACGGTCCGGACCAGTGGACAGCCGGAACGCTGTTCCCGAGATCATCCAAGAAGACCGCGCGGGCCATCAACGCCGCCAGCGGAAACCGTCCGCTGGTGGTGCTGGCCAATCTGTCCGGTTTTGACGGTTCCCCCGAGTCGCTGCGTTCGATGCAGCTCGAGTACGGCGCCGAGATCGGCCGGGCCATCGTCAACTTCGACGGGCCGATCGTCTTCTGCGTGATCTCGCGCTTCCACGGGGGCTCTTTCGTGGTCTTCTCCAGTGTGCTGAACAGCAACATGGAGGTGATCGCCGTTGAGGGTTCCTTCGCGTCGGTGATCGGCGGGGCACCGGCAGCGGCCGTCGTGTTCTCCCGTGACGTCGGGGCCCGCACGTCCGGGGATCCCCGGATCACGGCGATGGCAGCCGCGTTGGCCCGGGCGGACGAGACGGATCGTCCCCGCCTGCGGGTCGAGCTGGCCAGTCTGCGCGCTGCGGTGCGTTCCGAGAAGCTCGGTGAGGTGGCGGACGAGTTCGAGCAGGTCCACAACATCGAGCGAGCGCTTGCGGTCGGCTCCGTTCACACCATCATTGCGGCGAGAGAGCTCAGGCCCTACCTGATCGGCGCGGTGCAACGGGGTCTGCGCCGGAAGGGGTGATGTCCGTGTGCTGGTGGACCGCGTTCCGGTTGCTGAGCCAGTGGTCGAACTCAGCGGCGGGGACGGGTCCGGACATCAGGTAGCCCTGGGCCTGGTCGCAGCCCAGTCGCGTCAGCTCGGTGAAGGCGACGTCGCTCTCGACGCCTTCGGCGACCATGCGCAGCCCGAGACTGTGGGCCATGGCGATGGTGGAGGCGACCAGGGCGGCG
>DASVKO010000189.1:0-1908 GCA_036385355.1 Dermatophilaceae bacterium
TCACCGACCCTGAATGCCTCGCCCTGTCACGGACGGCTTCCACGGTCTTCACCTTTCGTCTTGGGCTGATGAGTTGAGGCGAGCGAGCAGGTCTCCGAAGGCTTCCACGTCGCCGGTCGCTGCAGTTCTGGCTCGACGGACTCAAGAAGGTTGCCGAGGCCGACTGAGATGGGTGTGGGTCGACGGCGATACTGACACCGATCGCCGTCGACCATAAGCAAACCGCGCCGGTCGACCATCGATGACCGTACACCGATCGGGCTACGGACACGGAGGCTTGACTTTCTCCTCAGAATCGAAGGCTCGGCGGTTCGACCCCGCCCCTGGCCACCACATACTCGGAGTTCACAGCGATAACCCGGCGGGCTTCGTCATCATCCGGCCCGAGGAGGTTGTCCGTCACTGGAACGTCCGGGACGCCACGGCACATCTGACAAGGAGATCTGCAATGCGTGCAGTGCTTTACGAGGCTTTCCAACAACTGCCCGAAGTAGTCACCGTAGATGACCCCGCTTGCCCGGAAACCGGCGTTGTCATTGAAGTGGCCGCCACTGGTCTGTGCCGAAGTGACTGGCACGGGTGGATGGGGCACGACCCGGATATTCGACTCCCACACGTCCCTGGCCACGAATTCGCCGGCGTGATCGCCGAGGTCGGGTCGCGGATACAGGGATGGCACCTCGGTGACCGGGTCACGGCTCCGTTCGTCTGCGCGTGCGGCCAGTGTGAGACCTGCCGACGGGGCGAACACCAGGTGTGCGACAGACAGTTCCAACCCGGGTTCACCCACTGGGGATCGTTCGCAGAACTTGTGGCCATCGATCATGCGCAGGTCAACCTCGTTCGGGTGCCGGACGACATGGCCTTCGAGACCGCGGCCAGTCTCGGCTGCCGCTTCGCCACCGCCTACCGAGCTGTGGTCCACCACGGTCGGGTCCAAAGCGGCGACTGGGTAGTCGTTCACGGCTGCGGCGGCGTCGGACTGTCCGCGGTAATGATCGCCGCAGCCCGCGGCGCGCAGATCATCGCCGTCGACATCTCACCGACTGCGCTCGAACTGGCCCGGACCCTAGGCGCAACCGCCACACTCGACCCCAGGCAGGTCGATGTCGTGAATGCCGTACGCGACCTCACAGGCGGCGGCGCTCAGGTATCCATCGACGCACTCGGCAGCATCGAAACGTGCCAGAACTCGATCCGCAGCCTGCGCAAGCGAGGTCGCCACGTCCAAGTCGGACTGATGCTGGCCGCCGATGCCACGCCGCCTGTGCCGATGGCCGCCGTCATCGCCGCGGAGCTTGAAATCGTGGGCAGCCACGGGATGGCAGCCCACGACTACCCGACCATGCTGGCCGACATCACCGCAGGCACGCTCAGCCCGCAACGTCTCGTCCAACACCGAATAGATCTCTCCGAGGCACCCGCGAAACTCGCCGATCTCGATCAACAGCCCGGCAACGGCATCACCATCATCAGCCCAACGCCAATGGCACCATGAACCACGCCGCCCGCCCGTTTGCCTCTTCGTATGTCCGAATCCAGGGACCGCGTGGCATCACCATCCGCACCGGGCGTGAAAGCCCAGCCCAGGACTCTCCGGCAGGCAGTCACCCTCCGCAGGCAAAGCCAAACGCCCGCATAATGCCGCGTTGGGTTCGCGTTCGTGTCCGGGTGAGGATCCTTGATCGGACGCGGTCGACTGCCCGTCACCTCGAAGGGCTCAGGGCACCAGCGGTCGGACCTCGTTCGCGACGAATCGCACGAAGTCCTCCGGGTCAGGGTCGTCGGCGGTGGGCTGCAGGACCACGGTGTCGGCCCCTGCGTCGGCCCACCGCTGGACGGCCTCAGCCACTGCCGTGGCCTCCCCCGCGATCCCGACCTCCGCAGTCATGTCCAGCCCCCAGGAAT
>DASVKO010000190.1:0-20809 GCA_036385355.1 Dermatophilaceae bacterium
TCGAGTCCTTCCACTTCTGCACCGCAGGAGTGCCGCCCTGGTGGACCAGCACGACGATCGCCTTGACACCCTGCCTGCGCAGCACGGGCACGAGGGCGTTGGCCGTCTTGACCTCGTCGGTGAACTCAAGGCCCGCGATACCGGCAGCCGTCACGATGCTGGGGGTCTCCTTCAGCGTCATGCCGATGAAGCCGATCTTGGCGTCGTGGAAGCTCTTGACCCAGTACGCCGGCAGGATCGTCTTTCCCTTGTCATGGCCCCTCTCCTTGTGCGCGGCGTTCGCCTTGACGGTGGCCGCGTACTTGACGTTGGCCGCGAGGATGTGGAACTTCGCCCCCATGAAGGTGTGCGCCGCGCAGGAGTTCTGGTTGTTCAGGCCGTCGCCGTCGGGCAGGCAGCCGCCGGCCTGCAGGCGCTGGAGCTCCTTGTATCCCTCGTCGAACTCGTGGTTTCCCACCGCGCTGACCTCAAGGCCGAGAGCGTTCATGGCCTCGATCGTGGGCTCGTCGTGGAACGCCGCGGACACCAGCGGCGAGGCTCCGACGATGTCACCGGCTGCGACGGTGACCGTGTTGGGGTACCCCTTCCTCGCGTTCCGCAGGTGGGTCGCGAGGTACTCCACGCCCCCGGCAGGCGTGGTCACATTCAAGTTCGGGGCATCGAGCGCGTGACCGGAGACGACGGTGCCACTGGAGCCTGCGGGCGGCTCGAGGTTGCCGTGGAAGTCGTTGAATGAGAGGAGCTGGATCTTCATCGTGTTGCGGCTGTGTGAGTCCGCCTGGGAGATCCCGCCGGTCATCACAACCCCGGTTCCGGTGGCCAGCACTGCGGCCAAGACACCGGTGAGACGACGTGCGCGTGAAAGGGACATGAGGCTCCTGCTCATCTGGATGGCCGGAAGGTGTCACCGCTCCGGGATCGCAGACTAACCCCGTTCCACCGCTGTTGCGGGGGTGAAATCAAAGACGAGAGGCCGACAGTGGTATGGCGAGCACGACCAGCCCCAGCGCCAGCATCAGCGAGTCACCGGCCCGCCAGGGCGCCGGCTCGGCCCACGTTCTTCGAGGTGCCCGGATACCGACTGCACGAACGTCTGCGGGAGAGGTCGAAACATCTGCGGCAGAGAGAATGGCGGGGGTGTTGACAGGACGGGCGGTGACGGCGGCCGAGAAACCACGCGCTTCCATCGCGACCGCCATCCGCCCGGCCTGACGCAGCGTCTCGATGAGCAGCCCGAAGGTCAGCGCGACGACCGAACGTCCACGACCGGGCAGCGAACGACCCGCGCCCAGCCCTCGCACCCGACGGACGCGAGCCAGCTGGTCCCAGTGCTCGCCAAGGCCTTCGAAGCGGTGCAGGGCGGCGACCGCGGCAACCACCGGGCGGGCGGGGAGCCGGAGGCGCTGGCCCAGGTGATCACCCAGCGCCGACGGGTCGATGCGCGAGGCCAGCAGCACGCCCGGCAGCACGAAGAAGGCGACCCGCAGCCCGGCCAGGATCCCGGTGGACACTTCGCGCCCGGGGCTGAGCAGCCAGTTCGAGAAGGCGACCGAGGCGACCGCGAACAGGCCCGGGAGCAGCCGCAGCCAGGGCAGGCGGCCGAACCCCAGGACGAGGGGAGCCAGGGCTATCTCGACCCCCACCGCGATCAGGGCCGTACGCAGGTCGGAGATGAAGGGCGCACCCAGGACCAGAATGATCGAGGCCAGCAGGATCGAGAGCGGACCGGACCGGCCTGCGATCCCGGTCCATCGGCCCGCGAGCCCGGTCCATCGGCCGGCGAGCTCGGTCAAGGAGTCGGCGATCCTGGTCGAAGAAGTGGCGCGTCCGCTCGACGGGTCGGCGCGTCCGGTCAGGGAGTCGGCGCGTGCGGTGGGGCGACCAGCCTCAGGGACCGTCGCGATCTGCTCGCCCGGCTGTGATTGTGGTCGCGCCTCGAAGGCAGGATCGACGATCCGCCCGGCCCGCAGAGTGACCCGCCGGTCAGCCAGGGCGATCAACAACGGGTCATGGGTGGCCAGGACCACCCCGACCCCGGCGTCCCGGGCCGCGAGAACCACCCCCGCCACGGCTGACCACGTCAATCGGTCCTGACCCACGCTCGGCTCGTCCAGGACGAGGACCGAGGGTCCGTGGGCGAGGGCGCCGGCCAGGGCGAGCCGCCGCTGCTCGCCGCCGGAGAGGTAGTGCGGGTCGGCGCCGGCCAGGGCCGACAGGCCCAGCACCTCCAGCAGGTCATCGGCCCGGGCCTGCGCAGCGTCGTCGTCCAGGCCCAGGTGCCGGCTTGTCGACAGCACATCATCACGGACGGTTCGGGCGACCACCGCCTGCTCAGCCTGCTGAGGCACCCAGCCGAAACGGGCAGCCAGCGCCCGCGAGGTCCAGCGATGGAGGTCCTCCGGGGGGCTCGCGCCCAGGCCTGCGTTCAGCACGTCCCGGCTACGCACGCGACCCCGGGTGGGCGCGTCGACGCCGACCAGCAGCGCCGTCAGGGTCGACTTGCCCGCGCCACTGGGACCGATCACCGCCACGCACTCACCCGCACTGACGTCGGCGCAGACACCCAGCAACGCCTCGGTTGCGGTCGCAGGTCGGTTCGCGGACAGGATGGAGATCCGGGGGCGGTGCGTGACGGAGACCGACTCCGCCGACACCAGCAGCCGGCCACCGGATCCACCCGAACCGCCAGCAGCACCAGCAGCACCAGAGCCACCCGCAACGCCAGAGCCCGCAACGCCAGAGCCACCCGCAACGCCAGAGCCCGCAACATCAGAGCCACCCGCAACGCCGGGAGTACCGGAACCGCCGGGAGCGCACAACGAGGGGGCCACGTCCAGCGGCCGCGGGAACGCCACGCCTGGCACCCAGACCCCTTGGGCGGCAAGGGAATCCGCTGAGGCAGCCAACGTCGCCGCCACGGGGCCATCAGCGCTGACCCGACCGGACGGGTCGAGCACGACGAGGCGATCCACCTCATCCACCCAGTGCGATAGCTGATGCTCGACCATCACCAGAGTCGCCCCCGAGGCACGCACCGCGGAGATGATCGCCTCACGCACCACTGCCGCGGACGAGGGGTCGAGCATCGAGGTCGGTTCGTCCAGCAGGACCAGTCGTGGTGTCAGAGCGAGAACGCCGGCCAGGGCCAGCCGCTGGGTCTCGCCACCGGAGAGGGCGCTGGTGGGGTGGTCCTCGTCATACGGGAATCCCACGGAGGCCAGCGCCGACCGGACCCGGGACCAGATCTGCGCACGCGGCATACCGAAGTTCTCGGGCCCGAAGGCCACGTCGCGGCCCACCCGACCGGCCACCAGCGCATCGGCGGGGTCCTGCATCATCAGGCCGACCGACGTGCCGGTCGGCTGCAAACCGTCGATCAGCACCGAGCCGCTGAGGTCGCCCGTCTCGGTGGTGGTCAGGACCCCGGCGAGCGCCCGCAGGAGGGTGGACTTGCCCGAGCCGCTCGGCCCGGCCAGGAGCACGCGTGAGCACGCCTCGATGCGCAGGCTGATACCGGCCAGAATCGGCTCCCGGCGCCCGAACGGACGCCAGGAGAGATCACTCATCTCGACGAGGGCACCCGGGGCGACGGGTCGGGCCCCGACGAGCAGAGTCACAGGCTGCCCGGTCACAGGCTGCAGGGTCTCAGGCTGCACGGTCTCAGACTGGGTCGGACTCACGGACTTCCTGACCCGGCGGGAAGGCGTTCAGCGCACCCGTCCGGGCAAGAGCCCGCACCAGCGCCCAGCCGCCGGCCCCGGCGATGACGGCGCCGGAGACCATGCCACAGGCCAGGAAGATGGCCTTCCACGCGGCGGAGTACTCGGCTACGTACGAGTGCCATTCGTAGAAGACGATCTCGAACACCGCCGAGAGGGTGCCTCCGAGCACAGCCACGAGGACGCCGTAGCGGCGGTGCCGGAAGAGCGCCAGGGCAAGCTCGACCCCCAGGCCCTGCAGCAGTCCGGACAGCAGGACAGCGGCGCCCCACTGACTGCCCAGGAGCATGCTGACGTTGGCGGCCACGAGCTCGGTGAACAGGGCAGCGCCGGGTCGCCGGATGACCAGCCCCGCGACGACTGCGGGCACCAGCCAGACGCCCAGCATCAGCTCACCGGCCGGGGGGAAGCCTGCGGTGAGCGTGTTCAGCATCGGATAGACGAAGGTGTTGAAGCCCCAGAACATGACGCCGAAAGCCACCGCGAGCATGGCCGCGGTGATCAGGTCGACGCCCCGCCAGCTCATCAGGGGCCGGGTGGCAAGGATGGTCGCCGGCGCCGCTGACGAGCTGTCGGCTGTCCGGGCGGAGAGCTTGGTGGTGCGTGGTTCGGTCATAGCTGTTGTTCCTTCTCCCGTGGAATCCGCATGGCTGGATGCCTCGGGGAGGCGAGCACCCGTCATACCTCCCGGTGCCGGAGCACGAAAAGGTACAGCGAGCGCAAGCCTGAGATTCTCAACTCCCTTCGCCGGTGCTAACCGGAGCAGGTTCGAGGGTCTGCGGCGAACCGCACTCTCAGCGCTGTGGGGCGCTCCCCTGTTGTTACCCAGATGACGGTACACCCCTGGACGTGGCAGGCTCGAGGTGCTGAGTTGAGTCCGAGCTGGAGGTCGTCGTGGGCGCGTTGGTCTGGAAGGTCCTCGGGACGGGTGCCGCGGTCGGGGCTGCCGTCGTGGCCAGGAAGCTGCTGACCAGCGGCTGGATCGCGGTCACGGGCAGGGAGCCGCCGGAGAATCCCGAGGATCCCGAGGTGTCGTGGCAGGAGGCGGTCGGCTGGGCCGTGGTGTCCGGCGCTGTCATCGAGGTGAGCCGGCTGGTGGCGACCCGCCAGGCCGCGGCGTACTACGCGAAGTCGGCCGGCCACCCGCCCAAAGCCCTGCAGACTGCAGAAGGCGGATGAGACGGCGGCAGGTGCTCGCTGACCCCGGCGGATGCGTGACCACGTGGCGACCGGCTGGACCAGCGGGGGCTACGGGGTCGGTCAGCGACGGGTGACTGCGCTGGTGCGGCCCCAGACCGTGGCCGAGCTGCCGGTCACCCCCCGGTAGTAGCGGGTCCGCGGGGAGTAGGTGCCGAAGGTGGCCCTCCCGTTCGCGGCGGTGCGCACTGCCCGCAGGTACTTCCAGGCGCAGGTGGGGCACGCCCGGTACTGAAGGCTGACCCGCGCCTTCGGCCACATCCGGTAACGGCGTAGCGCGGGGCTGTAGTAGATGGTCGCGACGCTCAGCGTCACGAACTTGCCGGCCCGGGCAGGTTTGATGGTGATCCCCGACCCGGATTTCACGACGTAGGATCGGGCGTTCTGGGTGAGGTCCCAGTGCGAGTTCCACGAGTTGCGGGGCACCACGTTGTACGTGCCGTAGTGCTCCCAGTCATAGAAGCTGTTCACTGCTGAACGCTTGTTGTCGAAGATGAAGAGGTCGCTGAGCCCGTACTTCGTATGCCGCACGTCCCACGACGCGTACGCCGCACCGGTGGCGGCGCAGTCCGCCCCCAGACTGGCCGGGACCGAGGTGACCGGCCGGTCGACCCACACGTTCGGCCGCACTCTGATCGAGCATCCGACGGCAACCTCTGTGACCACGGGGGCTGCAGATGCCGTCGGTAACATCGACGCGCCAGCCAGAGAAACGAACGCCACGGTCACACCAAACGCAGAAGTCATCCTGCGGATCATCAGTTCTCCCAGGGCGCTTCGCGGTCGGCCACAGCGGCCAGCCCAGCGAGCACCTCAATGTGTTTCGGGGATCCCTGCAAGCCTAAGTTGCCGCCGGCGATCGCGTAGCGGTTATCCCCGAATAGCCCCCCGACAGCTCGAACTCCCCCACCCCCAAAAACTCAGGCAGCCTGCTGCCTCAACAACCCCCAGCCCAGGCAGCCTGCGGCCTCACGGGCAACAAACCCCGATCGCCCGGGTGACGTCAGGGAAGCACCGGGAGGAGCTCGCCGCGATCGAACAACTCCGCCGTCGCGCGTGCACTCGGCGTGCCGACGTCCGGGTCGGCATCCGCTGCCAGCAGGGCCGCGACCACATCGTCCTCCCCCTTGAAGATCGCCCCTGCCAGCGGACTCTGCCCGCGGTCGTTGGTGCGATCGGGGTCACCACCCAGGTCGACCAGCGCACTGACCGTCTCGGGGTGCCCGTGGTTGGCAGCCAGCATCAACAACGTGTTGCCCGCCCCATCGGTGAGGTTCACCGGAACCCCGTGCTCGACGTACCCCCGCAGTCTCTCCGTGTCACCTCCCCGCGCGAAGTCGAAGCACGCGTGCGCAATCGTGACCAGCTGCGCATCCGGATGGTTGTCGACGCTGTCGTCCCATGGCCTGTCATCTCTCATCCCCACAGGCTATGACCAGTCGGCACCGGGGCCCAGCAATTCGTCGAAGATAAGCCAAGTGCGAGTCGTCTGCACCCCCGGGATGCGCTGGATCCGGTCGAGGACCAGATCGCGCAGAGCGGCGTTGTCGGGCGCCCGCACCAGGACCAGCACGTCGAAGTCCGCGCCGAGCATCGAGACGTGCTCGACGTAGGGAAGGCGGCCCAGCCGGGCGGACACGTCGCGCCAGGAGTTCTGCTCGATGGACAGCGAGACGAATGCCGAGGTCCCCAATCCCGCACGCTCGTGGGCGATCTGGGCGGAGAAGCCGGTGATCACCCCGTCGGCGACCAGCCGGTCGACCCGCGCATACGCGTTGGCACGTGAGATGTGCACCCGCTCCGCCAGCGACCGGATCGACATTCGGGCGTCCCTGATGAGCTCTCTGAGGATCAACCGGTCAGGGCCGTCCAACGGCCTGACCGAGCGTCCTGCGCCCGTCGCTGTCGACGTCGCTCTGGAAGACACCCGGTCGGTCACGAACTCCCCATGGAGCCAAGTGTCTCCTATTTCTCGCTGAATTGGCTACAGAAGTCTCGAAAGAGAGACGATTGGGCGTCACATCGCTCATCCGGCACGGGCACGCACCGCTTGTGCCCACGCTCAGCCCGGGCGCATGCCGCGGCGAGCGCGCCCACACCCAAGGAGGCAGACGCCTTGACCACGGATACGAGCATCCCGATCCCGCAGACCGCGTCCACCCCCCGGCCGTTCGCCCGGGGCCTGATGCCCGCGCCGACGCCGGTGCAGTTCCTGGACCATCGCGGCCAGCGGGTGCGGGTGTTCAACGACGACTATCCCGAACCGTCCGGCGAGCAGCTCGTCGCCGCCTACGCCGCGATGGTCGTCGGCCGCCGGTTCGACATCCAGGCCACGGCGCTGGCCAAGCAGGGGCGGCTCGCCGTCTACCCGGCCTCGCGCGGGCAGGAGGCCTGTCAGGCCGGTTCGATGCTGGCAATCTCGCAGGACGACTGGGCGTTCCCGACCTACCGTGACTCGATGGCCCTGGTGACCCGGGGCATCGATCCCGTCGAGCTCCTGACCTCGCTCAACGGCGCAGCCCACTGCGGCTATGACCCCCGGGCAAACCGGACCGCGCCACAGGCAACCCCGCTGGCAACACAGCTGATCCACGCCGTCGGGCTCGCCTCGGGCGAGCAGCGCAGGGGTCGCCCGACCGTCGCGATGGCCTTCGTCGGCGATGGCGCCACCAGTGAGGGCGACTTCCACGAGGCGCTGAACTTCGCGGCCGTGTTCAAGGCCCCTGTCGTCTTCCTCGTCCAGAGCAACAAGTACGCCATCAGCACCCCCCTGGCCAAGCAGACCGCCGCTCCTTCCCTGGGATACAAGGGAATCGGCTACGGCATCGCCTCCGAACAGGTCGACGGCAACGACGCCATGGCTGTCCTCGCGGTGCTCAACAAAGCAGTCACCCATGCGCGGTCCGGACAGGGACCGGTGCTGGTCGAGGCGCACACCTACCGCCTGGACGCGCACACGAACGCCGACGACGCCACCCGGTACCGCGACTCCGAGGAGGTCGCCGACTGGCTCCGCCGCGACCCGATCGCCCGGCTCGAGACCTGGCTGCGCCATGAGGGCCTGATAGACGACGCCTTCGTCGCATCGACCGCCGCCAGGGCCGAGGCGTTCGCCGCCAACATGCGCGACAGGATGAGCGCTGACCTCGCCGTGGACCCGATGTCGTTGTTCGACAACGTCTTTGCCACGCCCACGCCGCAGCTTCTCGAACAGCGCGCGATGGTGCAGGCCGAGCTCGAGGCCGAGGAGACCAGCCGATGACCGTCACCGCCGCTTCCCGCCCGGGAGCCACCCCCGCGTCCGCACCCCCGCAGGTCACGATGTCAGGGGCCATCAACCGCGCGTTGCGCGACGCGATGACCGCTGACGCCGACGTCGTGGTCTTCGGCGAGGACGTCGGCACCCTCGGTGGCGTCTTCCGCGTCACCGACGGGATCGCCCGCGACTTCGGCGAGGACCGCTGCTTCGACACCCCGCTCGCCGAGGCCGGCATCGTCGGCTTCGCGGTCGGTATGGCGATGGCCGGGTTCCGTCCCGTCATCGAGATGCAGTTCGACGCGTTCGCCTATCCGGCGTTCGAGCAGATCGCCTCCCACGTGGCCAAGATGCGCAACCGGACACAGGGCAGGGTCAACCTGCCGATCGTGATCCGCATCCCGTTCGGCGGTGGCATCGGCGGAGTCGAGCACCACTGCGACTCAAGCGAGGCGTACTACGCCCACACCCCCGGCCTCAAGGTCGTTACGCCAGCCACCGTCGAGGATGCCTACACGCTGCTTCGCGAGGCCATCAACGACCCCGACCCGGTCATCTTCATGGAGCCCAAGCGGCTCTACTGGTCCAAGGGATCCATCGAGTCAGTAGCTGCGGCTGTCGCACCCGACGCCGAGCGGTTCAGCTCGTTCGGGCGCGCAGCCGTGCGCCGCGAGGGCACCGACGTGACGCTGGTCGCCTACGGCCCCAGCGTTGACGTGGCCATGCAGGCGGCATCGGCGGCGACGGAGTCGGGCTGGTCGGTCGAGGTCGTCGACCTGCGCACCCTGGTCCCCTTTGACGACGAGACGGTGGTGGCCTCGGTCCGCAAGACCGGCCGTTGCGTCGTGGTCCACGAGGCCCAGGGCTTCGCGGGGGTCGGCGCCGAGATCGCAGCCCGCGTCCAGGAACGGGCGTTTCACTCGCTGCACGCGCCGGTCCTGCGCGTCGCCGGTCTGAACATCCCCTATCCGCCTCCCCGGCTCGAGCACCTTCACCTGCCCGGCGTCGAGCGTGTCCTTGACGCGATCGCGCGCCTGCAGTGGGACGACGACGTCGATACCCACTTCTTGCCGGGTGGCAGCCTCACCGACGGCAGTGCGGGCGGTGCCGCGTGAGCGTCCCGACCGCGTCCGCCACCGGCGGGACGTTCATGCTGCCGGACCTCGGTGAGGGCCTGACCGAGGCCGAGGTGATCGAGTGGCATGTCGCCCCCGGCGACGAGGTCCACGTCGACCAGATCGTGGTGACCGTGGAGACCGCCAAGGCGTCCGTTGAGCTCCCCTGCCCGTATGCCGGTCCAGTCCTCACCCTGCACGGCGCCCCCGGCGTCGTGCTGCAGGTTGGCAAGCCGCTGCTCACCATCGGCAGGCACGAGGCCGGGGCGCAACAGGACGACGGGGAGCTGGAGGAGTCCGGCTCGGGCAACGTCCTGGTCGGCTATGGCACCTCCGAGACCAGGCGCAGCGGCCGCCGCCGGGTGTCCCCTGATCAGCGGCCGGCGGCTGCCGTCACCCCCGCCAACACCACTGAACCGGTCGTCATGGCGCCCGCAGTGACCTCGCAGACAACGACCTCGCAGACAACGACCTCGCAGACAATGACGGCACCAGCCATCGCAGCTCCGGCCAGTCCGGTCTCCGCACCGAGGGTCATCTCGCCGGTGGTGCGGAAGCTGGCCAGGGACAACAGGGTCGACCTCGCGGACCTGGCTCCGACCGGACCCGGCCAGGTCATCCGCCGGGCCGACGTGGAGGCCGCGCTCCGGACCGGCGAGGACGCCCTGCCTTCGCATCAGGTGGCCCCCGCCCCCGGTGCGGTCCACGCGGACCGGGCTGGCGACATACGGATCCCGCTGCGTGGGGTGCGCAGGGCGATCGCGGAGAAGATGACCATCAGCCGGCGCGAGATCCCCGAAGCGAGCGTCTGGGTCGACGTCGACGCGACCGGTCTGATGACCGCCAAGGCCGAGATCACGGCGGTCAACCCCGCCGCCGGCATCGGTCTCCTGGCGCTGTTCGCGCGGATCACCATCGCCGGGCTGAGGAAGTTCCCGGAGCTCAACGCGAGGGTGGACGTCGAAGCCCAGGAGATCGTGCAGCTGCGCGGCATCAACCTGAGCTTCGCCGCCCAGTCGCCACGAGGACTGGTCGTGCCGGTCGTGCACGGTGCCGGCGAGCTGACCACGTCCGAGCTGGCCGCTGCCCTCCGGGAGCTGACCGGGCTCGCCCGCGACGGCAGGCTCAGCCCGGCACAGATGACCGGCGGGACGTTCACCCTGAACAACTACGGCGTGTTCGGGACGGACGGCGCGACCCCGATCATCAGCTACCCCGAGGCCGCCATGCTGGGCGTCGGCCGGATCATCGATCGTCCGTGGGCGCACGAGGGCCAGGTCGCGCTGCGCAAGGTCGCCCAGCTGGGGCTGACGTTCGACCATCGGGTGTGCGACGGCGGGACCGCCGGCGGCTTCCTGCGATTCGTGGCCGACTGCGTGGAGGCGCCCGCAGTACTCCTGACCCAGCTGTAGCGGCTCGTCGCCGACGGCGTGGAGGCGCCCGCAGCACACCTGACCCAGCTGTAGCGCCCGAGCTGCGGTGCTTTCCGGGTCACGATTCCGCAGGCCGGGAAGATACCGCATGAAACAGGGCATCTCGACTTGCTCTGACCCAGGTTCACCCACAGTCTGTACACCTCAGGAACCGACCCCGGAGGTCGACGCCGAAGCGGCCGGTTGGTTCTCTCTCGGAGGTTTGGAACAATGCGACGCAAGACATTCGATGCACTGCTCACCGCCGGAGGACTCGTCCTCGCAGCCGTTCTGCTCGCCTCGGGGTGTCTGCTCTGGTGGGCACACTCTTTCGTCAGCGACCAGGTGCACACCCAGCTGAGCCAGCAACAGATCTTCTTCCCGCCGAAGGGAGAGGCCACGGCCAGCCCCGAGGTCGGCCCGTTCATCAACCAGTACGCGGGCCAGCAGCTGCTCAACGGCCAGCAGGCCGAGGCCTTCGCCAACCACTACATCGCGGTGCACCTCAAGGAGTCCGGCGGTGGCCTGACCTACGCCCAGCTCAGCACCAAGGCACGGGCGAACCCCGATGACGCCAAGCTGAAAGGCCAGGTCGACACGGCCTTCAAGGGTGAGACCCTGCGCGGGCTGCTGCTCAACGCCTACGCCTTCGACACCATGGGCAGAATCGCCGGCATCGCGGCCATCGGTGCGTTCATCGGCGCTGCCGTGATGCTGATCCTCTCGCTGCTCGGCTTCTCGCACCTGCGCCGGGTATCGCCGGAGGCGGAGCTGGGAGCGCACAGCTCACCCGACAGATCTTGACCCTGTCCTGACCCACCCTGACCCATCCGAAGAGGAGTCTGGGACGCAGGCATTCACCGATCAGGGGGCGGTGAATGCCTGCATGCTGTCCGGCTGCTGCTGAGGCAGAGACCTCGCGGGCGACCGGATGAACTAATCTACGCACAAAAGGAAATCCCACCTGCGGATGGCGGCCGCTGGGGGCAGCGCCGGAAGAGAAGGATGCAGATGAGTCAGCTCAGCCTGGGAGTACTTGCGACCTCGAGCAAGGAGAACGAGTTCAGGCTGCCGATCCACCCGCAGCACTTCGACCGGATCGACGCCGACCTGCGGACCCGGATCTTTCTCGAGCATGGCTACGGCGACCGTTACGGCGTCTCCGACGAACATCTCACCACCCAGGTCGCAGGCCTTCGATCACGCCAGGAGATCATCGCGACCACCGACGTGGTGCTGCTGCCCAAGCCCACCCTTGACGACATGGCCAGCCTCCGGGACGGACAGGTTCTCTGGGGTTGGCCGCATGCCGTCCAGGACCCCGAGCTGACCCAGATCTGCATCGACAAGCAGCTGACGCTCATCGCCTGGGAGGCGATGAACCACTGGACGCCGACAGGCGGGTTCGCCGTCCACGTGTTCCACCTGAACAACGAGCTGGCGGGCTACTCCTCGGTGTTGCACGCCCTGACCCTGCTCGGCTCGACCGGTCACTACGGCAGGCCGCTGACGGCTGTCGTCATCGGCTTCGGGAACACCGCGCGAGGCGCCATCACGGCCTTGCAGTCACTCGGGGTCCACGACGTCACGGTGCTCACCATGCGCGACGTCACGGCGGTTGCCTCACCGGTCCCCTCCGTCGTGTTCGACCACCTGGACCGCACCGAAGCCGACCCCAGCCACACGACCGTCCTCACGAACACCGGCCGGGTTCCCACGGCGGAGTTCCTCGCCAGGCACGACATCGTCGTCAACTGCGTGCTTCAGGACACTGACGCGCCGCTGATGTTCGTCACGGACGAGGAGCTGGCGCAGTTCGCTCCCGGCAGCCTGATCGTCGACGTGTCCTGCGACCTCGGCATGGGGTTCGCCTTCGCGCGGCCGACGAGCTTCGGGGACCCGATGCTCACGGTAGGCGACGGCGTCGCCTACTACGGCGTCGACCACAGCCCGACCTACCTGTGGAACAGCGCGACCTGGGGCATCAGCGAGGCGCTGATCCCCTACCTGCGCACGGTGATGGACGGCCCTTCCTCCTGGGACCAGGACCGGACCATCAACGAGGCCATCGAGATCCGCAACGGCATCGTGCAGAACCCCAAGATCCTCTCCTTCCACCGGCGTTCCCCCGAGTACCCGCATCCCAGGTTCTGAGCCGGTGCGTCGTCGTCAGCGCTGCGCACCGACGACACGCAGCGCCACCTCGCAGTAGTAGTCAGCGATCTCCTCCGGGGTCCACTCGCCCTCGTCGCGGTACCAGCGCGCGGTGTCGACGCCCAGCGACAGCAGGGCCAGCGCCGTCATCCGGGGGCTGGAGGTGCGGAAGGCACCGGACGCGACGCCGGACCTCACCACGGCCCGCATCTCCTCCTCGATCGCGCGCCGGATGTCGGCGATCTCGCGCCAGTGCTCCGGACTCAGCGAGTCAAGCTCATAGTTGACGATGCGCGCGCTGGTGTGGCCGCGCACGTGGTGGACCGTGAACGCGCGGACCACGGCCAGGAGCTGATGGACCTCGTCGTCCGAGCCGGCGACGGCCTCCCTGACGAGCGCCAGGGTGGCCTCGTGCCCGGTCCGGGAGATGAGGTAGAGCAGATCCTCTTTGGACTTGTAGTGAACATAGAGCGCGGCCGGACTCATGCCTGCCGCGGCAGCGATGTCGCGGGTCGTCGTCCCGCGAAAACCCTTGGCTGCGAACGACTCCACTGCTGCAGCGACCAACCGGCCGCGTGCGTCTTTGCCGTCGGTGCCGTCGGTGCCGTCTGGATTCTGACTCATCGGGACCTTCACGAGCGGGTATTGACGAGGACGCCGGACGTGAGCCATGCTAAGCAAACGCTCAGAGGTAAGCAAGCGCTTAGTCACCCAGCAGTTTGCTGGGAGCAACGGAGGAACCCTCACATGCCCGAAGCAGTCATCGTCTCCACTGCCCGCTCGCCGATCGGCCGTGCCTTCAAGGGCTCCCTGAAGGACATGCGATCCGACGACCTGACCGTGCAGATGGTCCAGGCCGCCCTGGCGAAGATCCCGGAGCTCGACGTCAGAGACATCGACGACCTGGTCCTGGGCTGCGGTCAACCCGGGGGTGAGTCCGGCTTCAACCTGGGCCGGGTCGTCGCCGTTCTCGCCGGGCTGGACCACCTGCCCGGAACCACGGTCAACCGCTACTGCTCCTCGAGCCTTCAGACCACCCGGATGGCCATGCATGCGATCAGGGCCGGAGAGGGCGACATCTTCGTCTCCGCCGGCGTCGAGACGGTCAGCCGCTACACCAGGGGCAACACTGACAGCCTCCCGGACACCAGGAACCCGGTGTTCAGCGAAGCGCAGTCACGCACCGAGAGGTTCGCGGACGGCGACCAGACCTGGGCGGACCCGCGCGAGAACGGCGAGCTTCCCGACGCGTACATGGCGATGGGACAGACCGCCGAGAACGTCGCGCAGCTGCGGGGCGTCACCCGCCAGGAACAGGACGAGTTCAGCGTGCGCAGCCAGAACCTGGCCGAGAAGGCCATCGCCAACAGCTTCTGGGAGCGCGAGATCACCCCCGTCACGCTGGCCGACGGCACAGTGGTGACCAAGGACGACGGGCCACGTGCCGGGGTGACCCTGGAGTCGATCGCCCAGCTCGCCCCGGTATTCCGGCCGGGCGGGACCGTGACCGCGGCCAACTGCTGCCCGCTCAACGACGGTGCCGCCGCCCTGGTGATCATGAGCGACACCAGGGCCGCCGAGCTCGGGCTCACCCCGCTGGCCAGGATCGTGTCCACCGGGCTGACTGCCCTCTCACCGGAGGTCATGGGCCTCGGGCCGGTCGGGGCCTCCAGACAGGCGTTGGCGCGTGCCGGGCTGACCATCGACGACATCGACCTGGTCGAGATCAACGAGGCGTTCGCTGCGCAGGTGATTCCCTCGGCCCGCGATCTCGGCGTCGACCTCGACCGGCTCAACGTCAATGGTGGTGCCATCGCGATCGGTCACCCGTTCGGCATGACCGGCGCGCGGATCACGACCACCCTGATCAACTCGCTGCAGTTCCACGACAAGCAGCTCGGCCTGGAGACCATGTGCGTCGGTGGCGGCCAGGGCATGGCCATGATTCTGGAGAGGCTCTCCTGATGCAGAACAGGTTCGAGGGCAAGGTCGCCGTGGTGACCGGGGCAAGCCGGGGCATCGGCCTGGGCATCGCCGAACAGCTGGTCGCCGAGGGTGCGAAGGTATGTATCACCGCGCGCAAGCAGGAGGCGCTGGACACGGCCGTCGCGGCGCTGGGCGGCCCCGGGCACGCGATCGCCGTCGCGGGCAGGGCCGACGACGTCGAGCATCAGACACATGCCATCAAGACGACCATCGAGGCGTTCGGCAGCGTCGACATGCTGGTGAACAACACCGGGATCAACCCGGTCTACGGCCCGCTCGTCGACCTCGATCTCGACGCGGCCCGCAAGATCATCGAGGTCAACGCCCTGGCCGCCCTGTCCTGGGTGCAGCAGGCTCACCGCGCCTGGATGGGAGAGCACGGCGGCTCAATCGTCAACGTATCGTCGGTGGCCGGCCTGAAACCCGCCCCCGGCATCGGCTTCTACGGCGCGAGCAAGGCCATGCTCTCCCACCTCACCCAGGAGCTCGCGGTCGAGCTCGGCCCGGGCATCCGTGTCAACGCGGTGGCACCCGCCGTGGTGAAGACGAGGTTCGCCACCGCGCTCTACGAAGGTCGCGAGGAGGAGGTTGCGGCGGCATACCCGCTCAAGCGCCTGGGACGCCCCGAGGACATCGGCAGCGTGGTGTCGTTCCTGCTCTCCGAGGAAGCAAGCTGGGTCACCGGGCAGATCATCGTGATCGACGGCGGCGTGACCCTGACCGGAGGTGTCTGACATGGATGTGCGGGGCAAAGGCGTCGTCGTCACCGGTGGCGGACACGGGATCGGCCGGGCCATCGCGACCCGGATGGCCGCCGAAGGCGCCCGAGTCGTGGTCAACGACCTGGATGCCGACGCGGCGAGCGCAGTTGCCGAGGAGATCGGCGGCCACCCGGTTCCGGGAGACGCTGCCACCGAGGCGGGGGTGGACGCCCTGGTCGGCGCTGCCCGCGGACACCTCGGCGGGATCGACGTCTACTTCTCGAACGCCGGCATCGACCTCGGCACGGGCCTGGACACACCGGACGAGGACTGGGCCAGAGCGCTGGAGGTCAACGTCATGGCGCATGTCCGCGCCGCCCGGCACCTCGTACCGACCTGGCTGGAGACCGGCGGAGGCCGGTTCGTGGTCACCGCATCAGCCGCGGGCCTGCTCACGATGCTCGGAAACGCGCCCTACTCGGTCACCAAGCACGGCGCCGTCGCCTTCGCCGAGTGGCTCTCGGCCACGTACGGCCACCGGGGGATCGTCGTCCAGGCCATCTGCCCGCAGGGCGTCAGAACCCGGATGCTCGACCATGCCGGGCCCCTCCGGGACCTGCTGAGCCACGACCTCGCGCTGGAGCCCGAGCAGGTCGCCCAGACGGTGTGGCAGGCACTGCAGGAGGACCGGTTCCTGATCCTTCCGCACCCGCAGGTGCAGGACTACTACCAGTACCGCGCGACCAGCACCGACGGATGGCTGGCCGGCATGGGCAAGCTGCAACGCCGTCTCGACGAAGCAGGAGGCGTCTCATGAAGGCCTGGCAGGTATCCGCGCTGGGAGAGCCCCGCCAGGTGATGACCCTGGTGGATGCGCCTGTGCCGCAGCCCGAAGCCGGTCAGCTGCTGGTCCGCGTGCTGGGTTCCGCGGCCAACTTCCCCGACGTGCTCATGTGCCGTGGCCTGTACCAGGTGAAACCGGCGCTGCCGTTCACGCCCGGCGTCGAGCTGTGCGGCGAGGTCGCCGCCCTGGGACCGGGCACCACCGGGTTCGCCGTGGGCGACCGGGTCATCGGCTCGTCGGTGCTGCCCGCGGGTGGCTTCGCGGAGCTCGCCCTGATGGACAGCGCCACGACGTTCCCGGCTCCGGCCGGGCTTGACGACGCGGAGGCTGCCGCGTTCTACATCGGCTACCAGACCGGCTGGTTCGGCCTGCACCGCCGCGCCCACCTCCAACCGGGGGAGACCCTGCTCGTGCACGCCGCTGCCGGCGGGGTCGGCAGCGCCGCCGTCCAGCTCGGCAAAGCCGCTGGCGCGCGCGTCATCGGCGTGGTCGGCGGGCCCGAGAAGGCCGACGTGGCGCACCAGCTCGGCGCAGACGTCGTCGTGGACCGGCACCGCGAGAACTTCGTCGAGGTGGTCAAGGAGGTCACCGGCGGTCGGGGTGCCGACGTCGTGTACGACCCGGTCGGCGGAGATACCTACCAGCGCTCGACCAAGTGCATAGCCTTTGAGGGCCGGATCCTGGTGGTCGGCTTCGCCGGCGGGCAGATCCAGTCGGCCGCTCTCAACCACGCCCTGGTCAAGAACTACTCCATCCTCGGCCTTCACTGGGGCCTCTATACGGCGAAGAACCCGGCCCTGGTGCGCCGCTGCCACGAGGAGCTGTCCGGGCTCGTCGCGGACGGACTGATCAGGCCGCTGGTGAGCGAACAGCTCGCCCTCGACGCGGTCGCCGACGGTCTGCAGCGCCTGGCCGACGGGACCACGGTCGGCAGGGTGGCCTATGTCTCGTGACGACGAGGCCCTGGTCCCAGGACCACTCCACCGCACGACACCAGGAGAGCTCATGACCGACCGGCCCCGTACCGCCATCGACGCCGGAGGTCCCCGCCCATGAAGACGTTCGACGGGCTCGACGAGCTCGGGCAGGCCGTGGGCACCCATCTCGGCTACAGCGACTGGCACACGATCACCCAGGGGCAGATCAACCTCTTCGCCGAGGCGACGGGTGACGACCAGTGGATCCACACCGACCCGGAGAGGGCGGCGACCGGCCCCTTCGGCACGACCATCGCGCACGGCTACCTGACCCTGTCTCTGATCCCCAGGCTGGTCTGGCAGATCTACACGGTCGAAGGCCTTCGGATGGGCGTGAACTACGGGTCCAACAAGGTCCGCTTCCCCGCTCCGGTTCCGGTCGGGTCCAGGGTCCGGGCCGGCGCCGAGCTGCTCGAGCTCACCAGGGGGCCACAGGGCGCCCAAGCCACTGTCAGGGTCACCATCGAGCTCGAGGGCAGTGACAAGCCCGCCTGTGTCGCCGAGACCGTCGCGGTGCTGGTGGCCTGACATGTCGCCTGGGCGCCGGGTTCAACACCGTGGGCGTCCTCGTCGAACCCTGATCGCAGCCGGACTCACCTCGATGAAGGAGCACCACTGATGGACTTCACCTATGACGCCACGACCCAGGAGCTCGGCAAGAAGCTGGAGGCCTTCATGGACGAGGAGGTGTATCCGGCCGAGCCCGTCTTCGCCGAGCAGATGGAGGCGCTCGACAACCCGTATGCCTGGACCAGGGCCCCGCTGATCGAAGGGCTCAGGGAACAAGCCCGTGCCCGCGGCCTGTGGAACCTCTTCCTGCCCGGCAAGCACGGTGGCGGGCTCACGAACCTGCAGTACGCCCCCCTCGCCGAGATCACCGGACGATGTGCCCAGCTGGCTCCCGCCGCGCTGAACTGCGCCGCCCCCGACACCGGGAACATGGAGGTGCTGGCGATGTTCGGCACCCAGCGACAGAAGCAGGAGTGGCTCGAGCCCCTGCTCGCCGGTGAGATCCGCTCCGCTTTCGCGATGACCGAGCCGGATGTGGCCTCCTCCGACGCCACCAACATCGCCACCCGCATCGAGCGCGACGGCGACGACTACGTCATCAACGGCCGTAAGTGGTGGATCACCGGCGCGATGAACCCGGACGCGAAGATCCTCATCGTGATGGGTAAGACCGACCCGACCGCGGACCGGCACCGCCAGCAGAGCCAGATCCTGGTGCCCCGTGACACCCCCGGCGTGGTGGTGAAACGCGGCATGCGGGTGTTCGGCTACCACGACCACAGCCACGGTGGCCACGCAGAGCTCGAGTTCAACGACGTCAGGGTCCCGGCCACGAACCTGATCGGCAACGAGGGGGACGGCTTCGCGGTTGCCCAGGCCCGCCTCGGACCGGGGCGCATCCACCACTGCATGCGCTCCATCGGGACCGCCGAACGCGCGATCGAGCTGATGTGTGACCGCGCCAGCGACCGGGTGGCGTTCGGCAAGCCGATCGCGGAGCAGGGTGTGGTCCGGGACTGGATCGCCGAGTCGCGGGTCCGGGTCGAGCAGCTGCGGCTGCTGGTCCTCAAGACCGCCTGGCTGATGGACACCGTGGGGAACAAGGGCGCGCACACCGAGATCCAGGCCATCAAGATCGCCACCCCCAAGACGGTCGAATGGATCCTGGACAAGGCGATCCAGGTGCACGGCGCGGGCGGTCTCAGCCAGGACTTCCCCCTTGCCGCCGAGTTCGCCGGGGTCCGCACCCTGCGGTTCGCCGATGGCCCGGACGAGGTGCACAAGAACGCGCTCGCCCGCCATGAGCTCAAGCGCCGGGCAGCATCGAGAACCTCATGAGCAACGACGATCTGGCGCCCGGCAACCTGGCGCAGGATGCCCCTGTGGACGACGACCCGGTGCGATCCGACCTGGCGTTGCGGGTCGAGGCGCTCCTCTCGACCAGCGACCCGGCGACCACGGATCGACTCGACTTCCTGAGGGCACGCTTCGACGCGGGTCTGGCCTGGGTCCACTACCCGCCGGGCCTCGGCGGCCTCGGTCTGCCGCGCACCACCCAGTCACAGGTTGACCGGCTGCTGCGGACCGCCGGCGCACCTGACATCGATCCACGCGGCACCGGGATCGGGCTGGGTATGGCGGCGCCCACGATCCTCGCCTTCGGGACCGCTGAGCAGAAAAGGCGCTTCCTCAAACCGCTGTGGACCGGCGAGGAGGTCTGGTGCCAGCTGTTCAGCGAACCCGGCGCCGGCTCCGACCTCGCGGCTGTCAGCACCCGGGCAGTGCGCGTCGGTGACAGCTGGGTCGTCAACGGGCAGAAGGTATGGACCTCGAGCGCGCACACTGCCCGGTTCGCGATCCTGCTGGCCCGGACCGATCCGTCCGTCTCCAAGCACGCGGGCCTGAGCTACTTCATCTGCGACATGGCCGACCCCGGCGTCGAGGTGCGACCGCTGCGCCAGCTCACCGGGGAGGCCGAGTTCAACGAGGTCTTCCTCACCGACGTTCGCATCCCCGACTCCTACCGTCTCGGTGACGAAGGCCAGGGCTGGAAAGTCGCCACGGCCACCCTGATGAACGAGCGGGTCGCCATCGGTGGTGACGCCGCCCCGCGCGAGAGCGGCATGATCGGCGTTGTCGCCAAGACCTGGCGGGACCGCCCGGAGCTTCGCACTCCCGAGCTGCACGATCGCCTGATGACCCTGTGGACAGAAGCCGAGGTTGCCCGGCTCACCGGCCAGCGGCTGCGGCAGAAGCTCGCGCTGGGCCAGCCCGGGCCGGAGGGCTCAGCGATGAAGCTGACCTTCGCCCGGCTCGCGCAGCAGCTCAGCGGCCTCGAGCTCGAGCTGCTCGGCGAGGAAGGCCTGCGCTACAGCGACTGGACCATGGTTCGGCCCGACCTGGTCGAGTTCACCGGCCGCGACGCCGGCTACCGCTACCTGAGGGCGAAGGGCAACTCGATCGAGGGCGGAACCTCGGAGATCCTCCGCAACATCGTCGCGGAGCGGGTACTTGGCCTGCCGGCCGAGCCCAGAACCGACAAGGACATCGCCTGGAAGGATCTGCCCAGATGACGAGCGAGTCGACCACCAGTGACCTGACTGGCCGCGGTGAACCGGGTGACCGCGGTGACCTGGGTGACCGCGGTGACCTGAATAGCCTCGACCTGTTGTACTCCGACGTGGAGGACTCGCTGCGTGAGAGCGTGCATGACCTGCTCAGCGCGCGCTGCACCCACGAACGGGTGGTCGCCGTCTACGACGGGGACAGCGATCTCCAGTCCGGGCTGTGGCGCACGCTGTCGGTGGATCTTGGGCTTGCCGGGCTCCTGGTGCCGCAGGACCGGGGCGGGGCCGGCGCCACGGCGCGTGAGGCCGCAGTCGTCCTGGAGGAGCTGGGTCGATTCGTCGCGCCCGTCCCGTTCCTCACCAGCGCTGTC
>DASVKO010000191.1:0-28343 GCA_036385355.1 Dermatophilaceae bacterium
CCCAGGACGCTCAGGACCTGCTGTTCCGTCAGGCCCGCACCGCGAACACGTTCACCGATGAGCCGGTCAGCGACGAGCAGGTCAGGGCGATCTACGACCTGGCCAAGTGGGCGCCGACGTCGATGAACAGCCAACCCCTGCGCATCGTGCTGGTTCGCTCCCCGTCGGCCCGCGACCGACTCGTGCAGACCCTGGCCGACGGCAACAAGGCAAAGACCGCTGTCGCTCCCCTGGTGGCCATCCTCGCCGCGGACCACGCCTTCCACGAGAACTTCCCCAGGACGTTCCCGCACTTTCCCGGCGCCCGCGACATGTTCGCCGCCAACGACGCGATGCGAGACCAGAGCGCCGACCTGAACGCCACGCTGCAGGTTGCCTACTTCATCCTTGCCGTGCGCGCGGCCGGCCTGGCCGCGGGCCCGATGACCGGTTATGACGCTGCGGCCCTCAACAGCGAGTTCTTCGCCGACGGGGAGCAGAAGGTCCTGGCCGTCGTCAACATCGGCAAGCCAGGAAACGACGCCTGGAGGGGCCGCCTGCCCCGACTGGACTACGACGAGGTCGTCAGCACGGTCTGACCCCCGTCCTTCCCTCCCGCAGGTCAATACTTGGAAAACCCATTGCGGACGACCCATCTGCCGACCTACCGTGGTGTTTGCACATGAAAGGAGGTGGTTCGCGGGTGATAAACCAACGGACGTGTGAGGTGGCTGAGCACTAGCCCAGCCGTCGCCGACCGCCCCTGTGGGCGATCGGCAACCGGGCGAAGTCTGGTGACAGCAATCTCATGTAGGCACCGCAGCCCGTGAGGATGTGCGATCCGTCCAACGCACCCTGGTACACCCAGACCTCACGGGCTGTCCCATGCCTGTCACCACGTTCCCGCACAGTCAGCCCAGCAGGACCCGGGCGAGCACCTCGACCGCTCCCTCCGCCGACCAGTCCATGGTCGCCGGCCCCACCGTGAACTCGGTCCACGACCAGCCCGGGACGTCCTCGGAGTCTCCCCACGGCGGAGTCACGGCGAGACGCTCGCGTTCCATCACGGTGACCACCCGCTCAGTGACGACGTCCCCGGGTGCCTCGACGAAGATGCGGAAGGCGTTGCAGTGCGGCTGCCGGGGAAAGGTGCGAATCCCCTTGGCTGCCAACAGCTCTGATATCTCGACTGCCCGCTGGTGATACTCGGCCATCCGTGGCAGCTCGTCGCGCAGGCCGCGAAGGGCGGACACGGCATACGGCATCATCGTCCACAGGGTGCCGCCATGACGGCTGCGCCAGAGCCTCGCCTCGGCGATGACGTCCTCCGGCCCGGCGACGACCGCGCCCGCCAGCCCGCGCAGCCCTTTGTAGAAGGACACGTAGACCGTGTCGGCGAGCGCCGCGATCTCAGCGGGGCTGTGCCCCAGGTGGGGAGCGGACTCCCAGATCCGGGCGCCGTCAAGGTGCAGTGGCACGCCGCGATCGCTGCACGCCCGCGAGAACGCCTCGAGCTCCTCCCACGACGGCAACAGGTACCCGCCGTCCCGCAGCGGCAGCTCCAGCAGCGCTGCTCCGAGCACACCGGGGATGTCAGCCAGGTGGTCGACGGTGGGGACGACACCGCCCGTGGTCACGCCAGTGGTCAACGGGGCCCACTCGAACCCGTTGAGGAGTCTGGGGCCGTCCTGCTCGTGGTTCAGCAGATGGGACAACGCCGGTATGGCGATGCGCCGGCTGCCGATCCGGTCGCTCCAGACGCGCAGCACCGACTGCTGGGCCATGGTGCCGCTGGGGAACATCACCGCAGCGGGCTTGCCGAGCAGCTCGGCGACCCGGGTCTCCACAGCGGCAACCGGACCGCCGTCGCCGTACCGGTCCCAACGTGCGTCAGCCGCGGCGGTCCCCTCGTACGTGTCGAGCTCGACGATGATGCTGCGCAGCTCGTCCTGCGGCGACACCAGCACCATGCCCGTCAGGCTTCGTTCGAGACCGGGCATCGCCAGGAGACGACGTTCCGCCAGGGAGGGTGCCGGTCCGGGTCCAGTCATGGTGAGACTGTAGCGACCGTCAAACGTGCACACCCGCGTGCGGGCGCCCACCGGCAAGCGTGAACCGGCGCCACTCGGGAGCCAGTCAGGCACCAGTGCACGTTTGACAGTCGTTCCGATCGGTCGAGTCGGACCTGCCGAACCGGAACAACCCGCACGGGTCGGTCACGGTTGCCGTCGTTCGACTCGCCAGGCGCCGGCATCGTCGAGCCCGCCATCGCCGGCCCGCAGGAAGACCAGCCGATCGTGCAGCCGGTCCTGACGGCCGGCCCAGAACTCCACCTCGTCGCAGGTGATGCGGAAGCCGCCCCAGAAGTCGGGAACGGGAACATCGGCGGGATCGCCCCGATCAGGCCACTGGGCGGCATACCGCTGGAAGGCTTCCTCCAGACCGGCCCGGCCCTCGATGACCTGCGACTGCCGCGAGGCCCACGCGCTGATCCGTGAGCCCCATGGGCGCTCGCCGAAGTAGTTCTCGACCTCGTCCCTGCCGAGCTGGCTGGCCGTCCCCCGGAAGCGGATGGCGCGATACATCGCCGGCCAGACGAGCGCCGCGGCGACTCCCGGGTTACCGGCGATCTGTGTGCCTTTGGCCGATTCGAGGTTCGTGAGAAAGCCCGGTCCGGACGGCTCGAAGAAGCGCATCAGGACGGTCCGGACATCGGGTCGCCCGGCCGCGTCGACCGTGGCCACAGACAAGGCCATCGGCTCCGGCACATCGTCCCGCTCAACGCAGCGACGGACCGCGTCGTCCACCCATGCTCGCGCCTGGCCCCACGGGGTGGCTGCCAGATCCGCCTCGGTCAGGCCCTCGCCGTGATACTTCCTGCTCAACGCATCGTTCATGCAACGACACGATAGATGGGACAGACGACGCTCGAGAAGCAGTGCGCCCGCGGCGAACAGGCCACAGTCACCGGCCGCGATCGTCACGCGGTTACGGGTGCCATTTCGCTGGCCAACGCCCTAGTGTCTTGACTATGTCACCGACCAGGGGGGTGCTGCGCGGCTTGCGCGCCGCCTCGCTGGGCGCGGTGGGCTTCGGCCTGGCGCTGGTAGCGCACCTGGCGGCCGGGGGTTCCGCTCCAGGACCGGTTGTGCTGCTCTTTCTTGCCGGGCTCATCGGTCTGACTGCGTTGCTGCTCACCAGGGCTCGACTGAGCCCGGTCAGCGTCGGCCTCACCCTGAGCGCCATGCAGGTGGTCCTGCATGAGGCCTTCATGTGGCTGGGTTCGCCAGCCGGTTGTTCGATGACCGGGATGGTTGCCCCGGGCGGCACGCAGATCGGCCACGGCAGTCAACCGGTTCTTGGGTGTGCGACCGGAATGGCCCGCGCCGGGATGGGTCAGGGCTCTGTGTTCACGGCGACGACCATGCTCGGCGCGCACGTCGTGGCCACGGCCGTGATGGTCGTTCTGCTGGCCTTCGGCGAGAAGATGCTGTGGTTCCTGGCCGGATGCGTGCGCCCGGCCCAGTGGATGCGCGTTGGCCTGCCAGAGCTGCCGGCGATGCGGGCCGGATCGTCCAGCGCGCCCCGGAGGCTGCGCGCGCAGTTCGCCTCGGGCGGGGTTGGTCGACGCGGTCCGCCGACGCGGGGCATGTTCGCCACTGCCTGAACACGGCTGACGGGACGGTGGACAGCTGCCTGCCCATCGATCACCTCCCATGGCGGTCCCCCGGATCGTCCGCTCTCTCGTTCCGGCCTTCCTTGTCCCGACTCCGCCGCACCCACGCTGACCGGGTGTGTGTGCGCTGAGGCCTCTCTCAAAGGATTCCCCCTCATCATGATCTCCACCTCCCCTCACCTCCCGGACCGGAAGGTCGTCCGCAGGCGCGCGCGTGCGCTGGCGACTGCGCTGGCGGCGACAGCCCTCCTCATGGGGGCGCCCGCCCCGGCCCAGGCACACGACGTTCTCGTCGGGACCTCCCCCGCTGACGGGTCGGTCGCGGC
This sequence comes from Dermatophilaceae bacterium, assembly GCA_036385355.1. Taxonomy (GTDB): domain Bacteria; phylum Actinomycetota; class Actinomycetes; order Actinomycetales; family Dermatophilaceae; genus UBA4719. Next base: position 3,982 of record DASVKO010000191.1, read on the forward strand.
GGTGGTTCCCGCCCGGGTGACCCTGACCTTCAGCGAGCCCGTCCTGGCCGTCGGAGCCGTCGTCATCGTCAACGGCCCCGCCGGCCCGGTTCAGGGCGGCAAGCCGTCCATGGCCGGCAGGACCATTACCCAGCGTCTGCGTCCGGGGTCTCCGGCGGGCCGGTACGCCGTGGTCTGGCGGGCGACCTCGGCCGATGGCCACCCGGTCAGCGGCACGTTCTCGTTCACCGCCACCTCCGCGTCACCGTCGCTGCCAGCTCCGGCCACGACCACCGAGACCCCGACAACCTCCGCCGTTGCCACACCCGCTTCCCCGCCGACCTCCGCCACCCCGACGTCCACGCCCACAGGCGCGACGGGGAACGCATCCGCCGTGTGGTGGGTCGTGGCCGGAGGCGTTCTCCTGCTCCTGCTGCTGGTGGGCTTCATCCTCACCCGCAAACCCCGCAGCAGCCCCGAGAACGAACGGGATCCCAGATCCTGAACAACCGAATCACACAGGAAATGAAGACATGAGCAATCTCATACTTGGGGACCTACCCATGGCCGGCATGGAGCCGATGAGTGAGGGGCTCCTACCTCCGTGGGTCACCTGGCTGTGGCTCATTGCCCTGGCGGCAGTCCTGGTTTTCCACTGCGGTCACCTCGTCCGGATGGGCGGTCAGCATCGGTGGTTCCACGCCAGCCACATCCTCATGCTCGTGAGCATGCTCTACATGTATGCCTCGATGGAGTTCAGATGGAAGTGGTTCGCGTCGAGCTCGTGGGTCGTCATCTTCTGGGTGTCGACCGCGGCGATCGTGGGCTGGATGGTCTTCCGCCTCGTCCAGCGTCGCCCCTTCAGCCGCCTGTGGGTCCTCACCCTGATCATGCAGGCGGCGATGATCTACATGTGGATGCCCGACTGGGCACCGGCACTGACGTGGACCCTGGTCGTCTACTACGGGCTGGAGACCGTGGCATGGCTCGGCGGTCTTCTCGACGACACCAGGCAGATGGTCGCCGTCGGGCCGGGCGAGCACGCGGTGGGCCAGCCCACGGTTCAGGAGTCCGGGAAGGCCCGGGGCAACGTCGCGGTCAAGCCCGCGAGCAGGACCGTCGTACAGCGCCAGCGCACGGCAGTGGTGGCCCTGGCACAGAACTCCTCTGTGTCCCGGGTCAGCATGGCTGTCATGGCCGCGAGCATGGCCTACATGTTCGCCGCGATGCAGCTGATGAGGTAGCCGCACCGGTCCCGGTGCTTGGCTGCTGTGGGCTGCGAAGCGCCGGGACAGTGCACAATGGTTTGCGGTCCGGCGACGATGCCGGCCCGGGAGAGGGTCCACGAATGAGCGACACAGACTTCAGACCAGGCCTCGAGGGAGTCGTTGCCTTCGAGTCGACGATTGCCGAGCCCGACAAGGAGGGTGGCGCGCTGCGCTACCGCGGCGTCGACATCAACGATCTGGTCGGGAGGGTGCCCTACGGTCACGTCTGGGGCCTGCTCGTCGACAACGAGTTCAACCCCGGTCTGCCACCGGCCGAGCCGTTCCCCCTCCCGGTTCACACCGGTGACGTCCGGGTGGACGTCCAGAGCGCCCTGGCCCAGCTCGCTCCGGTCTGGGGCTTCCGGCCGATGCTCGACATCGACTCCGAGCAGGTCCGTGACGACCTCGCCCGCGCCTCGGTGATGGCGCTGTCGTTCATCGCCCAGTCAGCCCGCGGGCAGAACCGCCCGATGGTGCCCCAGAGTGAGGTCGACAAGGCGCACTCTATCGTCGAGCGCTTCATGATCCGCTGGCGTGGCGAGCCCGACCCCCGCCACGTCGAGGCCGTCGACGCCTACTGGGTGTCTGCCGCCGAACACGGCATGAACGCCTCGACCTTCACCGCGCGGGTCATCGCCTCGACCGGGGCGGACGTCGCAGCCTGCCTGTCCGGCGCCGTGGGTGCGATCAGCGGTCCGCTGCACGGAGGAGCCCCCTCGCGGGTCCTGCACATGATCGAGGGTGTTGAGCGGACCGGCGACGCCACGGCATACGTCAAGGACGTGCTCGACAAGGGCGAGCGCCTGATGGGGTTCGGCCACCGCGTGTATCGCGCGGAGGACCCTCGCGCCCGCGTCCTGCGGGCCACCTGCGAACGCCTGGACGCACCACGCTTCGCGGTCGCGGCCGCTCTGGAGAAGGCCGCCCTGGACGAGCTCCAGGCCCGACGCCCCGACCGGGTCCTGGCCACCAACGTGGAGTTCTGGGCGGCTGTCCTGCTCGACTTCGCAGAAGTGCCCTCAGCGATGTTCACGCCGATGTTCACCTGTGCCCGCACGGCCGGATGGTCTGCCCACATTCTCGAGCAGAAGCTCACCGGACGGCTCATTCGCCCGTCTTCCCGCTATGTGGGCGAGGCGACGCGCGGCCCGGAGGATGTGGTGGGCTGGGACGACTCCATCTCATCGGGTCACGCTCGCTGACCGGGTCACACTCGTTGACCGGATCACGCTCGCTGACCTGTCATCGGAATGACGTACGCCCCTCTACACCCCGAGGTGCTTCATGACTGACGCAGCCACACTGTCCATCCCCGCTGACCTTCTGCCACAGGACGGCCGTTTCGGCTGTGGCCCCAGCAAGGTCCGTCCCGCCCAGATCGACTATCTCGCCTCCGTCGGCAGGACGGTTCTGGGCACCTCTCATCGCCAGGCCCCCGTCAGGGGCCTGGTGAACGACGTGCGCCAGGGCCTGGCCGACCTGTTCAACCTGCCCGAGGGTTACGAGATCATCCTCGGCAACGGCGGTTCCACTGCCTTCTGGGACATCGCCGCCTTCGGCCTGGTCCGACACCGTGCCCAGCACCTCGCGTTCGGCGAGTTCTCGGCCAAGTTCGGCTCAGTCACCCAGAAGGCCCCGTTCCTGGGCGAGCCGACGGTCATCAAGGGCGAGCCGGGCACCTTGCCGACGCCCAGCGCGGAGGCCGGCATCGACGTCTACGCGTGGGCGCAGAACGAGACCTCGACCGGGGTGATGGCCCCGGTGAAGAGGGTCGCGGACGCCGACGACGGCGCGCTGGTCCTCATCGACGCCACCTCGGGCGCCGGCGGTCTGCCGCTGGATGTCGCCGAGTCCGACGTCTACTACTTCGGTCCCCAGAAGTGCTTCGCGGCCGACGGGGGCCTCTGGCTTGCTGCCTTCTCACCGGCAGCCCTGGCCCGGGTTGACGAGATCGCCGCCTCCGGCCGGTGGGTGCCTGACTTCTTCAGCCTGCCGACCGCGATCAGCAACTCACGGCTGAACCAGACCTACAACACCCCTGCGGTCGCGACCCTGGCGTTGCTGGCCAACCAGATCGGCTGGATGAACGACCAGGGCGGGCTGGACTGGGCGGTGAACCGAACAACCGACAGCTCAAGCCGCCTCTACGCATGGGCGGAGGCCACGGCATACACCTCTGCGTTCGTCGCGGACCCCTCTGCGCGCTCGCTGGTGGTCGGCACGATCGACTTCAGCGACGAGGTCGACGCCGCCGCGGTGGCAAAGGTGCTGCGGGCCAACGGCGTTGTCGACGTGGAGCCCTACCGCAAGCTCGGTCGCAACCAGCTGCGGGTCGGCATGTTCCCGGCGGTGGACCCCGAGGACATCTCACAGCTCATCTCGAGCATCGAGTACGTCGTCGGGCACCTCTGACCGGGCTGGTCAGCTCGATCAGGCTGGTCAGCTCGATCAGGCTGGTCAGCGCGATCAGGCTGGGGCTCCGGGGCGGACCAGAGCCACGAACGTCCCACCAGGAGCGAACAGCAGCGGCTTTCCGGCGGCGTCCCTGAACGTCGTCGGAGAGCTGAGGCCGGGCCGCGACCAGGTGCCGGCGATCCGCTTGCCGCCCCGGAACAGCACGACAGGACCGGAGCCGATGGTCTTGGTGAACATCGTGGGGTTTCCGTTGACGTCGTGATCGTTCGGGTCAGCCTGGATCTGGCAGAACTGGACGAGCACGTCCGGCTTGGCGACCGGGGCACCACTGGCCGTCGCGATCCGCCGACCGTCGACGGTGCGAACGTAGCGGGCCAGCTTCCGGTCCCAGACAAAACGCACCCGGGTGGGTCCCACCTGAGTGCTCACGGTCATCGCCGGCCTGGCCGCGACAAGTCGCGGGTCGCGGACCGCCCAGGTGAACCCCACCTTGCGCACGCCGTCTGCTCTGACGGCGGCACTCACCCTGGCCAGGTCCGAGACCACGTTGTAGGGCGCCGGTCGTGAGGGATCACGGTGGAATCCGACCTGCCCGCGGTCGTTGATCACGCTGTGCAGCGTCGACGCGTCCAGGATCTTCAGAGCCTGGCGCCCGCCCCCGCTGGCGACCACGACGATGCTCCCGTACTGACCCAGCAGCTCCGGGTCGCTCGAACGGATGCTGCGGACCGCCCGGACCGCGGGCCTGGCGCTGGCGAAGACGGCCACCATCCGCGACAACCCGCCTTCGACCTCCTCGATATAGATCACATCGGCCTTGTCCACCCCCAGCGAGGGCCGGCCGGCCGCGGTGTCGTCCAGCTTGACCGCAACCACCGGACCGCTGGGTGAGGTTCCGGTCCCGGTCAGCGGGTTGCGGGCCACTGCTGTCGGCGTTGCAGCCCGCGAGCCGGGCGCGGCCGTCGGCTTGGTGTCGCTGCTGCAACCCCCCATGACCGTCGCCACCAGTGCCCCCACGGCCAGCACCGTGATCCCTCGAATGACTGTGGTGCCAACCTTTCTCGATCCCGCCGCGCTCATCTCGTTCCCCTGTTCATGGGCCGTTCGTCCGGCGTCACAGGCGCCAGCCGCCCCTAGCCATCAGCCCCGGAGCCGAATAGAATTGTCTGCCGCAACACAACAAAGTGAACCACGTCACACGCGCATTCGAGCGTATGCCGTGGGGGCCGCTTCATCTGTTACCTTCGGCTCCAGCAGGTAGCGGATATGTGCCGACAGAGGGATATCACCCTGACCGAGACCGTTCTACGTTGGACGAGGTACAGGGCGATGCACCAGGGCCGGGTCGGTGCACGTCAGTTGGTCTGAAGCGGTCGAACCTGAGTGTTCGCCATAGGAGGGGTCTTGTCGAACGACGGTCGGCCACACACCATCAGGATCCCCCTGCGCAGGGTCTGCTCTGCGCTTCCCGCCCTGGCGCTGATCAGTGGCGGCGTCCTCTTCTCCGCATCTGCCGCGCCGACACCCGACGTCCAGGCAGGTGCCACGTCCAGCGGCGCGCCGGCGATCGTGGTGCCCGACGTGGCGATGACCCCTCCGTGGATGCCGATCCTGGACGATTCCTCTCCCCTGGCCGGTCCCACAGCCCCTGCCCTCGCCCCCGAGCCACTCGCACCGATCATGCCTGCGGGCACCGTCGCCGGCAGCTCGTCCCTGGTGACCCTGGACAGCACGGGGATACCCGTTCGGGCCCTTGAGGCCTACCGGACGGCCGAGACCCTGATGGGCTCAGCCGACCCCGCCTGCCACCTCGACTGGGCGCTGGTGGCCGCCATCGGCCGGGTCGAGAGCAACCACGCACGCTTCGGCGGCAACCAGCTGGACACGGCCGGCATAGCCCAACCCGGCATCATCGGCATCGCGCTGGATGGTACGAACGGGACAGCCCGGATCACCGACAGCGACAACGGCCTCCTGGACCGGGACCCCACCTATGACCGGGCCGTTGGCCCCATGCAGTTCATCCCCAGCACCTGGCGCTCCGCGGGCGCCGACGCAGATGGCGACGGGGTCAAGAACCCCCAGGACATGGCCGACGCCTCGACCGCAGCAGCGATCTATCTCTGCTCAGGACCCGGTGACCTCAGCCGCCCGGATGACCTGCGCTCGGCAATCTGGCGCTACAACGCCTCGGACTCGTACGTCGAGATGGTGACCGCCATCGCCGACGCCTACCGACAGGGAGTCAGCGCCCTGCCTGCATCGGACCTGGCACCCGCCGCAGCGGCCCAGTCGACGCCGGGTGCTGCCGGTTCGGTGTCCGTTCCCGCCGCTCCGGCCGCCTCGGGGGGTGCGGCCGGAGCTGCACCAGCCCCGGCCAGGCCGGTCCCCGCCGGGCCGGCTCCCAGCGCCCCGGTTCCCACCACGACAGCGCCCGGCACGCCGGCTCCCAGCACAACGACGCCGGCTCCCAGCACAACGGTTCCCAGCACGCCGCCTCCCACCACAACGACGCCGACCACGCCGGCTCCCACCACGCCACCGCCCTGCACGCCGGCTCCCACCACGCCTGTGCCGACCACGACGACAACGCCCGGCACACCAGCGCCCACCCCGACGGGTTCCGCCACGCCAGCGCCCTGCACGCCAGTGCCCTGCACGCCGATCCCCGATCCGAGCGCTCCCGCTCCGGCCACTCCCGATCCGGGCGTCCCCTGCCCGACACCGACCGCGGCCACCGTGCCTTCAACGCCCGGGCCCACTGTCTGACGCCAAGGGCCGGAGCCGACTACAAGCTCGCCAGCTGTCCGCCCAGGACCATGACCAACATCGCCGCCAGGGCGATCAGCACGACGGCACGACGGAATCTGGGCGTCATCAGTTCGCCACCTCGGGCACTGGCTCACTGATCTGACCGCGGACGACGCTCAACCGCGGCCGGTGTCGGTGGTGATAGCTGACGTGCATCTCCTCGCTGCGCATGAGGTACAGCATGGCAGCAAGGAAAGCCAGACCTGTAGCCACACTGCCCACCAAGATGGTCCAGCGGGGCCCCCAGGCCGAGCCGATCCACCCGATCAGTGGTGAGCCCAGGGGGGTTCCACCCATGAACACCGCCATGTAGAGCGCCATGACCCGACCACGCATGGCAGGGTCGACGCTGAGCTGGACCATGGAGTTCGCCGTGGTGAGAACCGTGAGCGCCGCGAGGCCAACCGGGATGAGCAGGACCGCAAACCAGATGTATGACGGGGCGAGCGCAGCCGCCGCCGAGGCCACGGCAAACGCGGCGAATGCCACCAGGAGGATGCGCAGACGAGGGTTCGGGCGGCGCGCCGACATCAGTGCCGCCGACAACGACCCGACCGCCATGATGGAGCCCAGCAGGCCGTAGGCGCTTGCGCCCTTGTGGAACACCGCAGTGGCCATGAGCGCCGTGGTCATCTGGAAGTTCATCCCGAAGGTGCCCAGGACGAACACGAGCGCCATGATCAGGATGATGTCGGGGCGCCCGCGGACATAGCGAAGCCCCTCGCGGATCTGCCCCTTCCCGCGCTGTCGTGGCGCGGGGTTCAGCTCATCTGGCCGCATCCTGGACAGCGCAAACAGCACCGCAACGAAGCTGAGGGTGTTCAGGAAGAAGGCAGGACCGGTATCGACAACGGCAATGACCAGGCCGGCGACCCCCGGCCCGATGAGACGGGCTGCGTTGAAGGATGCGCTGTTGAGGCCGACAGCATTGCTGAGGGACTCATGCGGCACCATCTCCGAGACAAAGGTCTGGCGGGCCGGGTTGTCCAGTGCCGCCGCGACTCCCTGCACGAACGCCAGGACAAAGATCTGCCAGAGCTGGACGGTCCCTGTCACCACCAGAACACCGGTCAGCAGCGAGGTCAGGGCAAGCGCGCTCTGGGTGGCAAACAGGATGCGTCGCTTGGGGAAACGGTCGGCGATCATCCCCGAGACCGGCGCAAAGATAGCCAGGGGAGCGAACTGCAGTCCCGTCACGATCCCGAGCGCCACCGACGAGTGATCGGTCAGCTGGGTCAGCACCAGCCAGTCCTGAGCGACCCTGCCCATCCAGGTGCCGGTGTTGGAGATGAGGGCTCCGGCGGCGAAGACGCGGTAGTTGTAGATCGACAGCGAGGCGAACGTCGGGCTCATTCGCTGGCCAGCCGGGTGAGAATCGCGGTCGCCCTGACCAGTACGTCACGCTCCTCTGCGCTGATTCCCTTGAGCCTGCTCGCCATCCAGGCATCGCGCTTGCGGCGAGTCTCCTTGAGCGTCAGCAGACCCTGCGGCGTCAGCGAGAGGAAGACCTGCCGGCCATCCAGTGGATCGTCCTGTCGGGCAACGAGTCCGCGTTCGACCAGTCCCGAGACGGTGCGGGTCATGCTCGGCGGGCTGACGCACTCGATCCCTGCGAGCTCTCGTGGGGTCAGGGACTTGTCCTCGAGTCGCGCCATCACGCTGAGCTGGTGGGGCGCCACGAGCTGGGTGCTCTCGAATCTGACGCGTCGGCTGATTCGCATGCACGCCAGGCGCAGGTCGTTGGCAAGGTGTGCGAGCGACGGGGAGTGCCCGTGCTGGGTTGTTCGAACTGGTGCTGGTGCTGGTGCTGGACTTGTGGGACTTCTGGGTGTCATGAGCTCCTTCCGGGCTACTTAGCCTAACTCATTACCCATGCTAACTATTCCGACAACCCGATGCAAGGAGGTTCTCTCACCACGCTCCCGAGGTTTGTCGGGTCAGCCGACGCACGCTCCCTAGGTTGGTCGGGTCAGCCGACGCCCAGGGCGGTCTTGATCGGGTCGAGAGCGAAGTAGAGGACGAACACGCCGGAGATGCCCCACATCAGCGGGTGAACCGCCGAGGCCTTGCCGAGCACGATCTTCAGCAGGACGAACACGACGAAGCCGGCGCCGATACCGGCGGTGATCGAGTAGGTGAACGGCATCAGGACGATCGTCAGGAAGGCCGGGATGGCAATCTCGAGGTCCTCCCACTCAATGCCCCTGACCTGCTGCATCATCAGGAAGCCGACCACCACCAGCGCGGGGGTGGCCGCCTCGTACGGGACCACCGAGACCAGCGGCGCCAGGAACGTGGCGAGGAGGAACAAGAGACCGGTCACGACGGAGGCCAGGCCGGTACGCGCGCCCTCGCCGACTCCCGAGGCCGACTCGATGTATGCCGTGTTGCTGCTGACGCTGCCCGCGCCGCCGGCGACGGCGGCCAGCGAGTCGACGACCAGGATCTTCTGGGCGTTGGGCGGGGTGCCGTCCTTGTCCAGCAGGCCGGCCTCGGCACCGATCGCGACCATGGTGCCCATCGTGTCGAAGAAGTCGGCGAGCAACAGGGTGAAGACGAGCAGGACCACCGACACCGCGCCGATCTTGCTGAACGAGCCCAGCAGCGAGAACTGGCCGAGCAGGCCGAAGTCGGGGACGTCCACGAGCGTCGAGGGGAACTTCGGGATGTTCAGTCCCCAGCCGATGGGGTTGACCACCTTGCCCGTCGCGTCGGTCTGGCTGCCGATCTTGACCACGGCCTCCAGGAGGATGGCCAGCACGGTGCTGGCGATGATGCCGATGAGGATCGCGCCCTTCACCTTCCTGACCAGCATGACGATGATGGAGAGCAGGCCGAAGACGAAGACGAGCGTCGGCCAGCCCGCCAGGAAGCCACCTACTCCGAGCTCGACCGGGACCGGGCCGACGGCCGGGCGCCGGACGATGCCGGAGTCGACCAGGCCGATGATCGTGATGAACAGGCCGATGCCGACACTGATGGCGGTCTTCAAGGCCGCTGGGACTGCGTGGAAGACGGCCTTGCGGAAGCCTGTCAGCACCAGGACCGTGATGATGAGACCCTCGAGGACCACCAGCCCCATGGCGTCGGGCCAGGTCATCCCCGGCAGCTTGGCGATCCCGAAGGTCACGAAGGCGTTCAGGCCCAGCCCCGTCGCGAGCGCGAGCGGGAAGTTGGCCACGATGCCCATCAACAAGGTCATCACGCCGGCCACCAGAGCCGTCGTCGCCGCGACCATCGCGAGGTTGGGGACCTTACCGCCACCGAGGAAGACCCCGGTCGAGTCTGCCTGGGTGCCGATGATCAGGGGGTTGAGGACGACGATGTAGGCCATCGTGAAGAACGTGACGAATCCGCCGCGGACCTCTCGGGACAGCGTCGAGCCTCGTTGGGTGATCTGGAAGAACGAGTCGAGCGCACCGTGAATGGCATTCGCATTGGCCTTCTTGGGCGAGGCAGTCGAGGGCATGGCGCCAGCGTAGAGCCTCGTCAACGTTTCCCGGCCCGTCGACACATAGGCTTGCGTTGTGAGTCCCGAAGATCCCCAGCCCCTTGCCAGCGACACCGCCCGAATGCTCGAGATCGGGATGGCGCTGTGGGGCGTTGCGCTCGTGGTCTGCCTGCTCGTGCCGAGCCTGCACCAGGGCGACCGGGCGTGGTGGCCCTGGACCTGTGTGGCGGGCATGGCCGGCGGGGGGCTAGCCCTGTTGTATGTCCGTCGCGGTCGCGGAAACGCTGAAGGGGCTCATCTGCCCGCACGGTCCCCGCACCCGACGGATGGGCCTCCCAGCGGTACCTGACGGCGGTCAGGTACCCGCTGAGCGGCCGGAACAGCCGCGTTCAGACCACGTCGTGCTCGGACGAAGCCTGCTCAGACCACGTCGAAGGCGAACTCGTCAAGAACAGGTGCCTCGGCAGGTTTGGGGTCCTCCCCGATCAGGTCAACCTCGCTGTGCGCACCGCAACCATGGTCAAGGCTCACGACGTGACCGTCGGAGGGCGACCAGGCGTTGGCGCATACGCCAAAAAAAGAGCGAAGCGCACCCGCCATGGGCAGGAAGAACCCGCACGACGAGCAGGGAGCGGTGGCCTTTTCGGCGACCGGCGACGTGGGACCGGCATCCCCGCGATACCAGCGTTCCGCTGCTTCCTCACGGCCCTCTGCGGACAGGACACGCTTGCGGCCCAGCCCGAGCTCCCACTGCGCTGCCTCGTCGATGTCCTCGTCACCGGTGGCTTCCAGACTCAGCTCGAGGCGCTGGTCCTCCTCGATGTAGGGCAGGACATCACCGGCGCCGAGGTCGCCGGGAGCCAGCCGCTGATTGTAGGGCAGCCATTCGGGCGAGAGCAGCGCGCCCTCGCCGGGCACCAGGCTGGTCTCGCAGACCGTGGCCTTCTTGCCGCGCGGCACGCGCGCGACGGTGATCGCCCACCGCCATCCCGGGTACGCCCTGGCCGTGCACGCGAAGTAGTGGGTCGCCAGTCGTTCGGCGTCCATCACGGCGCCGAGATGGTCGCCAACCGTTCCCGGTTCGGCGATCTCCTGGGCGGCCTCACGGGCCTGGTCCGTCGCGGCGAACAGGATCGCGTCTGCTTTTGTCGCCACGCCTCAGGCGCCCGTCTCGAGCTGGCCGGCAACCCCGCGCAGCACCTTGGCGACCTTGGCCGCCGTGGCCTTGTCGGGGTACCTGCCACGGCGCAGCGTGGTGGAGACGCTGTCGAGGAGCTTGATGACGTCCTCGACGATGACGGTAAGGTCCTCCGGCGACGTGCGGTTCTTGGCTGCGACGGATGCGGACAAGGACGGCGCAGGGTCAAGAACACGCACCGACAGTGCCTGTGCCCCGCGCCTGCCCTGGACCACGCCGAACTCCACCCGCGTGCCGCCCTTGAGCGTCGCGATACCCTCGGGCAGCGCGTCCGCGTGCAGGAACACGTCAGTGCCCTCGTCATCGCTCAGGAAGCCGAAGCCCTTCTCGGCGTCGTACCACTTGACCTTGCCTGTTGGCACAGCCCACCTCTTGCTCGCTTGTCGGCCGCTGCCCACAGGAGGGCGCGGCGCGATCACGCACCTTGCGCTGACCCAAGGCTAACCGCTATCGCCAAAACAGCACCGCCGGCCACCTGGACGGCTGACCCGGAACCATGCTGAGGAACGAAAATCGTTTGAGGACTGTCCGTCCCCTTCGCCATACTCGGGCCGGTGACCTCCCCCGCACTCGCTCGCCCCTCACTGGCCTCGTTCTGGAACGACCTGCCACGAGACGGCAAGCTCCTGCTGTCCACCGTCGCCGTGGAGACGCTGGGCACGGGGCTGGTGCTGCCGTTCGGCTTCATCTACCTGCACGAGGTTCGCGGCTTCACCATCGAGACAGCCGGCACCCTGCTGGCAGTGCCTGCCATCGTCGGCATGGCGGTCGTGGGTCCGGCCGGCGCGCTCATCGACCGGCTGGGGGCCCGACGCATCATCCTCGCCGGTATGACGGCCCAGATGCTCGGCAACGCCCTCAGCTTCCTGGCGCCCCTGGCAGTGCTTCTGGGACCCCTGCGACACGTGAGCGGCAAGGTCGACCACCCGGTCAGCGAGCTGGACGGCTCACCGGTCCGGACGTCATACCTGAACGTCCTGCGGGACAGGGCCATGGTGCCCGTGATCGCCCTGACCTTCCTGTCCGCGTTCGTGGGCTACGCGCAGATGGAGGCGGGCTTCACCGCGTATGCGCGGCTCGTGGGACAGGTCTCCACACGGACCATCGGTTATGCGTTCGCCGCGAACACCGTGACCATCGTGCTGCTACAGCTCCTCGTGCTGCAGCGCATCGAGGGCCGTCGCCGTACCCGCGTCATCCTCGTCCTGTCGGCGTTGTGGGCGCTCTCCTGGCTGATGACGGGACTCTCCGGCCTGGTCCCGGGGAGCTCGGTGGCCGCGGTGCTGATCATCGGCAGCTACGCGGTGTTCGCGCTCGGCGAGACCCTGCTCCAGCCAACCATCCCGGCGATCACCAACGACCTGTCGCCGGACCATCTGCGCGGGCGCTACAACGCGGTGATGGCCGGCGCCTTCCAGCTGGCGGCTGTCGCCGGGCCGGTCGTGGCCGGGGTCATGCTCGGCGCCCGCTTCAACGCCGGGTTCATCGGCATGCTGGTCCTTGGCTGCGCGGCGATGGCCCTCATCGCCTTTGCGGTCGAGCACCGGATCCCCGCCCGGGCCAACGGCATCAGCACTCCCGCGATGGAGCCGAGCGAAGTGTGACCCGATGCCATGTCAGCTGCCCGGCGCGGCACCTGTCCCGGCCGGCATCGCGATGGTCGTGACAGCCACCTTGTCGGAGGCGCGAGCCAGCACGAACGCCTGCCCGCCCTTGACCGGCGCCGCACGCCTGGATCTGGTCGCGGCGGTCAGGCCGTAGGTCCCCACGAAACCGTCCGAGCTCCTGACGGTGAGCGAGGTCGCGCTCACCGCGGTGACCTCGCCGCGCTGGAATACGAGTGCCTGGACCGCGCCGTTGACCTTGGCACTCACGTTGCCGTGCAGCGCCGTTCCGCCAAGCAGGTTCCCCAGCCCGCCCAGACTCTGGCCCCGGCCACCCTGCATCCCCTGACCACCCGGCATACCGGGCTGCTGGGGGTTCCCGTCCTGTGCGCCGGGCCCCCTGCCGTTGCCCTGTCGGCCCTGGCCATCCAGGTCATGGGAGTAGCGGTCCTGTCGCTGGCCCATCATGGCGACACGGTCATGGCCGCGCAAGACCACCATCCCGGCAACGACGACACCAAAAAGCATCAAAACCGCCAGGGCGCCGGCGGCAGCTCCGATCGCCCAGCGACCACCGGGGGTGGACGTTGCCTGGCGCCACGCGTTCGTGGCTGGCGGGCCCGGCGATGTCGCCGCTGCGGGTCCGCCAGGTCCGGCAGCAGGCATTGGCTGGGTCGGAGGCGCTGCCGGGCTGCCATCTGCCGGATGTCCGGACGGCTGGTGGGGCGGCTGGACGGGTGGCTGATCAGTCATGGCACTCCTTTCGCCTGATACTCAGGCTCCCCCAACACCCCGTGAGATGTCAGAGAACCCCCTGAGAGTTTCCTATGAGCGCGAGAGTCTCCTATGAGCGCGAGAGTCTCCTATGAGCGCGGATCTGCCAGCCCGAGGATCTGCGTCGCCTCTGCCCGCATCTCCACCTTCCGGACCTTGCCGGTCACCGTCATCGGGAACCCGTCGACGACGTGCACGTAACGGGGCACCTTGTAGCGCGCGAGCCGCCCCTCGCAGAAGGTGCGGACACCCTCAGCGGTCAGCGGCGCGGCGCCCTGCCGCATCACGATCCAGGCCATCAGCTCCTCGCCGTACTTCGGGTCCGGGACCCCGATGACCTGGACATCGGCGATGTCGGGATGGGTATAGAGGAACTCCTCGACCTCTCGCGGGTAGACGTTCTCACCGCCCCGGATCACCATGTCCTTGATGCGGCCCACGATCGACAGGTATCCACCGTCGTCCATCGTCGCCAGGTCACCCGTGTGCATCCAGCGGGCAGGGTCGATGGCCTCAGCCGTCTTGTCCGGCTCGGTCCAGTAGCCGAGCATCACGCTGTAGCCACGCGTACACAGCTCCCCCGGCTCGCCCCGGGCGACAGTGCGGCCGGTGAACGGGTCGACGAGCTTGACCTCGATGTGCGGCATAGCCCGGCCAACGGTCTCGGTGCGCCGTGCCAGGTCGTCGTCGACCCTGGTCATGGTCGAGACCGGCGAGGTCTCGGTCATCCCGTAGGAGATGGCGACCTCGGACATGTTCATCTCGGCCACCACGCGCTTCATCACCTCGACCGGACACGGCGCGCCGGCCATGATTCCGGTGCGCAGGGAGGAGAGGTCGTAGGTCGCGAAGTCATCGACTCCCAGCTCGGCGATGAACATCGTGGGGACCCCGTACAGACTGGTGCAACCTTCCTGCTCAACGGCTTTGAGGGTCGCGGCAGGGTCGAAGGCCGGCGCGGGAATCACCATGCAGGCGCCGTGGCTGGTCGCGGCCAGGTTGCCCATGACCATGCCGAAGCAGTGGTAGAAGGGCACCGGAAGGCAGATCCGGTCCTTTTCGGTGTATCCCACCAGCTCGCCGACGAAGAAGCCGTTGTTGAGGATGTTGTGGTGGCTCAGCGTGGCGCCCTTGGGGAACCCTGTCGTGCCGGAGGTGTACTGGATGTTGATCGCGTCGTCCGGGCTCAGGGTCGCCATTCGCCCGGTGAGCTCACCCAGCTGTGCGTCTGAAGCCGCAGACCCTGCAGCGACCAGCGCGTCCCAGCTCTCCTCACCGATGTAGACGACATCGCGCAGATCCTGACACTGCCCGCGGACCTCGTTGATCATGGCCCGGTAGTCGGACGTCCTGTGCAGCACCGCGCTGACGAGCATCCGCATACCCGACTGCTGCAGGACATAGGCGAGCTCGTGGCTGCGGTAGGACGGGTTGACGTTGACCAGCACCGCGCCGATCTTGGCCGTGGCGTACTGCAGAAGGGTCCACTCAGGACAGTTCGTCGACCAGATGCCGATCCGGTCACCGGCCTGAACGCCGCCGGCGAGCAGTCCGCACGCCAGCGCCGTGACGTCAGCGCCGAACTCGGCATAGGTCCAGCGACGGCCGCTGGGCACGTCGACCAGCGCCTCGGAGCCGGGCACCCGCAGGACGGTACGTGCCAGGTTGTCCCCGATCGTGTCGCCCAGCAGCGGGGTTTCGGAGGCTCCTGAGCCATAGGACGAGAGCTTCTGAGCCTGCACGAGTTCCTCCGCGGTGACGAGGGTGATTGTTCGCTATCTTGGCACCCGGCGAGCCGATCTGCAGGCAAGGGTGCCGGGGCCAACTACCGTATGACGTGTGTCCACCTCCTCGACCCGAACGGCCGCCGCCATCAGAAGCCTCGCCGACGACGTCCGAAGTCGAAGCGATGAGCAGCTTCGCACCCTGGTCCGCCGTCGCCCCGACCTCGCCCGTCCTGCCCCGAGCGACCTGACCTCGCTGGCAGCGCGCGCCAGCACGCGGGCCAGCGTTCAGCGGGCCCTGGACGGGCTCGACCGTGGGCATCTGCAGGTCCTCGAGACGCTGGTGATCAGCGGCGACCCGGTCGATCTCGCCACGACCGCCAAGCTTCTCGGGGCGTCGGTCCGGTCCGTCGACGGATTCGTCCGGGAGCTGTGGGACCGCGGGCTGCTCTGGCGGGGCGGTGAAGGTCAGCACGTGGTGCGCGCGGTGTCCGAGGTGCTCGGCCCCCATCCCGCCGGCCTCGGACCCTCCATCACCGAGCTGCCCGGGTCAGCCCCCGCGTGGTCGGCCTCCGCCACAGCGCTGGACTCTATCGTCGACTCAGCGCCGGCGGACGCCCGAAACATCCTCGACATGCTCACCTGGGGACCGCCGGTCGGGACGCTGTCCCCTGGTGGCCCGATGGCATCGGCGGGCACCTGGCTCCTGGCTCATCAGCTGATCAGCGCCCTGTCCGGCGACCATGTCGTCCTGCCCCGTGAGGTGGCCCTGAGGCTGCGCGGGGGCAAGCTTCACCGGGAGACGGCGCTGACCGCGCCGAAGCTGACCATGACGGCCCACGAGCAGTCCTCGGTGGATGACGCCGCCGGGGGCCAGGCCTCCGAGCTCCTCGGCCTGGTGGACGAGATCGCGGCGGACTGGGGTCCTCGCCCACCGCGGGTCCTGCGCGCCGGTGGCCTCTCGGTGCGCGACTTCAAACGTCTGGCCACGATCCTGGACGTGGACTCGGCCCATGCCGCTTTCGTGGTCGAGACTGCCTACGCCGCAGGCCTGCTGGCCGACGACGGGTCGCTGGAGCCGGTCTGGGCGCCGACTCCGGGATATGACGACTGGCAGCAGAGGCCCTCCGCGAACCGCTGGGTCCGGCTCAGCCGGGACTGGCTGGCCTCCGGGCGCGCGCCGCACCTGGTTGGCACAGCTCCGGCCGGCGGGGGCGGTCCCGTCAACGCCCTCAGCGGGGAGGTCGTCTATCCCCCGATGCGTCAGCTGCGGGGCGACGTGCTGACCGAGCTGGCGGCTCTGCCCGAAGGACAGGCACCGAGCCTGGGCAGCCTGGCTGAGCGCATCCGCTGGCGCAGGCCGATGCGCCGGGCCGAGATCATCGAGGCGGTCACGGCCGCCGTGCTGCACGAGGCAGAGTGGCTCGGGATCACCGGACGAGGCGCGCTCAGCACCGCGGGGCGCCTCCTCTTCGAGTCCAGTGCCAGCACCGCCGACCCCTCGGCCGCCGAGGACGCGATCAACACCCATCTGCCCTCACCGGTCGAGCACGTCCTGTTGCAGGCGGATCTGACGGCCGTCGCGCCGGGTCGGCTCGAAGGCAGCCTGGCTCAGTTCATGCGCCTGGTGGCCGATGTCGAGTCGCGAGGCGGAGCGACGGTCTACCGGTTCTCCCCGCAGAGCGTTCGACGGGGCCTGGACGCCGGCTGGTCCTCCGCACAGGTGCTCAGCACGCTGCAGGACGCCAGCCGTACGCCGGTCCCCCAGCCACTGGAGTATCTGGTGGGTGATGTGGCCCGGCGGCACGGCCAGACCCGGGTGGGGTCGGTCCAGGCCTACATCCGCAGCGACGACACGACCGTTCTGGACACCATGCTGGCTGATCGCGGGCTTGCCGCGCTCCAGCTCAGGCGGATCGCGCCGACAGTGGTCGTATCGCAGGCCCACACCCTTGTCGTCCTGGAGATGTTGCGGGAGAACGGTTTCGCGCCGGTCGCCGAGACGACGGAGGGCGGGGTCCAGATCCCACGCGTCGCACAGCACCGCACCCCCGCCCGCAGAGCGCCTGCTGCGCCGAAGATCACGTCCGTCGTCGATGACGAGCTGACCCACACCCTCGTCGCGGCCCTGCGCGCCGGGGAAGAGTCCGCGGCCTTCGAAAGGGCCCGCGCGCAGTCCCAGCCGGGACCGCGCCTGCCCTCCACTGAGCCGGCCGTCGCGCTCGCCCTCCTTCGGGAGGCCTCAGCCGACAGTCTCGGAGTGTGGATCGGCTATGCCGATGCCGATGGTCGGACAACCCGAATACTGTTCTATCCCAAGAGAATCGAGGGTGGACGCGCCTACGGCTCTGTCGAAGGGTCCAATGTCGAGCGCACCTTCTCGATCCACCGGATCACCGGCGCTGCGGTCAGCTGACCGCTCAGCCAGGTCATTCCGGCCGGTAGGTCTCCCCGACAACGGCTCTCGCGCCGGCCTTCTGCAGTCGTTCGACCACGCGATCGGCGCTGGCCTCGCTGATTCCCGACACCACCACCACCGGGGAATCCTGCGCGAGCGCGCTGGCGGACATGAAGTCGAGGCCGGTCGCCTCGCTGATGACCGCCATGACCTTGACCGGGTTCCCTCCGATCAGCTGAAGGACGACCTGGTAGTCCCCGGGCTCCGTGAGCTCGGGCCGCGCCCGCCGAGGCTTACGCAGCATGGCCTCGGCGCGCCGGGCAAGCCAACCCTTCAGCCCCCTGGGCGGCACGTCTCCCGCCGGCGTCGGATCTGTCATCCCGCCAGCGCCTTGACGACCCGTGACGGCGAAGGCCGGCCCAGCTGCCCGGCCATCCAGGAACTGGTCTCCACCAACGCCTCAAGGTCGACGCCGCTCTCGATCCCCAGGCCGTCGAGGGCCCAGACCAGGTCCTCCGTCGCCAGGTTGCCGGTCGCGCTCATCGCGTAGGGACAGCCGCCCAGGCCGCCCGCCGAGGCGTCGACCACGGTCACCCCGTGGCCCAGGGCAGCGAGGGTGTTGGCAAGCGCCTGGCCGTACGTGTCATGGAAGTGCACGCCGATGCGCTCCGCGCCAATCCCCTTGGCGTCCAACGCATCCAGTAGCCGACGGACGTGTCCGGTGGTGCCGGTCCCGATGGTGTCGCCCAGACTGAGCTGATCGCAGCCGAGGTCTATCATCCGGGATGCGACGTCCACAACCTGGTCAACAGGGACGTCCCCCTCCCAGGGGTCGCCAAAGCACATCGAGACGTATCCGCGGACCCACAGGCCCTCGCCACGGGCTCGCTCCACGACGGGAGCGAACATGGCGATGGACTCCTCCAGCCCGCGATTGAGGTTCTTGCGGGCGAAGGTCTCCGTCGCACTGCCAAAGATCGCGATGGCCTGTGCCCCCTGGGCCAGCGCTGCGTCCAGGCCCCGCTCGTTGGGCACCAGGACAGGCCGGTTGCGACCACGGCCGACCTCGCCGAGCAGGCCGAGAAGCGCGGCGGAGTCGGCGAGCTGGGGAACCCACGTCGGCGACACGAATGACGTCGTCTCCACGGTGTCGAGCCCGGCGCCCACGAGGCGCCGGATGAACTCGGCCTTGACCTCCACCGGGACCAGCGTCTTCTCGTTCTGCAGCCCGTCGCGAGGCCCGACCTCGTAGATGGTGACCCGTCCGGGCATGTCGGTAAGGGGTTCGCGCTGCGGTCGCCGCATTGGTACCTCCTGCTTGAGGCACCCATCGTGTCAGCAACGACGGTCGCGTCAACAACGGCAAAGCACCGGACAGCACCCACAGTTGATATCTTGGCCCCGACAGGTCATTACCGGGCAGATCGACACGGGGAGACAGCGCAGATGAGCGAGCCGACGAGCGGCGGCAGGCAACAGCCTGACCATGACCCGGAAAGGGACCAGGAAGAGGTCCAGGACCAGGTCTCCGAACCTGTCTTCAACGACCCGACCGCACCAGTCTGGGCCGATCCCACCGCACCCATCCCCACTCCGCCGACTCCTCCGGGCGCGGCACATCCCGAGGGCGACCAGCGGGCAGCCGGTCCGGCGAGTCCTCAGCCGAACCCGCCGGTGAGCAACCCCTACGCCCAGCAGCCGCCGGCCCAGCCATACGGACAGCAGCCCCCGGCCCAGCCATACGGACAGCCGCCGGCCCAGCCGTACGGCCAGCAGGCGGGTCAGCAGTACCCGGCATACGGCCAGCAGCCGGGCCAGCAGTACCCGGCATACGGCCAGCAGCCCTACGCGACCGGTCCGAAGACGGAGTCGAACGGCTCGGCCATCGCGCTGACCATCGTCTCAGGGGTCAGCCTGCTCTTCTGCAACTTCCTGGCGATCGGCTCACTGGTGCTCGGCATCATCGCCCTGACCAAGAACGCGACTGAACCCGAGAGCTCACACCGGCTGAGCAAGATCGGCTGGATCGTCTTCGCCGCGGTCTGGGTCGTGGCGATCCTCCTCCTGGTCGGGTACATCGCTCTGTTTGCCGCGTCGTTCACCGACACCAACTCGACCTTTAACTCCGGCTTTTGACCCACTCCAGCGATCGCGGGCGGGAACACCCCCGCCCGCGTTCGCTCTAGGGACACGCACACCATGGTTGACGGACCGCTGATCGTTCAGAGCGACAAGACACTCCTGCTTGAGGTCGACCACCCTGACGCTGAGGCGGCACGCCGGGCCATTGCACCTTTTGCCGAGCTGGAACGCGCGCCCGAGCACGTGCACACCTACCGGCTGACCCCCCTCGGCCTGTGGAACGCCCGAGCCGCGGGGCACGACGCCGAGCAGGTGATCAACACCCTCATCACCTACAGCCGGTATGCCGTGCCGCATTCCCTGCTGATGGACGTCGCCGACACCATGGACCGCTACGGTCGCCTCAGGCTGGTCAAGGACGGTGACCTGCTGGTGCTGCAGAGCACCGATCGCCCCGTGCTCGAAGAGGTCTTGCGGCACCGGAGGATCCAGCCGCTTCTCGGCGAGCGGCTGGACGACTCCAGTGTCCTGGTGCACCCCTCGGAGCGTGGCCAGCTCAAGCAGCAGCTGCTCAAGATCGGCTGGCCCGCCGAGGACTTCGCCGGCTACGTGGACGGCGAGGCGCACCCGATCTCCCTGGTCCAGGACGACTGGTCCCTGCGTCCTTACCAGCAGCAGGCTGTCGACGGCTTCTGGCACGGCGGCTCGGGCGTCGTGGTCCTGCCCTGTGGCGCCGGAAAGACCCTGGTCGGCGTCGCGGCGATGGCGCAGGCGGGCGCCACGACCCTGATCCTGGTCACCAACACCGTCTCGGCCCGCCAGTGGCGCGACGAGCTGCTCGTTCGAACCAGCCTGACCGAGGACGAGATCGGCGAGTACTCCGGTTCGCGCAAGGAGATCCGGCCGGTCACCATCGCGACTTACCAGGTGCTGACGACCAAGCGCAAGGGGGTCTACACCCACCACAGCCTGCTCGACGCCCGCGACTGGGGGCTCATCATCTACGACGAGGTCCACCTGCTGCCGGCACCGGTCTTCCGGATGACGGCCGACCTCCAGGCCCGCCGCCGCCTCGGCCTGACGGCCACGCTGGTCCGCGAGGACGGGCGCGAGGCCGACGTCTTCAGCCTGATCGGGCCCAAGCGCTTCGACGCACCCTGGAAGGACATCGAGGCCCAGGGCTACATCGCTCCCGCCGACTGCGTCGAGGTGCGAATCACCCTGCCGAACGCCGAGCGGATGAGCTATGCGATGGCCGAGCCCGAGGACAGGTACCGGCTGGCCTCGACGAGCACCTCCAAGGACGCGGTGGTCGAGGCTCTCGTGGCCAGGTACGCCGGCGAGCCGACCCTGGTGATCGGTCAGTACCTCGACCAGCTCGACCGCCTGGCCGAGCGGCTGAACGCGGACCTGATCACCGGCCAGACCACGGTTGCCGAGCGCCAGAAGCTGTTCCAGCAGTTCCGCACGGGCGAGGTGAGGCTGCTGGTGGTCAGCAAGGTCGCCAACTTCTCGATCGACCTGCCCGAGGCCAGCATCGCCATCCAGGTGTCGGGGACCTTCGGCTCCCGGCAGGAGGAGGCCCAGCGACTGGGGCGGGTCCTGCGGCCCAAGGGCGACGGGCGTACGGCGCACTTCTACAGCGTGGTCTCGCGCGACACGGTGGACGCCGACTTCGCCGCCCACCGTCAGCGTTTCCTGGCTGAGCAGGGCTACTCCTACCGGATCATCGACGCGGACGACGTGCTGACCCCGCCGGAGCCCGACCTGAAGTGAGGCCGAGCCACCCGAGGAGCCGACGGCTGCGCAGGACATTCACAGGAAACTCCCAGACACCGCATACAGAATTGGTCTGTGACCACTGGCACCCCTGAAGCCCGGCTCCTCGTCGTCGAGGACGAGCCGAACATCCGCGAGCTGCTCGCCACGTCCCTGCGCTTCGCCGGATTCGAGGTGCACGTGGCCGCCGACGGCGCGACAGCGCTCAAGCAGGCCGCAGAGCACAACCCTGACCTCGTCGTCCTGGACGTGATGCTGCCGGACATGGATGGCTTCACCGTCACCCGCAAGCTGCGCGACGCCAGGCGGATCCTGCCGATCGTCTTCGTCACCGCGCGCGACTCCCTCGAGGACAAGATCCAGGGGCTCACGGTCGGCGGCGACGACTACGTCACCAAGCCGTTCAGCCTCGAGGAGGTCGTCGCCCGGATCCGAGCCGTGCTGCGACGGACCCGCGGCGGGATCGAGGACGACGACGCCATCCTGCGTTTCCACGACCTCGAGCTGGACGAGGACTCCCACGAGGTACGACGCAACAAGCGGATCATCGAGGTCTCCCCCACCGAGTTCAAGCTGTTGCGCTACCTCATGCTCAACCCCAACCGCGTGCTCTCAAAAGCCCAGATCCTCGACCATGTCTGGGACTACGACTTCCGGGGTCAGTCCGGCATCGTCGAGTCCTACATCTCCTACCTGCGGCGCAAGATCGACGCCGAGGAGCCCGCGCTGATCCAGACCAGGCGCGGCGTGGGCTACGTCCTTCGCCTGCCGCCAGAGTCGACCTGAGCGGGCCGGCGTGACGGACTCGACCAACACGAAGCACGGGCGCCGACCTGTGGTCCCCAGGGTCACCCACCGGATCCAGGCGCTACCGCTGCGGGTGCGGCTGGTCGCCCTGCTCGTGTCCCTGCTCCTGGTCGCCCTCACGCTCACCAGCCTCGCCACCAGCGCAGTGATGCGCCGGCAGCTGATGGACAGCACCGACCGCGACCTGAACGCGGCCGCCGAACCCACCGCCTCGCAGGTGCTGAGCCACCTGTTCAACCGTCGCGACGAGGGCATTCCCACCAACTACGCCGTCAAGTTCATGCCGACCGATGGCAGCTCGTCGTTCTCCGTCAACCCCACCGGGGAGCGTCTGCACCCCGACATCCCGAACCTGGCGCTGAACGACCCACGCGTCCAGCACGGCACCCTGTTCACCGTCAGCTCCACCGATGGCGTGATGCGCTGGCGGGTGGTGCCCGGAGCGCTGCGCGACGGATCGGCGACCTTCGCCGTGGCCGTGCCCCTGCGAGGCGTCGACACCACGGTCCAGCGGATGGTGACCTTCGCCATCCTGATCGGCCTGGCCCTCATCGCCAGCTGCGCCCTCCTGGGCTGGTACGGCGTGCGCCGGGCATTCCGGCCGCTCACCCAGATCGAGGACACCGCCGCGGCCATCGCGGCGGGTGACCTGACCAGGCGGATCCCCGAGCCCGCGGCCCAGGACGAGGTGGCCAGCCTGTCCCGTTCGCTGAACGCGATGCTCGCCCAGATCGAGCAGTCCTTCGCCCTTCGCGAGGCCTCCGAGGAACGGATGCGCCAGTTCGTGGCCGACGCATCGCACGAGTTGCGCACCCCGCTGGCCGCGGTGAGAGGGTACGCGGAGCTGTACCGCCAGGGAGCGGTCACCACGCCCGAGGACGTGAGCGGCACGATGCGACGCATCGAGGACGAGTCGATCCGGATGGGCGGTCTGGTCGAGGACCTGCTCCTGCTGACCCGGCTGGACAGTCATCGCCCGTTCGAACGAGGACAGGTCGATCTCACCGTGCTGGCTGCCGACGCCGTGCAGGACGCCCGCGCGCTGGACCCGTCCAGGAAGGTGAGACTGCTCGGGCTCACCGGTGACCTCGAGCCGACGACGATCGAGGGTGACGAGGCCAAGCTGCGCCAGGTCGTCACCAACCTGGTGGGCAACGCGGTCAACCACACCCCCGCAGGCACCAGTATCGAGATCGCCGTGGGCCGCGACGCCTCCGGTCACGCCAGACTCGAGGTACGCGACCACGGCAAAGGCGTCGACCCCGTCAAGGCGCGCAAGGTCTTCGAGCGGTTCTACCGCGCCGACCCCTCCCGCGGCCGGGGCAACGGCGGCGGCAACGGCCTGGGCCTGGCCATCGTGGCCGCCATCGTCGGCGCCCACAAGGGCCAGGTGGGAGTGGCAGCAACACCCGGCGGCGGGGCGACGTTCGTCGTGGAGCTGCCCACAGCAAACTCCCAGAAAGAACCCAGCATTGTTTGACGTTCGTGGGATTGACTCATCTCATCAACCCGAAGGAGATTCCCATGACGCAGCAGCCTCCGTCCCAGTTCCCACAGTCGCCTGAGGGCGCTCGGCCCGAAGGCACGCCACCCGGGGGCATGCCGCAGCAGCCTGCGCCGCAGTCGTCCTGGTCGCAGCAGCCTCCCGAGGACGCTTCGCAGCACACCGCGCCGCTCTGGTACGAGCAGACGCAGCAGCAGCCGCAGTTCCCGGCGTACTCCCCGGTCGCCCCGCAGGCGCCGGGCGAGCCGCGTCCCGCCACCTCGGCGCAGCCCGGAGCAGCGCCCTCAGCGCCGGCCAGGTCCCGCAGGCTGGCCGAGCTCGGCGCCATCGCCGTCATCACCGCGATCCTGGCCAGCGCCGGAACGTATGCCGTGACGCGCACCGATGTCACGTCCTCCCCGTCGGCGCAGACCCCTGCCAGCACCAGCACCTCCGCGGCGCCGGTGCTGCAGGCCAACGCCTCCGCACCCAACTGGTCGGTCACCGCAGGAGCGGTCTCACCCAGCGTGGTGGCGATCTCGGTGACCAGCGGTCAGGGCAGCGGGCAGGGCTCGGGGGTCATCTTCGA